>NZ_CP157390.1:1880177-2193539 GCF_040050925.1 Leifsonia sp. NPDC080035 | reverse complement strand
GCATCCGCTTCGACGCGCCGGGACGGGAGGAGGCGATGGACGACGCGCTCGCGCTCCTGAAGAGCACCCGCACGACCGCCGTGATCGTGCTCCCCGACCCGCAGGCGATCGCGCTGGAGCAGCACGCGCTCGACCGCGGCGTCCGGGTGCCGCACGACCTCGCGATCGTCGCCTACGACGACGACGTCGCCCGGTTCGGCGACCCCGCGATCACCGCGGTACGACCGCCGAAGGAGTTCGTCGGCCGCGAGGCCGTCAACCTGCTGATCGCCCGGCTGGAGGCGGGGAGCAGCCGGCCGGCCTACCGGGTGACGCTCAGCCCGGAGCTGCACGTGCGCCAGTCGACGCTGCCCGCGTCGATCCCGGCCGCCACCACCATGGACGAAGGAGACCAGACCGCATGACGTTCGACCCCGCCCGCATCGACCTGCCCCCGGAGGACCGGACGCTCTCGCCGTACACCGGGTGGACGCGCGGGCACTGGGAGGCGGTGGCCGACCACCTGCTGCTCTCGCTCCGGCCCTACTTCTCCGCCTCGCGCAGCCGGGTGCTGCTGCCGGGCATCACCAGCTCGCACGGCTCCGACAGCGACGGGCTGGAGGGCTTCGCGCGGTCGTTCCTGCTGTACTCCTTCCGCACCCGCGGCGAGCGCGGCGACGACCCGCACGAGTTCACGCAGTGGTACCGCGACGGCCTCGCGGCGGGCTGCGACCCGGCGAACCCTGAGCGCTGGCCGCTGCCGAGCCGGGTGGGCCAGGCCAAGGTGGAGGCTGCATCCATCGCGCTCGGCCTGCAGCTGACCCGGCCGTGGCTGTGGGACACGCTGTCCGTGGAGGAGCAGCGGAACGTCGCCGCCTGGCTCGCCGACGCCCCCGGCGGCTGGTACCCGGACAACAACTGGCTGTGGTTCCGGATCACGGTGGAGACGTTCCTGGCGTCGGTGGACGGCCCGCACGACCCCGAGCGGATCGCGGCCGACCTCGCGACGATCGAGTCCTACTTCCGCACAGACGGCTGGTATGCCGACGGCCCGCTGCGCGCCTTCGACTACTACTGCGGCTGGGCGATGCAGCTCTACCCGCTGCTCTGGACCGCGTCCGAGGGCGCCGACCGGTTCGGCGCCTCCACGCTGGAGCCGGTGTTCCGCGGCCGGCTGGAGCGCTTCCTCGACGACCACGTCGCGCTGATCGGCGCCAACGGGATCCCGGTGCTGCAGGGCCGCAGCCTGATCTACCGCTTCGCCGCTGCCGCTCCGCTGTGGATGGGCGCGATCACGGGCGCGACCCGGGTGCCGATGGGCACGGTGCGGCGCGGCGCCTCCGGGATGCTGAAGGCGTTCCTCGATCGCGGCGCGGTCGATACGCGCGGCCTGCTGTCGGTCGGCCTGTTCGGCGAGTGGCCGGCGATGGCGCAGGCGTACTCCGGGTCCGGCTCGCCGTACTGGGCCTCGAAGGGCTTCCTCGGACTCGCGCTCCCCGCCGACCACGAGGTCTGGACGGCGACCGAGGCACCGCTGCCCGTCGAGCGCGGCGACGTGCGCCGCCTGATCCGGGCGGCCGGCTGGATCGTGAGCGGCACCGTCGCGGACGGCGTCGTCCGGCTCGTGAACCACGGCGCCGACCACGGCCTGCCCGGCGCGTTCACGGCGGACTCGCCGCTGTACGCGCGCCTCGGCTACTCGTCGGCGACCCTCCCGCCGCTGACCGGAGCGACGGTCGACTCGCCGGTGGACAGTTCGATCGGCGCGATCGACGCCGAGGGGCGCACGACCAACCGGTCCGGGTTCGAGACGGACGTCGTCGGCGACGACGGGATCGCCGCCTTCGCCACCTCCACCGGCCGCACGCACTGGGTGGACACCTCCGGGGACGACAGCGCCGACCACGGCTCCGGGCGCAGCGGGCGGGTGACGGACGGGCCGGTGCTGCGCACCGCATCCATCGTGCGCGGACCGTGGGAGGTGCGCGTGACACGGCGGCTGGCGGACGACGAGGCCGGTGCCGGTGTGCCCGTGCCGCTGCGGGCGAGCGGCTGGCCGCTGACCGGAGCCGGTCCCGCGGCGGTGGCCGACGCGCCGGATGCCGGGATGGGGCTGCTGGAGCTGGACGGCACGTTCACCGGGCTGTTCGTGCTGGCGGGCGACGGACGCGTGCGCGTCCACGAGGAGCGCGGCACCTCGCCGATCGGGGAGGTGACCAGCGTCCCGTGGGCGGAGTTCGACGGGGTCGGGGTGGACGACGTGGTCGCGGTGGCGGTGCACCTCGGGCGGATCGTGCCCACCGGCGCGCCGTCCGTCGAGATCGTGCGCACCGTCGGCGGCGGGGCGACCGCCCTCGTGCGCTGGGCCGACGGGGCCGTGACCAGCGTGGCGGTCTGAGCCGCGAACCGCTCCTCCACATTTGCGCCAAATGTGTGTCGAGCGCACGTCGGAGCCACGATTTGGCGCAAATGTAACGAGAGCGCGCCGCGGCGAAGGTGCGCGGTCAGTCGGCGGCGTGGCGGCCGCGGGGACGCTGCTGCGCGGCGAGGCGGCCGTCGTGCAGCTCGACGACGCGGTCGGCCCTGGCCATCAACAGCGGATCGTGCGTCGTCACGACCGCCGCGACGCCGCTGCCGTGCACCAGCTCGACCAGCAGGTCCATGATGGCGCGGCCGGTCACACTGTCGAGCTGGCCGGTCGGCTCGTCGGCGAACAGCAGCGGCGGGTCGGCGGCGAGCGCCCGGGCGATCCCGACCCGCTGCTGCTGGCCTCCGGAGAGCTCCGTGGGCCGCTGCTTGGCGTGCGCGGCGAGGCCGACGCGATCGAGCAGTTCGGCGACCCGCGCATCCCGCTCGGCCGGAGGGGTTTCCAGCAGCCGCAGCGGGAGCTCGACGTTCTCGGCGGCGGACAGCACGGGGATCAGGCCGAACGCCTGGAAGACGACGCCCGTGCTGCGGCGGCGCAGCCGCACAAGCTCGGCCTCGTCCGCGGTGGTCAGGTCGACGCCGTCGAGCACGACCCGGCCGGTTGTCGGCCTGTCGAGGCCGCTCAGCACGTTCAGCAGCGTCGTCTTCCCGGACCCGGAGCGGCCCTTCACGACGACGAGCTCGCCGGGATGCACGGCGAGGGTCGCCTCGGCGAGCGCGACCACCGGTCCGGCGTCGGTCTCGAACACACGGCCGACGCCCTCCGCGGAAAGGATCGGCTGCGCCTGCCCGGCGTCGTCGCGTTCCAGGATGCTCTCAGCGGTCGTCATCGGCGTCGTCCTCCCCCGCGGCGTGCGGCCACACGCCGACATGATCGGTCTCGAGCGCGAGCCGCACGCGCTCGCGCATCCCCAGCGTCGTCAGGTACTCCTGCGGCAGCTGCAGCCGGCCCACCCGGTCGAGCACCGCGAACTCCTCGGCCACGATGTGCTCGTCGCCGTCCGCCGTGACCCCCGTGCGGCGCAGCACCTCGGTGGAGGTGCGGCCGTCGCGGATCTGCACGGTGCGGGCGACGTGGTCGGAGACGGCGGGGTCGTGCGTGACGATCAGCGTCGTCACGCCGAGCTCCCTGTTGACGCCGCGCATCGCCTCCAGCACCTCGGCGCTGGTCGCCTCGTCCAGCTCGCCGGTCGGCTCGTCGGCGAGCAGCACGCGCGGGTCGTTGGCGAGCCCGACTGCGATCGCGACGCGCTGCTGCTCGCCGCCGCTCATCTCGGTGGGCCGGCGGTCGGCGCAGTGCGACACCTCGAGCAGGTCGAGCAGCTCGCCGGAGCGGCGCTCCCGGTCAGGGGTGCGGGCGAGGGACATGGTGAGCGCGATGTTCTCGCGGGCGGTCAGGTAGCCGAGCAGGTTGCGCGAGGTCTGCTGCCAGACGAAGCCGACGGTGTGCCGCCGGTAGTCGACCCGCTCCCGGTTGGAGAGCGCGAGCAGGTCGCGGCCGGCGACGGACACCTGGCCGGCGGTCGGCTTGTCGAGCCCGGACAGGATGCCGAGCAGCGTCGACTTGCCCGACCCGGAGGCGCCGACGATGGCGACGAGCTCGCCCGCATCCACCCGCAGCGTCAGGCCCTGCAGGGCCTGCACCTCCACGCCGTCCGCGGTGAAGATGCGCACCAGGTCGGCGCAGCGGATCGACGCGTCGGCGCGGGCATTCTCGGTCACGGCACTCATTCTTCCCTCATCCCCCTCCGGTGGTCCTCAACACGGCGGCGGGCGATGCGCGCCGTGCACCCGCGAGCGCCGCCAGGGTCGCGACGGCGGCCACGGCGGCGAAGCCGGCGAGCGCGGCGAGGATCAACCACGGATCCCGGACGATCTCCGGCTGCACCGGGCTGCCGGTGAAGCCGCGCAGGTCGAGCGGGCCGAGCACGACGCCCGGCAGCAGCAGTCCCACCACGGCCCCGGCGATCAGCCCGACCACCAGCACGGGTCCCAGCTCCCAGGCGAGGACGCCGGCGGTCTGCCGCGAGCTGAACCCGATGGTACGCAGGGTGGCGACGAGCCGGATGCGCGCCGCGGTGTTCATCACCAGCGTGAGCAGCAGCGCGCCGATGCAGAGCAGCGCGGTGAGCGCGATGGACAGCAGGGCCACGCTCTCGGTCCCGGCGACGAGCGGGGACGCGCGCAGGGCGGCACGTTCGGCGATCGCATCGCCCACGGTCGCGCCGGCACCGCCGATGCGGGCCAGCTCGGCGTGCACGCGCTGCGCATCCGCCCCGGGAGCGAGCGAGACGAGCACCGTCTGCGGCGTGCCGGTGACCTCGCTGGACGCCGGCAGCGTCGTGCGGTCGATGATGACCCAGGTGCTGTCGCGCAGGTACAGGCCGGGGGTGAAGTCGAGCTCGGTCACGCCGAGATGCACGTTGGTGCCCTGGGAGACGATGAGGGCGCTGGTGACCGGGATACGGCTGTCCCAGCCGCCGAGGATCGCGCCGGTGCGGCCGGTGATCACATCGGTCAGCGGCGTCGACATCCTTGCCGACGGCGGCAGGTCCTGCTGCACGGCGTCCAGCTGGCGCGGGTCGACCAGGTAGCCGGAGACGAACTCGGTGCGCCCGGACACGCTGACGCCGACACCACCGGCGAACTCGACGGTGGCCGTGCGGTCGACGCCGGGGATGCGCCCGATCTGCGTGACCTGATCCGCGGTCAGGGTGGACGCGGCCGTCACCGACAGGTCGGCACCGACGCGGGCGCGCGCTCCCCCGTCCAGCCCGGAGCGCTCGGTGGAGAGCACGCTCACCGAGAACAGCGCGATGCTGACGCCGGCGATGAGCGCGAACACCGGCCACAGCACGCCCGCGTGCGACCCGCGCGCACCGGACGCGCCGAGCAGGGCGACGGCGCCCCGACCGCGGCGGAACACGCCGGCGAGCCAGCCGAGCGGCACGACGGTGACGCGCAGCACGAGCACGCAGGCGGCCAGCGCGACGAGGACAGGCGTCAGGGCCGCGAGCGGGTCGACGCCGAGGCCGGTCCCCGCGGGCTCCAGCCCCCTGCGGCTCAGCAGGACGACGCTGAGCACCGCCAGCCCGACCACCACGACCTCCGCCACCCACGCCCAGCGCGGGCGCGTCGCCCGTGCGACCGATGGCGTCAGGCTGCCCGCCGCGAGCACCAGCGCGAGCGGGGGCAGCACGGCGCAGAGCACCGCGAGCAGAACCGGCACCGCCAGCGGCACGGCGCCGGGCGTGACAGCGACAGCGATCCCGAGGCCGAGGGCGGCGGCCGGGACGGAGGCGATCGCCGCATCCATCGCAAGACTCGACCGCAGTCGCGCGGGAGAGGCGCCCCGCGCGGCCATCAGCAGCAGCGCATCCCGCCGCCGAGCCACCACGAGACGCGCGCCGAGCGCGAGCACGGTGAGCGCGACCACCAGCGGACCGGCGGCAAGGATGGCGAAGAGCGTGTTCGCGGGCTGGGCGCGCGCCTGGAAGTCGTCGAGCGGCCGCTGCAGACTGGTGGCGAACGTGAGCGGCACCGCGATGCCGCCGACCGTCGCCGCGGGCGGCGACGCCAGGTAGTTGCCGAGCGCGGCGCGGGCCGCGGGCAGCCCCTCCACCGTGAAACGTTCCGGGACGACCGGGTACCAGATGGCCGCTGAGGTCTCGTCCGCGTGGGCGGCGAGCACCGGCCAGGACGCGGGGTCGAGCCACACCACGGCGCCGAAGTCCTTCCCGGAGTCGCCGCCGTCCACGTAGTGGCCCTTCGCGCGCACCGGATCGAGGTCCCAGAAGTCCGCGGAGGGATCGCGCGGCTCGACGATGCCCGTCAGCTTCAGACGCACGCCGTCGGCGATGCCGGCGCGTCGCTCCTGCCCGAGCGTCCAGGCGAACAGCTTCGCTGCCTCGCGCGTCATCACAACCGGCACGACGGCGTCCGGCCTGAGCGGCGACGCGATCGGCCCCGGCCACTCGCCGTCGACGAGCCGCGCCGCCGAGCGGAGCCCGCGATACGCCTCCATGACGGCGGAGTACCGGCTGTTGCCCGCGGCCCCGGCCGGCGGAGCGATGCCCGCTGCCGCTCGCGCCGCGACGTCGCCGTCGGTGGTCACGGCGCGCAGCGGCGGCCGCATCCGCTCGCGCGCGGCGACGGCGGTGGCCGGCAGTGCGTTCCACACGGCGACGGGTTCGAGCACCGGCCCGAAGCCGGAGTTGCTCGCCTGGATGGCGGTGCTGAAGTCCCGGCCGCCCGCTCCCGCCTCCACCAGCTCGTGCCGGAGCTCGGCCGTCAGCAGCGAACTCGCGATCCGCGGCCAGGCGCAGAGCGCGGTGGAGGTGATCAGGGCGACGACGGCGAGGAGCAGCAGGCCGCCCCGGAACGCGCGCAGCGACCGGGCGGCGAGGCCGGCATCGGAGAGCCGGGACGTGCGGGCGCTCACCGGGTCTCCTCCCGGTAGGCGGTGTCGGCGGCCTGTCTGCGCACCGCCGAGCCGTAGCCCCAGACGGCGACGGCGACGGCGGCTCCCAGGGCGACGAGGCCGACCGCCATGCCGACCGGATCCACCGTTCCCCGCACGGACAGCGTGGCGGGCGCGGTGACCACCGAGAGTCTGGCCAGGGTGTTGCCGACGAGCAGCACGACCACGACGCCGCCGAGCAGCCCGAAGACGCCGGCGGCGACGGAGACCCCGACGACCTCGAGGCGCCGGGCCCCGGCCTGCTGACGACCCGAGAGACCGACCGCGCGCAGCACGATCACCTCGCCGCGGCGGCGCCGCAGGGCCGCGGCGATGGCCGCCGTGATGGCGGCGACCGCCAGCAGCGCGCATCCCGCCGCACCGAGCCAGGTGCTGATGACGGCGCCGGAGAGGAAGCGCGAGACGAAGGCGCCGGACGCGGTGCTGACGACGGCATCGGGCCCGGCGGAAGCGCGCGCCGCCCCCGCGATCGCGTCCGTGTCGTCGCCGGTCAGCAGCACGGCGGACGCCCGCGTGACGGACGGCGTCGTGTGCAGCAACTGCTCGCCGAGCGCGGGCAGGTCGGCGAACACGGCGCGTTCGGACGAGGTGCCGGGCAGGGCGGGGACGATGTCGGAGACGACGGCGGACAGCGAGCCGATCGGGCCGCTCAGCTCGATGCGCTGGCCGAGCTCGAGCGCATCGTCGGCCGCGAGAGCGCCCGTGATGGCGACGGGCACAGCCGCGGCGGAGGCCTTCGGAAGGAACCGGACCGACGCATTCCCGTCGAGGTATGCGGCGGTCGCGCCGAGCGGGGCGACGGCGCGGAAGGTGCCGGCCGAACCGAACGCGGCGGGAGCGAGGGCCCAGGAGGCGGCGGCCGAGGGGAGACCGGCGACCCGGACCTCCACGTTCGCGGCCCCATCCGTCACCGAGGCGACGGCGACGTCGGCGGCGACCAACCGCCACGACCCGCCCGAGGGCACGCGGATGCCGACGGCGCCGGCCGCGGAGGGCGCCGCGCTCACCGGCACGACCTCGCCCGCCGTGTTCGCGAACCAGAGCGTCGCGCCGGTCACCTCGGCCGCGCCTGCCGAGGCCGTCAGCGCGACGGTGGCGTTCACGGTCCCCGTGACGCGGGGGCCGGCCAGCGCATCCTTCACGGCCACCCGGGAGGCGAGCCGCTGCGTGTCGAGCAGATACCCGCCGACCGGCACCAGCGCGGGCAGCCTGGCGGCGTCCGCGGCGACGACCGTCACATCGGTGTCGCCCACCGTGCCGTCGTCGACGATCGCGGGCGAGGATGCGGTGACGCCCGAAGCATGGCTCAGCGACTCCGCCCCCGAGACGTCCTCCGCGCCGCGCGGGCTGCCGCCGACACCGAGGTCGACCCGGACCGCAGCGCCGTTCACGAGCAGTGCGGAGTCGCGCAGGAAGCCGCCGAACGTCCCCGCGTAGCCGGCGGCGAAGGTGATCGCGCCGACCGCGAGCACGATGAGGGCGACGGGACCGGCGAACAGCGCGACGCCGCGGCCGACCTGGCGCGCCGGGAGCACCCCCGCGACGCCGCGCCCGCGGCCCGCGACGCGCTCGACGGCGGCCGAGGCCGGGCCGAACAGCAGCAGGCCGAGCAGGGCGATGGCGCACAGCACCGCCGCGGGAGCGACGACCCCGGCCGGGTCGACGGCGGTGCCCCCTGCGGCCGGGCCGAACGCGACGAAGCGCCACAGCGTCACGCCGGCGGCGATGACCGCGAGCACGGTGAGGCCGCCCGAGACGACGGTGCGGCCGCGCCCCGCCTCCACCGCACCGGGCGCGTCCGTGATCGAGCGCGCGGAGACGGCGACCGTGAGCGTCGCCGTGCCGACCGCCGCGGCGAGGACCAGGAGCGGCGGGAGCAGCACATCCAGGACCCCGGAGGGCGGGCCGACCAGGAGGGACAGCACGGCCTGGGCCACCCCCGAGCCGACGACGACGGCCGCGATCGCGACGACGCCGGACTCGGCCGCAGTCGCCAGGGCCAGAGCCGGGACGGTGACGCCGCGGGAGCGGAGCAGTCGCGTCTCCACGCGCCGCGCGGCCGCCAGCAGCTGGACGAGCAGCACCAGGGCGATCACCGAGCAGACGGCGAGCACCGCGAGCGGGACGGGGATGACCGCCTGCAGGGCCAGCACGGAACGCTGCATGGCCGTGGCGGTCGCGGCGGCGCCGCCGGTGGCCGAGAACGGACTGCTGCCGGCCACCGCGTCCTCGCTGAGCGCGTCGCGGACCGTCGTGAGCCCCTGGTGCAGGCGCGGCAGCTGGGCGGCCGTCAGCCGGCCCGCGTCCGGGGCCAGCGTCCACTGGGCGGTGATGCCGTCCCCGGCGGCGTCGGCCACTCGCCGGTCGGCGATGACGCGACCGTCGGTCGCACCGATCCCGCTCGTGACGCCGAGCCAGGCCGGCGCCGCCGCATCCCGCGGCCGCCAGACGCCGGAGACGGTCACCCGGACGGGTCCGGAGGCGGCCCGGAACGTGAGCGCATCCCCCGCTTTCAGCGTGTGCGCGCGGGCGAAGGCGGCGTCGACGGCCGCCTCGCCCGCCCCCGGCGCCCTGCCCGAGACGAAGCGGACCCGATCCTCGAGCGCGCGGTCGGAGACCAGCAGCAGGGCGGACCCGCCGCCGGAGACGGCCGCGGACGGCACGAACGAGACGGCATCGACATCCATCGGCGCCCCGCGGAACCGGGAGCCGATCACCGAGCGCACGGCGGCATCCTGCGCCTCGGCGTCGGAGGAGGCGGTCGCCTGCAGCGCGAGCGAGGTCACCGCCGCCGGTTCCTCCGCGAGCGTCGCGCGGACGGCCGCGTCCGGCGAGCGCAGCGCCAGACCTGCCATCACGCTCGCGAGGAACGCGACCACCACGACCACCAGCCCGGTCGCGGCCAGCGTGCCCGCCTGGGCGCGCGACCGGAGCAGCCAGAACGGGCGGACCGCTGCCCCCCGGTCCGGCTTTGCACGCATTCCCTCAACCTACTGGCACACGCGCGGAAATCCGCCCAGCCGGCACCCTCCGCCGACTGGGACATTTGTGCCACATCGTGGGAATCGCCGGCGCTTTCCCACGATGTGGCACAGATGTCGTCGCCGTCGGCGGCGGGACGGTCAGCGCGTCGCCGTGAGCAGCTCCGCGCCTCCGCGGTAACGTGCGCCCGCGTGGTTCTCCAGCAGCCGGGCGCGGCCTGCGCCGAACAGCCGCTCGCGCAGCGTGCCGGAGCGCTCGCCCTCCTGCGGGAACCGGCCCCGCCTGCGCAGCTCCGGGATGACCAGCTCGGCGAAGTCGCGTGCCGTGTCGAACGAGTGGTACTGGCGGAGGTTGATGCCGTCCAGCCCGTCCTCGTCGAGCCAGCGCTCGATCTCGTCGGCGACGGTCTTCGGGTCGCCGACAACGAGGAAGCGGTCGTCCCTGCTGTTCTTCACGAAGTCCAGCGCCTGCCCCACCGTCTTGTCCAGCGGCAGGAACGGCACCCGCTCCGGCGGGAACTCCGCCCGGGCGAGCGCCTCCCGCACCGTGATGTCGCGCGGGAACGCCGTCAAGTCGACGGGGAGGCTGCTGTGGGCGAGGATCCCGTCGAGGCTCGAGTGCTGCTGGTACAGCCGCCACTTGTCCTCCGCCTCCTCCTGCGTGCGGCCGACGATCACGCCCGCCATCGCGATGAAGCGGATGTCGTCGGCCTGCCTGCCCTGATCCACCGCCGCCCCGCGCATCCCGTCGGCCGCCGCGCGGAACTCCGCGCTCGTCCGGCCGCCGGTGAAGACGACCTCCGCGTGCCGGCCAGCGAACGCGATCCCGGCCGGAGAGCCGGTGGCCTGGAACAGCACGGGCGTGCGCTGCGGGGAGGGATGCACGATGTGCGGTCCGGCGACGCGGTGCCGCTCGCCGACGTGGTTGATGTAGCGCACCTTCTCCGGATCGGTGAAGACCCGGCGCTCACGGTCCGCGACCACCGCGTCGTCGTCCCAGGAGCCTTCCCACAGCTTGTAGAGCACATCCAGGTACTCCTCGGCCCTGCGGTAGCGCTCGTCGTGCGGCACCTCGTCGTCGAGCCCGAAGTTGCGGGCGGCGTTCGGCAGGTAGGAGGTGACGACGTTCCAGCCGATCCTGCCCTTCGTGAGGTGGTCGAGCGTCGACATGCGCCTGGCGAACGCGAACGGCGGCTCGTACGTGGTGGAGAACGTGACGCCGAAGCCGAGCCGGTCGGTCACGGCCGCCATCGCCGGGACGAGGAGCAACGGGTCGAGGTTCGGGCTCTGCAGCCCCTCCCGCAGCGCCGTCTCCGGACCCCCGCGGAAGACGTCGTACGCGCCGATCACGTCGGCGAGGAAGATGCCGTCGAAGCCGCCGTGCTCGAGCAGCTGCGCCAGCTCCAGCCAGTAGTCGATGTCGGCGAAGCGCTCCCGGTTGTTGCCGGGGAGCGGCCAGAGGCCGTGCGTGATGTGGCTCACGCACGCCATCTCGAAGAGGTTCACGAAGAGCTGCTTGCGCTCGGCCGTCATTTCTCGACGCCTTTCTGGATGGTGCGTGCGGCCGCGCCTTCTGAGGCGCCCGCCGGATCGAATTCGGGGATGGCCGCGATCAGGTCCCGAGTGTACGGGTGCTGCGGCCGCTCGAACACCGCCTCGGCGGTGCCCTCCTCCACGACCCGGCCGTCCTTCATCACGAGCACGCGGTCGCTCAGGTGGCTGATGACGCCGAGGTCGTGCGAGATGAAGAGGTACGCGACGCCGGACGCGCGCTGGAGGCCGACGAGCAGGTCGAGGATCTGGGCCTGGATGGTGACGTCGAGGGCGGAGACCGCCTCGTCCAGCACGATCACGTCGGGACGAGGCGCGAGGGCGCGCGCGATGGCGACGCGCTGCCGCTGGCCGCCGGAGAGCCGCAGCGGGAAGCGCGGCAGGGCCGACTCGGGAAGTCCCACCTGGCCGAGCAGCTCGCGCACCCGTGCGTCCCGCGCGGCCGCCGACCGGAAGCGCTCGCCGCGCAGGGCGTCCACGAGGATGCGCTCGACGGTCCAGCGCGGGTCGAACGAGCTCAGTGGGTCCTGGTAGACGACGGAGATGCGGCCGCGCAGTGCGCGGCGGCGGCGCTCCGGCAGGGCCGAGAACTCGTGCCCGAGGAGCGTCACGGTTCCGCCGTCCAGGCTCTCGAGCCCCAGCGCGAGCCGCGCGGTGGTGCTCTTGCCCGACCCGGACTCGCCGACGATGCCCAGCGTCTCCCCCGCGCGCAGCTCGAAGGACACGCCGTCGACGGCGCGGGTGACCGTGCCGTCCGCGGTGTGGAAACGCTTCTCGAGGTCGTGGCCGCTCAGGACCACGTCGCCGAGGGCGGGTCTCGGCGCAGGCTCCGGCGCTCCCGGAGTGAGCGCCCGGCCGCGCGTCGCCTCGCTCGGAACGGCGGCGATGAGAGCGCGCGTGTAGTCGTGCTGCGGATCCCCGAGCACCTCGGCGGACGGCCCCTGTTCCACCACCTCGCCGCCGCGCATCACGAGGATGTGGTCGGCGAGCCGGGCGACGACCGAGAGGTCGTGGCTGATCAGGATGAGCGACGCGCCCCGATCCTTCATCCCCTCCAGCTGCGCGAGCACCTGGGCCTGCACAGTGACGTCGAGCGCGGTCGTCGGCTCGTCGGCGATCACGATGTCGGGGTCGAGCGCGATGGCCGAGGCGATCAGCGCGCGCTGGCGGAGGCCGCCGGAGAGCTGGTCCGGCCGCTGCTTGGCGCGCTGCACGGGGAACGGGACGCCGACCCTCTTCAGCAGGTCGAGCACCCTCGCGGCGCGCGCCCGACGGTCGCCCCAGCCGTGCAGGCGGAGCGCCTCGGCGATCTCCCGACCGACGGGACGCAGCGGGTCGAGGGAGACCAGCGCATCCTGCAGCACGAAGCCGATGTCCCTGCCGCGCACCCGCCGCCACTGACGCGGACCGAACGCGAGGGCGTCCCGGTGATGGATGGTCAGCTCGTCCGCGTGCACGACGGCGTTCCTCCCGGCGAGACCGACGAGGCTCCGCGCCGTGACCGACTTGCCGGAGCCGGACTCGCCGACGATGGCGACGCACTCCCCCGGCAGCAGGTCGAAGCCGACGTCGTGCACGACGGGACGCAGCGCGCCGTCCACCCGGAAGCCGGTCCGCAGCCCGCGGACCCGCAGTCGCACCGCGGGGAAGTCGAGCTCGGCGACGTCCACATCCTCGGTCTCGGTGATCACGCTCATGAGCGCTCCCCTCTCTCCAGGCGGGCCTGGATGTGCCGCCCGATGGTGGTGGCCGCCAGCGCGACCGCGACGATGACGAGTCCAGGGATGACGACGAGCCACCAGGCCGTCGTCAGGTACGCGCGGCCCGCGTCGAGCAGCGCGCCCCACTCCGACGCGGGCGGCGCGACACCGAGACCGAGGAACGACAGGCTCGACGCCCAGACGATCGACTGGCCGATCGAGAGCGCGAACACGGCGACGAGCGGACGCAGCGCGTTCGGCAGGATGTGCGCGCGCACGATCCGCCAGCGCGAGTGCCCGAGCGCGGTCGCCGCCTCCACGTATCCCGAGTTCTTCGCGCCGAGGATCTGGCCACGGATCATCCGCGCGTACCCCGGAGCCGTTCCGATGCCGACCGCGAGCACCTGCGTCGCGGCACTCGGGCCGGCGATCGCGATGAGCAGCAGCGCGAGCAGCAGGGCCGGGAAGGCGAACAGGATCTCGACGAACCGGTCGATCACCGCGGCGACCGGCCGGACGCCGAGCGCGGCGAGCGTGCCGAGCACGAGCGCCAGCCCGACGCCGACCGCGGCCGCACCGAGCCCGATGGTGAGCGAGTCCCGCGCGCCGTAGACGACGCGGGTGTAGAGGTCGCGGCCCGACTCGTCGGTGCCGAAGGGATGCGCCCAGCTCGGCGCCTGCAGCGACGCCGCGTAGTCGGTCGCGGTCGGCGAGTGCACGGTGAGCAGCTGGGGCGCGATGACGGCGATCGCGAGCAGCACGGCGAAGGCGATCGCGGCGTAGAGGCCCCAGGGGGCGCGGGACAGACGCTCGCCCGCGGTGGGCCGGACGGGGGTGGTGGCGACGGCGGTCATGACAGCTCCAGCCGGGGGTCGACGACGGTGTAGACGACGTCCACGATGAGGTTCGCGACCACGTAGACGACCGCGACGAGGGTGACGATGCCGGTGACCACCGGCAGGTCCTGGGAGTTGACGGCGGCGACCAGCACCGATCCGATCCCGGGCCGGGAGAAGATCGACTCCACGATCACCGCACCGGAGAGGGTCGCGCCGAGCGCCCACCCCGAGAGCGTGACCGCGGGGATGACCGCGTGGCGGAGCACGTGCGTCAGGCGGATGCCCCACTCGCCCATCCCCCGCATCCGCGCCGACAGCACGAACGGCGCCTCGAGCGCGCGCTCGAACTCGGCGCGCACGCTCTGCGCCATGAACCCGGCGAGCGGGATCGCGAGGGTCAGCGCCGGCAGGACGATGCCGACGGGCGCGGTGCCGGAGATGATCGGGAACCAGCGCAGGCCGAGCCCGAACACGAGGAGCAGGATGATGCCGAGCCAGTAGGCGGGCAGCCCTGCGGTCACGACGTCCACCGTCGAGCCGAGGCCGCCGAGCCGGGGACCGCGCCCCGCCGTCAGCGTCACCCAGACCACCATGATCAGCCAGGCGAACAGGATGGCCGTGAGCGAGAGCGCGACGGTGCTGCCGAGCTGCTCGCCGATGACCTGGGTGACCGGGCGGAACTGCTGGTACGAGGTCCCGAAGTCGCCCGAGATCAGACCGCGCAGGTAGTCGACGTACTGCACGATCACCGGCTTGGTGAGGCCGTACTGGGCGTTGATCGCAGCCAGCTCCTCCGGCGTGCGCTGCTGCGCCTGACCGGCCCGGATGTTCAGGATGGTCGTCGCCCGGTCGCCGGGAAGCGCGAGCTGCGCGAAGAACGCGACCGTCGCCGCTCCCCACAGCACGACGAGCGCCGCGCCGACCTTCTTCAGCAGGGTCAGGCCGACGGCCCGAGCCCGGCGGGGACGGACGGAGGAGACGACCGCGGTCGCCGCCTCCGGCCGCTCCGCGACCGTGTCACTTGGTGAGATACGCGTCATAGAACGTCGGCCCTCCCTGTGCGTGCTCCTGCCAGACGTCGTGCAGCTTCGGCGAGACGGCGAGGGTGCTCAGCCGGTCGTAGACGCCGATCGAGAGGGCGTGCTCGGCGATGTAGTCCTGGGCCTTCTGGTAGGCCGCGTTCTGCGCGTCCACCGTGGTGGCCGAGTTGCCCTCGAGGATGTACTGCTCGAGCGTCGCGTCGTTGTAGAACGCGCTGTTCGAGTAGTTGGGGTGGTCGGCGGTGGACGGGCGCCAGTTGATGTAGAGGATGCCAGCGGTGACGCTGGTCCAGTACCCGGCCTGCAGGTCGTACGAGTCCGGCGTCGAGTACTTGCCGGAGAAGAACTCGCTCTGCGGCACCGGCACCAGCTTGACGTCGAAGCCGGCCTTCGCCGCCTGCTCCTTGACGCCCTGGAGGATGGCGGCGCCGTCGGCGTTGATGATCGAGCCCGCGCCGTAGGGCAGCGTGACGGTGAGCGTCGTGCCGCCCTTCTCACGGACGCCGGAGGCGTTCTTCCTCCAGCCCGCCGCATCCAGCAGGGCCGCCGACTTCTTCAGGTCCTGGCTGTAGAGCCCCGCCGCCTTCTCGCTGTAGCCCGGGGTCGCCTGGCTGACGCCGCCGTTGCCCTCGAACGGGATGACGCCGCGGCCGATCGTGTCGACGATCTGCTTGCGGTCGAGGCTGTACGCGAACGCCTGGCGCACGCGCTCGTCGGTGAACGGACCGACCGCGGTGTTGAACGAGATCTGCTGCGGACGGCCGGGCGTCACGTACTTCTCCAGCTGGTAGCCGCCGTTCTTCAGCACGCTCCACTGCACGGCAGGCACGTCGTAGATCGCATCCACCTGGCCGCCCTGCAGCGCGGCGACACGGGTGGTCGGGTCGGCGACGAACTTCCAGTCGATCTCGTCCACGTAGGCGGGCCCGGTGTGCTTGGCGTTGGCCGGCGGGGAGGTGTAGTCCTTGTTCTTCTTCAGGATGATGTCCTGCCCGCGGTTCCACTTCGACACCGTGAACGCGCCCGTGCCGATCGGCGCCTCGCAGTTCTGCGCCTGGGTCCGGGTCTGCAGCGCGTGCTGCGACTGGATGCCGAAGTAGCCCTGGCTGAGGTTGTCGGCCAGCCGCGGGTACGGCTTGGCGAGGTTCACCTGCAGGGTCTGGGCGTCGACGGCGACGGCGCTCTTGTAGTACCCGTCGAGCCACACCTTGGCGGTGCTGTTGCCGCCCTTCACCCAGTAGTCGAAGTTGTAGGCGACGGCCGCGGCCGTCAGCGGCGTGCCGTCGGTGAACTCGACGCCCTTCTTGAGCGTGAACGTCCAGGTCAGGCCGTCGGCCGACTGCTTCCACGCGGTGGCCAGCCACGGCACGACCGTGTGGTCGGCGTCGAGCGAGGTGAGGTTGTCGAGCACCTGGTACGAGAGGTAGGCCTGCTCGATCCAGCCGCCGAACACGCAGGCCGGCTCCTGCTGGTGGGCGTAGACGATGGTGCCGCCGTCGACCTTCTGGCCGGAACCGGAGGCCGCGGAGCCGCTCGCGCACGCCGACAGCGCGATGGCTCCGGTGAGCACGAGCGCCGCTGCGGCGAGGGGGCGGAGAGAACGGGAACGCATGAGGGACTCCTGGGATACGTCGATGGGGTGCGTCCCAGGATGCGAACTCCGCCACCCTCTGTCGACCGCCCGTGACGCCGTGTTTCGGCCCGAAACACGGCGTCACGCGGGCTGGTCGCCCGGCCTCCTCCGCGCTATGCGGGGCGCTGGGACGCGGCCAGCGGCAGGGTGCCAGCGGCGAGGATGCGGCCGTCGGCCGCCGCCGCGAGCACCCCGCGCGCGCCGTGGCCGGTCGCCCAGGGCACGCCGGCCTCGCCGAGCGCGAAGACCGCGGTCGCCAGCACGTCCGCGGTCGTCAGGTCCGCCGCGAACACGGTCGCGCTGACGAGTTCCCGCGCCGGGGCGCCGGTTCGCGCGTCGCGGATGTGCTCGCCGCGCTCGTAGGCGCCGGACGTCGCGACCGCCGCATCCCGCACCGTGAGCACGGCGAGCATCCGCTCCGGCGACTCCGGCGAGCGCACGCCGACGTTCCAGCCCTCCGACCCGGCGGGCGCCGCACCGACGACGACGTCGCCGCCCGCGTTCAGGCAGAACACGCGGACGCCGTGGCGGCGGATCGCTTCAGCCGCCCGCGCGGCCGCCCAGCCCTTCACGACGCCGTCCGTGTCGAGTTCGCCGTCCGGTCCGCGCACGTCGAAGGCGCCGCCGGTGGCGAGCCTGGCGCGCGCGGCGATGTCGAGCACCTCGCGCAGGTCGGGGCTCGCGTCCGCCTCGGTGCGCCTGCCGTCCAGGATGGCGCTCACCTCGCTGTCCGCGCGGTACCGGCTGAACCGGGCGTCCGCCTCCCGCAGCACCGCGAACGCCGCTTCGGCCGCGCGCGCCGCTGTCGCCTCGTCGGCCTCCCGGATGTCCACCGACATCGGGATGCCCATGACCGTCTCGACGCGCCTCACGCCTTGTCCAGTGCGGACTGGAGCGACTGGATGTAGCCCTCCGACGTGTAGGTCGCCCCCGACACGGTGTCGATCTTCGCCGACTGCGAGGCGAGCACCTCCTGCTCCAGCATCGGGGCGGCCTGCTGGTTGATCTCGACGCTGCGGCCGTCGCGGTCCGGGGACTGCAGCTCGGTGACCGCGGTGATGGTCGAGCCGTTGAGCGTGACCCGAACCTGGATCGCGCCGTAGCGCGTCTGTACCGTGTCGCCGTCGATCGTCCTGGCCGCCGGGTCGGCGGTCGCGCTCGGGGACGCGGTCGCGCTCGGGGACGCGGACGCGCTCGGGCTCGCGGTCGCCGTGGTGCTCGGTGTGGCCGCCGCGCTCGCCGTGCTGCGCGGGGCCAGCGCGGACACCTGCGCGCTCTCCGGCTGCGTCACGCCGTACAGGCGCACGCCGACCGTCAGTCCCAGGACCGTCAGGATGCCCGCGAACAGCAGGGTCCCGCGCCATCGTCTTTGTCTCATGCCATGCTCAGTTCTTCTCGGTGGATGAAGCGCCGCGGCACCATCAGCTCCCGCAGCGATCGTTCGGCGGTCACGGCCATCCCCTCCGGCCCGCAGATGAAGGCCTCGCGGGCGTGCGCGTCCGGCACCAGCCGGGCGAGCGCGGCGCTTCCGAGCGGGTCGTAGCCGAGCTCAGCGCGCCGGCCCGTCACCGGGATCACGGTCAGCCCGCGCATCGCCTGCAGCTCGGGCAGCAGGGCGAGGTGCGCCACCGAGTGGGCGCGGTACAGCAGCACCGGCTGATGCCCGCGCGCGGTCAGCTCCTCGGCGAGCGCGCGGATCGGCCCGATCCCGGCACCGCCGGCGATCAGCAGGATGCGCTCCCGGCTCGCGCGGTCGGCGGTGAAGTGGCCGAACGGTCCCTCGACGAAGGTCAGCGTCCCCGGCTTCAGGTGGCGCACGAGCGTCGAGTGGTCGCCGAGTGCCCCGACGGTGATGCGCAGCCGTCCCTGATGCGGGACGCGCGAGATCGAGTAGGGGTGCGCCGTCAGCAGGTGACCGCGCGCCAGGAACCGGAACAGCAGGAAGTTGCCCGCCCGGATGCCCAGCTCGTCGACGTGCGGGCCGTGGAACCAGACGGACGTCGTGCCCGCGTTCTCGGCGACCACCGCCTCCACCCGCAGCCGGTGCCGCCAGGCGCGAGCGGTCGGGAGGACGAACCGCCAGGTGAGCACGGCGGCCGCGGTTCCGAGATACAGCAGCAGCCACGCCGCCCGGTTGACGGGGTTGGCGACGAAGTGGGTGCCGCCGCTCAGCTGGTGGAGGAAGGTCAGGAAGATCGCGACGTACGTCGTCAGGTGCAACCAGTACCAGACCTCGTACGAGAGCCGGGCCCGCAGCAGCCTCGCGCTGCTCAGCCCGATGGCGAGGAACGCGATCGTGCCGACGAGGGCGGTGAGCATGTCGGGGTAGTCGCGGAGCACCCCGAGGAACGCGTCCCAGGGCAGCGACCGGTCGAGGATCATCGTGCCGAGCACCATGAACAGCACGTGCGTGACCACCAGCAGCACCACGGAGGTGCCCACCCACCGGTGCCAGAGCACCAGCCGGTCGAGTCCGACGGCGCGCTCGAACCACGGGATGCGCGCGATCAGCAGCACTTGCACGCACACCAGGTACGCGCCGACGAGGCCGGTCAGCTCGCCCGCCGTGGTGGCGAGAGCCGCGGGCGTGGCCGCGTAGGCCGCGGGCACATCCACCCACCACATCGCGAGCACGGCGAGGAACCCCGCAACCAGCACCGTGCGCAGGACCCGCTGCCGCCGCCGCTGCCGCGGCGCGTCGTCGGCGCGGGCGGAGACGCGGCGCGGGGTGGCGATGCTGGTCATGCTTCGACGATCCCGGACTTTCCTTTCCGGATTCTTAGCGCGGCTGGAAGCGCCCTGGGAATGGCCTATGGAGCCGCCCGTGCCTGTGGGCCTACGGGAAACTGTCGCCGATCTCGTAGGAGGCGAGCGTGTCCTCGTCGACGACGAGGTCCCGTTCCCCGTGCGACGTCGCGATCGTGAGGATGTACGAGGTCGGCGTCACCATGATGGCACCGGGCGCGGTGCCGTGTGCCGGCAGTCGCAGCTCACCGTGCTCGGCGCTCACGCGCTTGCCCGCGACGATCCCTTCCACTCCATCGCTCGAGAGGACTCGGCGACGCGCCGCCTCCATCCGCCAGATGGCGACACCTCCGACGGCCGCGACGGTGCCGAGCGGGCCCAAGAGGACGAGCACGCTCATCGTTCGTCACTCCTGCCGGAAGAACTGCCCGACATTCGCGGCAGCGGCCGATCGCCGTCTGTCCGCCAGGCGTCGAGCAGAACCCCTTCCCCGTCGCGGAGCTGGATGGAGAACAGTCGGCTGCCGGGATCGTCCGCCGGCTTCGTCACGCAGATCGCGGCGTACCCCTGACGGTCGGGCCACACGTCGGTGATCTGTTCCATCGCGACGGGAGACGACGCGGCGAGCGTTCTGATCGTCTGCATGTCGCTGTCGCGCGCTGCCACGACTGACCACCTCGACGCCCCGTCGCCCACCCACGAACCGCAACGCTCGGTCGCCTCTGGATCACTCGCGTGGGCGGCCTCCAAGCTCGTCGCATAGCCTCTGAGGTTTGTGGTGCTGCTGCACCCCGCGAGAAGCGCGGCGACAAGAAGGAGGGGGACGGCCGCGCGCCGCCTCCGGTGCCGCCCGCGCGCACCGACGGCTTCGGCGTTGATCACAGCCATCCGTTGATCGTCTCCACTCGATCAGGCGCGCCGAGGAAATCGAGACACACGATGCCGACGAGCGCGCCCGCGAAAACCCAGACGAGCGGCGAGTCCCAGCTGACGAACGCGAGGGCGAGGAGCGTGATCGATAGCATCCCTTTCCACGCCTGCTTGAGATAGAACGCCTGTGCGCCCACCAGGCCCCCGAAGAGCGCGAGCCGTCGCGCGGCCTTCACGGTTCGGGGCGTCCTCCCGAGAGGCCCGGGGAAGGTGTCGTAGACAACGATCGGGGACGGCGAGTTCCTCGTCTCCCGGATCCCGGCCGCGGCCGCCCCGAGCAGGGCCAGAGTGGCGAGGACGGCGACGACAGTGGCGAAGACGAATCCCGTGGCGGTCGCGAAGATTCCTGCGAGCCGGAAGAGAGCAGCGAAGACGAGCATGGTCGCTCCGCCGCGCCTTCGCTCCAACAACCGTGCCGCGCCGCGGAGTGGGAGAACGACGGCGGCCGACCATGCGAGAACGCCGATGATGACGACCGCGACGGCGATCACCGCCAACGGCACGTCGAAGTCATTCCGGAGCGCCAGCCGAATCAGACCGGCGACATTCACCAGGACGTTGGCACCACCGGACAACGCGACGAGTCCTGCCAGCACCCCGATCGCACGCGATGTCGGCGACGTCGTCCACCACGTCCACCCCGAGCACGACCTCCCGCTCGGCATCGTCGTCACGCGTCGCCCCAACGACACCGGCGAACGCAACCCTCAATGCTTCGCCTGCAACGTAGATGATCGGCCGCGGACCGACGTTCACGCGCAGATGGATGACTGAACACCGACCAAGGAAAGCAGCGAGCGGCGTCGATACTCACTGTTCGATCGAGATACCCGTGCGGACGCCCGCCGGAGCGCCGAGAAGCAGTGCCTCGCCGCGGCTGCTCGGGGGCTCACCCTCCTCCCCTCCGTGCACGGATGCGCGGTCTCCCGCCATCCACGGCCGCCCGTTCGCGCGGGCGTCGGCGGTGCGGGTTACCCTCGCCGGGTGACCGAGTCCTGTGCCGTGTGCGGTGCCGCCGCCCATCCGGGGGCGCCGCTTCCGCTGTGCCTTCCACACCTCCTGGTCGCGCACGACTGGGTGGACGGCGAGTACGGGATGACCGACCTGCTGCCCGCGCCGTGCGCCTTCTGCGGGTCACGGCTCGGGGTGCGCTACCCCTCCGGCTGGGTCTGCGCCGTCTGCGAGTGGCGTGCGGGCGAGCTGCCGCCGGAGGGCGTCACGTCGTCGCGGGTCGACGTCGTCTACTACCTGCGCTTCCGCGACCGGATCAAGATCGGCACGTCGGCGAACCCCGCGCAGCGGTTCACGAGCCTCCCGCACGACGAGGTGCTCGCCTTCGAGCGCGGGGATCGCGTGCTCGAGCAGCGCAGACACGCGCAGTTCGCGGGCCTGCGCATCCCGGGCACCGAGTGGTTCGAGACGGCCGACGACCTGCTCGCCCACGTGGATGCGGTGCGCGCGGGCGCCCCGGACCCCTGGGCGCTGCTCGCCCGCTGGCGCAGCGAGGCGGCCGCCCTGCGCGCCTGAGGCCGAGGGGCGGGTCGTTGCGCACGCCATCGGCGTCGGTCGCAACGTCTCGCCCCTCGGCCTCAGACGTGTGTGTGGGTCAGGCCACGGCGGGTTGTGTCACCGTGTCGCGGTCGTCGCCGTCCAGCTTCGCGGCGAGGCGCGCCATCTCCGCCGCCTCCGCCTCACGGGCGTCGAGGATGGACACCGCGCGGTCCCCGTCGGGCACCGCCGGCTCCAGCACGGCCACGGTGCGGTCCGAGCCGGCCACCTCGGCCTCCAGCCGGGCGAGTCCGGCGACCGCCGCGAGGTCCGCCGCCGCCGACGCGCTGGCACGCCGGGCCCTGACCACGAGGGCGGCAGCCACCGTCACGGCGCCCGCGCCGAGCGCGAGCACTCCCGCCGTGGCGAAGCCCTCGGTGTACCCGGCCTCCGCCGGCAGACCGCCGACGCCGAGGGTGCCGGTGACCAGCGCCGTCATCACGGCGGCGCCGAGCGCGGATCCAACGGTGCGCAGGTTGGCGTTCATCCCGCTGGCGATGCCGGTCTGGGTGGCTGGGACGCTCTGGACGACCACGCTCGTGATCGCCGCGTAGATGAGGCCGAGGCCGATTCCGAAGACGCCGGACGCGGTCGCGACGGCGAGAAGGGAACCGTGCCAGAACGCGAGCGACAGGCTGGCCGCGGCCATCAGCACGGCGGAGACCACGATCTGAGCGCGGAACGAGAGCCAGCGCTCGAGCGGTCCGCTCGCGAACCCGGTGACCGCCATGGTGACGAGCATCGGCAGCATCAGCATCCCCGACTCCGCGACGCTCGCGCCGAGCCCATAGCCGGTGCTGGCGGGGGTCTGCACGAAACGCGGGAAGTACGAGAACACCGAGAACATCGCGGCGCCGATGAAGATCGCGGCCGCGTTCATGGACCACACGCCGGGCTCGCGCATCAGGCGCATGTCGACCAGCGGGTGCCGGGAACGCAGCTCGACGACGATCCACGCCGCCAGGAGCACAGCGGCGACGACGAACAGGCCGACGACCTGCGGGGACGCCCATCCCCACTGCGAGCCGGTGCTGAGCGGAAGCAGCAGCGCGATCAGCCAGCCGGAGAGCAGCACGGCCGCCCACGGGTTCACCCCACCGGTCGCGCGGGTGGGCGACTCGGGGATGATCGCGAGCGCGAGCACCGCAGCCGTGACCGTCAGCGCGACGGGGACGAGGAACAGGCCGCGCCAGCTGAGCGCGTCGGCGAGCGGGCCGGCGAGCACAGTGCCGAGACCGCTGCCGATGGCGATGACGGACGCGATGGCGCCGATCGCCGAGGGCAGCCGGCGGGCAGGGAACTCGTCGCGGATGATGCCGAACGCCAGCGGGAACATCGCCCCGCCGAGGCCCTGGACGACACGGCCGCCGATGAGGACGCCGATGTTGGGCGCGACGGCGGCGATCACGCTGCCGAGGGCGACGGCCAGCAGCGCGAGGACGAACACGCGGCGCTTGCCGACGAGGTCGCCGACGCGGCCGAGCAGGGGCGTTGCGACCGCCGCGGCGATGAGCCAGGCGGTCATGGTCCAGGTGACGCCTGCGGTCGTCGTGTGCAGGTCAGACTGGATGACGGGGAGGACGGGGACGACGAGCGACTGGAGGGTCGCGAAGGAGCCGACGCTCAGGGCCAGGACGGCGAAGGTGGCGGCGGGACGGGATCGAGACATCAGGTTTGTTCCTTTTCTCGAAGGGATGCCGATGGTGGGCTACAATTGGAGGGAGGCTCCGATCGGAGGTTGCCTCCGGTTATGTAGAAGACATTACCGGAGGGTGCCTCCGGTTTGCAACCCCGAGTTTCGCGGACCCGCCACGACGGTCCCGTGCAGACTCCCGAATGGACAACCAGAGAGGTTCGAGACCGTGACCGCCCCCGCAGCAGCGACAGAGACCGTGCGCAGCCCGCTCGCCAAGCCGCAGCGGGCGGACGCCCGACGCAACTACGACGCGCTGCTCGCCGCGGCACGCGAGGCGTTCGCGGCGAACGGCACCGGCGCATCCCTCGAGGAGATCGCCCGCCGCGCGAACGTCGGCATCGGCACGCTCTACCGCAACTTCCCCACCCGCGACGCCCTGGTCGAGGCCGTCTACATCGACGAGGTGGATGCGGTGGTCCGGGCCGCACAGGACGCGACCTCCCTCGAGCCGTGGGCGGCCGTCCAGGCGTGGCTGCGCCGCTTCGTCAGCTACATCGGCACCAAGCACGCTCTGCTGGAGGGCCTCAACAAGGACTCCGCGGTGATGCTCAGCTGTCGCACCTCCCTGTACGACGCGGGCGAGCCGCTCATCCGCCGCGCGCAAGCGGCCGGCGAGCTGCGCGAGGACGCCACCATCGGCGACGTGATCCGCATGGTGTCCGGTATCGCCGGGGTCGCCTTCGACGACGACGAGCAGCGCGACCGGGTGATCGCGATGGCGATCGACGGCCTCCGCGCCCGCTGAGCGCCGCGGTTCCCTAGGCTTACTGCATGGAGCTGGGCGTCTACGCGGTCATCGCCGTCGCGGTGATCGTCGGCGTGGCCGCCTTCGCCCGAAAACTCGGCGTCGCCGCCCCGATCATCCTCGTGCTGGTCGGCGTGACGCTCTCCGTGCTCCCCGGCGTCCCTAAGATCGAGGTGCCGCCGGAGATCATCCTGGACGGCCTGCTCCCGCCGATCCTGTACGCGGCCGCGATCAGCGTCCCGCTCAACGACTTCCGCCGCAATCTGGCGCCGATCGCCGGGCTCTCGATCGTGCTCGTCGTGATCACGGCGTTCGCCTCCGGCTTCGTCCTGTTCACCCTGCTGCCCGACCTGAACCTCGCCGCGGCGATCGCGCTCGGCGCGATCATCAGCCCGCCGGACGCCGTCGCCGCGACCTCCGTCGGCCGCAAGCTCGGCCTCCCGCCCCGCCTGCTGACGGTGCTGGAGGGCGAGGGGCTGGTCAACGACGCCACCGCACTGGTGCTGCTGCGCACCGCCCTCGCCGCCGCGGTGGGGACGCTCGCCACCCCCCTCTCCGGCGTGCTGGACTTCTTCTCCGCCGTCATCATCGCGCTCGTGGTCGGCCTCGTCGTCGGCTTCGCGTCGGTGTGGGTCCGCTCCAAGCTCAGCGACCCGGTGCTCGACACGGCACTGTCCGTCGTCGTGCCGTTCGCAGCATTCGCGCCAACGGAGGCGCTGCACGGTTCCGGCGTGCTCGCGGTCGTCGTGACGGGTCTCTACACCGGGCACGCGGCGCCCCGGCACTTCACCGCGCAGGCACGGATCAGCGACCAGATCAACTGGCGCACCATCCAGTTCCTGCTCGAGAACGGCGTCTTCCTGCTCATCGGCCTCGAGCTGCGGACGCTGATCCTGGACGTGAAGCATCCCGAGATCCTCAGCGTCTGGGATGCGGTCGGCATCGGGTTGATCGCGATGGGCGCGCTCGTCATCATCCGCTTCGTGCTGATCGGCCCCCTCATCTACTTCCTCAAACACCGAGGCGAACGGCAGGAGAAGGCCGTGCTGCGGGAGTGGCTGATGATCAGCTACTTCCGAGATCACCCGGTGCGCTACCGCTGGCAGGCACTGCGCAAACAGCGCGCGGAGGCCCGCTACACGCGGCACCGCAGCGACCTGGAGGAGTACCGGCAGGAGGCGATCGACTGGCGGGGCGGCGTCGTGCTCGGCTGGTCTGGGATGCGCGGCGTCGTGACGCTCGCGGCGGCGCAGTCGCTGCCGACGGGGATCCCGTACCGCCCGCAGCTCATCCTGATCGCCTTCACGGTCGCGTTCGTCAGCCTTGTCGTGCAGGGCGGCACGCTGCCGTGGCTGATCCGCGTGCTCGGTCTGCAGGGCATCGACGTGAAGGACGACCGCCGGCTGCTCGCCCAGCTTCTCGACGACCTCAGCGAGACCGGACTGGCGGTGCTCGACGATCCGGAGGGCGCAGCAGGCACCTCCGCGCCGGTCGACCCGGAGGTGGTCGAGCGGGTTCGCCAGACGACCTACCTGCGCGCCGAGGCGGCGTGGGAGCGCTCCGTGATGTTCGACGAGCCGCCGGAGAGCCGGCCGCACCACGTCTACCGCAGCCTGCGGCTCGCGGTCGTGGACGCCGAACGCGACCGGCTGCTCCTGGAGCGCTCGCGCGGCGCGTACCCGTCGCGCATCCTGAGCGAGGCCCAGGCCATGCTCGACATCGAGGAGACCCGGCTGCGCTCGCGGTCCCGGTGAGCCGGCGGCGTCAGAAGTCCACGGGGTCGCGCAGCAGCGGGCAGGTCATGCAGTGCCCGCCTCCGCGTCCGCGCCCGAGCTCGGCGCCGACGATCGGGATGACCTCCACGCCCGCGCGGCGCAGGGCCTCATTCGTCGCGGTGTTGCGGTCGTAGGCGTAGACGACGCCCGGGCGCAGGGCCACCGCGTTGTTGCCGCTGTCCCACTGCTGGCGTTCGCTCTCGTAGTTGTCGCCCGCCGTCTCGATCACCCGCAGGCGCGGGAGGCCGAGGGCGGAGGCGACGACGTCGACGAACGCACGGTCGCCCTCGTCCCGGACGTCGACCGGAGACGCGCCGTCGCCCGGGCGGAGCGTGAACGTGTGCACGCGATCCATGATCTCCGGGTAGAGGGTCACGAGGTCGCGATCGGCGAACGTGAAGACGGTGTCCAGGTGCATCGCGGAGCGCAGCTTCGGCATGGCGGCCACTATGACCTGCTCGGCGGCTCCGGCGTCGAACAGGGCCGCCGCCGCCTGCGTGATCGCCTGGCGGGAGGTCCGCTCGCTCATGCCGATCAGGACCGCCCCGTTGCCGACGGGCATCACATCGCCGCCCTCCAGCGTGGACTGCCCCCAGTCCAGCTCGGGGTCGCCCCACCACACGGTCGCACCGGCGAACGCAGGGTGGAACCGGTAGACCGCCTTCATGAGCAGCGTCTCGTCGTGACGCGCCGGCCAGTAGAGCGGGTTCAGCGTCACGCCGCCGTAGATCCAGCACGTCGTGTCGCGGGTGTACAGGGTGTTCGGAAGCGGAGGCATCAGGTACTCGCGTACGCCCGTCGACTCTCGGGCGAGGGAGATGTAGCCGGTGCGGTAGTCCTCGGGGAGGTCGAGTGTCGACATCCCGCCGATCAGGAGCTCGGCCAGCCGGTCGTCCGGCAGGGCGTCGAGGAAGGCGCGGGTGCCCTCCACCAGCCCGAGGCCCACCCGGTTCGGCACCACCTTGCGGTCGAGCAGCCAGTCCCTCGCGCCGGGCTGCGCCATCGTCTCGGCGAGCACCTCGTGGAGTTCGAGCACGTCCACCCCGTTGGAGCGCAGGTCCGCCACGAACGCGGCGTGGTCGCGTTTCGCGTTCTCGACCCAGAGCACGTCGTCGAACAGCAGCTCATCGGCGTTCGTCGGCGTCAGCCGGTGGTGCGCGAGCCCCGGGGCGGCGACGAGCACACGCCGCAGCTGCCCCACCTCCGAGTGGACACCGAACGTCGTCTCCGTCATCTGTCGCCCTTCCCCTTGTCCTGGCTCAGTGTGTACCGACCCTGCCGTCGTCCCGGCCGTGTCGTCCCCCGGTCCGTGCCTCACAGCCGGATCCAGCCGACCGAGAGCGCGACGATCCCGGCGATCGCGCCGGCGATCGAGACGACGAGGATCACGATCTCCCGCCCACTGAACCACCGCCGCCCTTGCTCCCGTCGCACCATCACGAACAGGATCGTCGCCGGCGCGTAGATGATGAACGACAGGAGCACGAACGTGAGCCCGGCCGCGAACAGCAGGAACGCGGTGTAGACGGTCGCGAGGACGACCACCACCAGGTCGCGGCCCCAGCCGCGCGGTGACTCGTCGTACGTCTCCCGCGTGATCACGAGCTTCAGTCCATACAGCGCCGCGAGGAAGAACGGGATCAGGGTGAGCGCACTGGTGAGGTCGAGTGCCAGGTTGAGCGCGTCCTGCGCGAAGTAGATGACGACGAGGACGGCCTGCACGAAGATCGCCGTCAGCAGGAGCGCGGCCACGGGCACGTCCTGCGCGTTCGACCGGGCGAACACGCGAGGCATGTCGTGGTCCTTCGCCGCGACGAACAGCACCTCCGCCGCCATCAGCGACCAGGCGAGGTAGGCGCCGAGCACCGACACGATCAGGCCGATGCTCACGAACCAGGCGCCCCACGGGCCGACCGCGGCCTCCAGCACGCCGGCCATCGACGGCTGGCGGAGCTTCGCGATGTCCGCCATCGGGAGCACCCCGTAGGAGACGATCGTCACCGAGGCGAAGACCGCGAAGACGCTCACGAAGCCGAGGATGGTCGCCCGGCCGACATCCTGCCTGCGCTTGGCGTGCCGGGAGTACGTGCTCGCGCCCTCCACACCGAGGAAGACGAAGACCGTCACCAGCATGGTGTTACGCACCTGGTCGAAGAGCGAGCCGGCGTAATCGGCGCCGCCCCAGTTCGCCGCGAACACGTCCGGCTTCAGCACGAAGAGCGCGAGGAGGACGAACACCACGATCGGGACCAGCTTCGCGACGGTGACGATGCGGTTGATCGCCGCGGCCTCCTTGATCCCCCTTCGGATCAGGAAGTAGAAGCCCCAGAGGGCGGCCGAGGAGATCGCGATCGCGATGATCGTGTCGCCGTCGCCGAATGCCGGGACGACGGCGCCGATCGTCGACATGATGAAGACCCAGTAGAAGACCAGGCCGACGGAGGCGCTGGCCCAGTAGCCGAAGGCCGAGAAGAACCCCAGGTACTCGCCGAATCCCGCCTTCGCGTAGGCGAAGACGCCCGCGTCGAGCTGGGGCTTGCGGTTGGCCAGCAGCTGGAACACGAACGCGAGCATCAGCATCCCGACGCCGGCGATCGTCCACGCGATCAGCGCCCCGGCGACCCCCGTCTCCTGAGCGAAGCGGCGCGGGAGCGAGAACACCCCGGCGCCGACCATCGACCCGACGACCATGCCGGTCATCGTGATCAGGGAGAGTTTGGCGGGTGTCGACGCGGAGGTCCGCGTCTCCGTGGCCTGCTTCGTCATCCCGTCCGCCTCCCGAAACCCGAGTAGCAACCGATTCGGTGCCACCCTTTCACACACGCGGGCGCCCCTGCTAGGACGCAAATCGCGGCGGTACCCTGGTGGGGTCGAGGGAGGCACCATGAGCGACAGGCTCTTCGGCATGAGCTTCGCCAAGATCCACCCGCTGTACGTCGCGAAGGCGGAGCGGAAGGGCAGGAGCGAGGAGGATGTCGACACGGTCATCCGCTGGCTGACCGGCTACGACGACGCGGGGCTCCGCGATGCGATCGACGACGGCAGGGACTTGCGGGCGTTCTTCGCCGAGGCCCCCGCCATGAACCCCGACGCCGCACTGATCACCGGGATGATCTGCGGCGTGCGCGTGGAGGAGATCCAGGATCCGCTGATGCAGCGCATCCGCTACATGGACAAGCTCGTGGACGAGGTCGCGCGCGGCAAGCGGATGGAATCCATCCTGCGCAGTGCATAACCTGTCGAAATAGTTATCGGGTCTTGCGCCAGACGTTCGTCACCGTTCAGAATGGTTACGTGACCACGAAGCGAAGCACCCGCATCCACCGCTCCCGCGCCGACCGGGAGGCGCTCTCCTCCTACGTCGAGCTCGCCTCGAGCGCCGACCGGCGCCGCATCGACCGCGCGCAGGTCGCCGCCTTCGAGCAGTTGACGCCCGCCCAGCTGGACGTGCTCGTCGCCGACCTGATCGACGGCACCGAGACCGCCGCGACTCCCCCGCGCCGCAGCCTGCTGACCCGGCTCACCGGCGGCGAGGCCGGCTTCGCGACCGCGCTGCTCGCCGGTCTCGCGCTGGCGGGCGTCCTGACCGTCGGCAGCGTCGGAGCCGTCGCGCTCGCCACCAGCGGCGCCGACATGTCCGCCCAGGCGACGCACTCGGCGGTGGACACCTCGTTCGATCCGTTCTCCGACACTCCCGGCAGTGCTCTCGATTTTTGATTCATTCAAAACAACCCGATAGCCTCGAAGGCATGGACACGGCACGGCTGGAGGACGCACTGCGCGCCGCCGGTCTGCGGGTCACGCAGGGGCGGCTCGCCGTCCTCGATGCGCTCGACGCGCACCCCCACGCGGACGCCGACACGGTTTACCGCACGGTCCTCCCGGCGCTGCCGGGGACCTCGATCCAGAACGTCCACAACGTCCTGGGCGATCTCACCGCCGCCGGTCTGCTCCGGCGGATCGAGCCGGCGCACTCCCCCGCTCTCTACGAGCGGCGGATCGGCGACAACCACCACCACATCGTCTGCACATCGTGCGGCGCGGTGGCGGACGTCGACTGCGTCGTCGGCGATGCGCCCTGCCTGCATCCCTCGGATGCGTCGGGGTACGCGGTGAGTACGGCGGAGGTGACCTTCTGGGGGCTGTGCCCGTCCTGTCAGGAGCGCGCGGCGAAAGCCCCGTCGCGCGCCGAATGAGGTGAGGAGAACCATGTCCGAGAACCACACGACCACGCAGACCGGGACGCCGGTCGGCAGCGACGCGCACTCGTTGACCACGGGTGCGGACGGCGTCACCGCGCTGCACGACCGCTACCTGGTGGAGAAGCTGGCGCAGTTCAACCGCGAGCGGATCCCGGAGCGGATCGTTCACGCCAAGGGAGGCGGTGCGTTCGGCGAGTTCGTCGTCACCGGCAACGTGACAGCGTACACGAAGGCCGCGGTGTTCCAGCCCGGCACGAAGACCCGCACGGTGCAGCGGTTCTCGTCGGTCGCCGGCGAGCAGGGCTCGCCCGACACCTGGCGCGACGTCCGCGGCTTCTCGGTGAAGTTCTACACGACCGAGGGCAACTACGACATCGTCGGCAACAACACCCCCGTCTTCTTCATCCGCGACGGCATCAAGTTCCCCGACTTCATCCACTCGCAGAAGCGCCTGCCCGGCTCCGGCCTGCGCGACGCCGACATGCAGTGGGACTTCTGGACGCTGTCCCCCGAGTCCGCGCACCAGGTCACCTACCTCATGGGCGACCGCGGCCTGCCGCGCTCGTGGCGCACCATGCCCGGCTACGGCTCGCACACCTACCAGTGGATCAACGAGGCCGGCCAGCGGTTCTGGGTGAAGTACCACTTCCACGCACACCAGGGCAACGAGGAGATGCACGGCGCCGAGGCGGAGCGCATCGCCGGCGAGGACGCGGACTACTACCGCCGCGACCTGTACGAGGCCATCGAGCGCGGCGAGTTCCCGTCGTGGACGGTGTCCGTGCAGATCATGCCGTACGAGGACGCGAAGACCTACCGGTTCAACCCGTTCGACCTCACGAAGGTCTGGCCGCACGCGGACTACCCGCTGATCGAGCTCGGCGTCCACACCCTGAACGAGAACCCGGAGAACTTCTTCGCGCAGATCGAGCAGGCCGCGTTCTCGCCCGCCAACACGGTGCCCGGCATCGACATCAGCCCGGACAAGATGCTGATGGCGCGTGTCTTCTCCTACCCGGACGCGCAGCGCTACCGGGTCGGCACCAACTACAACGAGCTGCCGGTGAACGCGCCGGTCGCCCCGGTGCACAACTACTCGCAGGACGGCGCGGCCCGCCACGGGTTCAAGCCGGCGTCCGCACCCGTCTACGCGCCGAACTCGTTCGGCGGCCCGACGGCCGACCCGGCGGCCGCCGGCGAGGGCTCGTGGGAGACCGACGGCGAGCTCGTCCGCGCCGCGGCGACCCTGCACGCCGAGGACGACGACTTCGGCCAGGCCGGGACTCTGTACCGCGACGTCTACGACGACGCGGCCAAGGAGCGCTTCCTCGACACGATCGCGGGAGCCGTCGGCGGCGTGAAGAGCGACGAGATCCGCGAGCGCGCGGTCCAGTACTGGACGAACGTGGACGCGAACCTCGGCCAGGCCCTCCGCGCCCGCCTCGAGTCCGACGTCGCCGACCCCGACCAGGCGGCCGAGTACGTGGGCGTCGGCGAGTAACACCGCCCCGTCCCCAACCGTCGAGTACGCAGATCCTCTGCGTACTCGACGGTTTTCGGGCCACTTTCCGCGTACTCGACGGCGGTGGCCGAGGTCAGGCGGCCGGTGAGTCCGGCGGGATGACCACCAGGGCGCCCGATTCCGCGGCCGACCACACGCTCCCGTCGGCCGCGACCGCGATGCCGTGCGGCTCGTCCACGCCGCCGGGCAGCGGGTGGATGGTCACCCCGCCGTCCGCGGTGACGTGCGCCAGCGCATCCGCGCCCCAGAGGCTCGCCCACACCCCGCCGTTCGCGTCCGGCGCGACGGCGTGCGGCCGCGAGCCCTCGCCGAGAGGCACGATCGCCACCGTGCCGTCCCGGCCGCGCCGCGCGAGCGCGCCGGCGTTGATCAGCGCGACCCACACCGCGCCGTCCTCGGCGACGGCGAGACCGACGGGACCGGACCCCTCCGGCAGCTCCGTGAACTCGATCGCGGCGTCGCCGCCGCGCACCTGCCCGAGCGACGCCGCCGCATTGAGCGTGAACCAGATGTCGTCACCGGACGCGGCGACCATGGACACGAACGAACCGGGCCGCCCGACCGGGAACTCGTCGACGCGACCGAGGATGTCCACCCGCCCCAGCGCGTCGGCGCCGAGCTCGGTGAACCAGGCGGTCCCGTCACCGGGGGCGACGACGCCGAACGGCTGAGCGTCCGCGGTCGGCACCGGGATCTCGCCGATCAACGCCGGCTCCGGGCCGACGTGCAGCAGCCGATCGCCGGTCGTGTCGGTGACCCACACCGTGGACTCGGTCGCCGGTGCGACGACCGACGGCTGCGAGCCCTCGCCGAGCGCGAGGAACGCGACGGACCCGTCCGCATCCCTGCGACCGACACGCCCGCCGTGCACAAGGGTGAACCAGACGGCGCCGTCAGCGGTCGCCGCGACGCCGTACGGGCCCTCGCCCGGCTCACCGACCGGGATGCTCTGCGGTGCCGCGCTCACAGCGTCGCGTCGATGGTGCGGTCGTAGACGGTGCGGCCGCCGACCCGGATGCGGCCGTCGCCGAGCGGCTCGGTCACGAGCTCGGAACCCTCGCCCTGGCTGATCCGCAGGCCGCGGCCGAGCCTCGCCGTGACCGCGACGGCCGCGGCGCCGGTCGCCTCGTCCTCGATGATCCCCATCTCCGGCGCGAACATCCTGGCGCGCAGGCGGCCCTCCGCCTCGTCGATCCACGCGTACGCGCAGTGCTGACCGGAGGAGAAGGCGAGCGGATCGAGCGCATCCACATCCGCCGGCGACGCGAGGGGCAGCCATTCGAACTGCGGCGTCCACTCGGCGCGGGCCTCGATCCAGACCGTGGCTCCGTCGTCGTCGACGGTGACAGGGACGTCGCCCGCGCGCTCGCGCAGCACGTCCACCGGGGTCCGCCGGTCGGCCAGCCACCACGCCGTGCCGACGCTCGGGTGCCCGGCGAACGGGAGCTCCTTCGCCGGGGTGAAGATGCGGATCGCCGCGAAGCGTCCCGCCTCATCCAGCTCGTCGACGAACACGGTCTCGCTGAAGCCGAGGGCGGTGGCGATCTCCTGCTCCCGTCGTTCCGTCACCGCGGAGCCGAACACGATCCCCAGCTCGTTCCCGTTCGCTCCTCTGTCGTCGGTGAAAACGCGCACGACAACGACTTCGATCACATCGTCCATTCCCCCAGCCTGGCACGATGGTCGATAATCCCGCCATGACCAGTGACGAGGAGCTGATCGCCGTCCAGCACGCGGCGGATCGGCTCGCCGAGCGCTTCCCGGATGTCGCCCGGGAGCGCATCGACGAACTCGTCCGCACGCGGCACGCCGGTTACGCGGGCGCTCACGTGCGCGACTTCGTCCCCGTGCTCGTCGAGCACGACGTGCGGAAGGACATCATCGCCGGCGAGCTCTGACCCGGCGCCGGGCCGGCCGCGAACGGTCGCGACACGCCGTGTCCGGGCGATCGACACGGCGTGTCGCGACCGCTCGACCCGTCCGCGCACTGGACGCATCGCCGCGCCCGGTGGATGATGCCGGCATGGAGACCCCCAACGACAACGCACGCTCAGAAGAGGACGTCGCCGTGGAGCACGCGGCCGACCGCCTGGCCGACCGGTTCCCCGAGGTCGACAGGGACCGCATCGACGAGCTCGTCGAACAGCGGCATCACGACTTCGACGGCGCCCCGGTGCGCGACTTCGTCCCCGTGCTCGTCGAGCACGACGTGAAGCGGGAGCTGCGCGAGGACACGTAACGGGCACCAGAGAATATCGCGGCCGCGCGCCGGCCACCAGAGTGTCTAGCCCGGGATTTACTTGTTTTGTCTAGTCTGTCTAGACTATACTGATGAAACGTAGGGACGTCCTCAAGCGGCTGAAGGCGCAGGCCAGAGCGAGCGGTGTTTCGTACTCTGAACAGGAATTGACGAACCACACCGGCATCACCATCGGAAGCACCCGGTCGACGCTCAGCCGGCACGCCGAAATCGACGACGTCACCGCACGGAAGTTCTTCGATCAGTTCGCGGACGAGTTCGGAAAGGGATGGTGGCGCTGATGACGACATACCGGGTGACCGCCGAGCGCACCGCCAAGTGGTGGGTGCTCCAGGCCGAGGGAGCACCGGGCGCGATCAGCCAGGTCGCCCGTCTCGACCAGGCCGATCAGATCAAGGAGGCCATCGCCTTCGTCACCGGCGAGCCCAAGGATCGGATCGAGATCGAGCTCCGACCGGTCTTGCCCGCCGCGGCGGAGGAAGCGCACGAACTCGCGGTCAAGTACCGAGAGGAGGCCGCCGTCCTGAACAGCCGAGCCGCCTACTTCTCGCGCCGCGCCGCACACGATCTCGCGAACGCGGGCCTGACGGTGCGCGACATCGGCACCATCCTCGGCGTCTCGTACCAGCGGGCCCACCAGCTCGTCGTCGCCGACCTTTCCGCCTAGCGGCGCAGGATCACCCTGTAGACGGATGCGGCCGCCCGGCCGCCTGCGTTTGGCTTGAGGTCATGAGCTTGAGGACGACAGGGGGCGGCGCATGACCGCGAGCACGCCCGCGCGCAGGCGCGGGATCCGCACGGGGATGTGGGGCGCACTCGGCGTGGGAGGCGTCGCGGCCGTGGTGCTGGCTGCCTCCCTCGTGCAGACCGTCGTCCACGACAACGCGGATGCGGACTACCAGCTGGCGCGCAGGCTCGCGACCGCGCAGTACCGCGCTGCCGTGGACGCCCACCGGGGCTTCGACCGTGCTCACGCCAGGGCGGCGGCGCTGCGCGAGGCGGCCCAGCGCATCCACGACGAGGCGGCCGACGGTGGCTACCTGCTCCAGCCGAAGCTGAAGGACGTGCGCGACAGCATCGGCGACCTCGCGGGGGCGCTGCTGCTCGCCACCCTCCCACCCGGTGCGGCCCCGCGCGGCACGGGCACCCCGCACTCGACAACGGGCCAGCTGCAGGCGGAGACCAAGCGGCTGTTCGGCCTGGTCGGCGCGTACCGCTCGTGCGCGAAGGATACGGCCGCGCTGACCGGGAGGGTCGACCGCGGGATCCGCAGCGCCAGCCGCCGGCTCGCGGCCGTCGTCGGCGGCGGCGTCCCCGGCAGGGATGCGTCCGCCATGCCGAGCATCGACACGGACGCCGCCCGGTTCCTGGGCGCACTCGGCCCGATCGGTTCCGCGCAGCGCGAGGCGGTCGGCAGAGCCGCGGCGTCCGCGCGTTCGGGAGTCGCAGCCGGACGGGATCCCGCGCCGCTGCTGCTGGACTACCTCGCCACGGCGAAGTCGGCGCGGCTGGCCGTCCGCGGCCGCTGAGCGACGACCGACGGCCGGAAACCGGGTGTCAGGCGAGGCCGCGCGGGACCACGATCATCGGCACCGGCAGCTCACGCAGCATGGCGGCCGCGGTGCTGCCGAGGAAGAGCCGGTTCGGCTGGGCCAGCCGGCTGGAGCCGACGAGCACGACCTCTCCGGTGAGCCACTCGAGACGGGCGACGGCGTCCTGGATGCTGTCGCCCTTCGCGACGACGGCGCTCGCCACGACGCCGGTCGCCGCGCTCGCCTCCTCCAGCACGCTGGCGGCGTGGTGCTCGCCGACGCGCTCGCGTCCGCCCTGGAAGTCGCCGGGAAGGTCGAGCGCGAGCAGGGAGACGAGGCGCAGCGGGACACCGGCCGCCGCCGAGAGGCGCTCGCCCGTCGCGAGGACGTCGGCCGCGCCTGCCCTGGTGCCGACCATGCACGTGACGCGGGTGAGCTCCGTGGCCCGCTCCCGCCATCCCTCCGGCGCCAGCAGCACGGGCACGGACGCGGCGTGCAGCACCGCGCCGGCGACCGACCCGACGGTGAAGCGACCGAGCAGGCCGCCGCGGGCCGCTCCCACGACGAGGAGCGAGGCGCCGGACTCCTGCGCGGCGGCCAGCAGACCCTCCGCGAGCGAGTCGCCGTAGGCGACCCGCCCGCTGAAGGCGACCGACGACGGGACGCGGGTGCGCGCGTCGGCCAGCCAGCCCTCTGCGGTGTCGCGCAGGAGGGCGTCGTAGGCCGGGTCGTTCGGTACATTGCCGCGCCGGGAGGTCTCCGGCAGCACCAGGACGACGTCGAGCACCGCGCCGATCGACGCGGCCAGCGCGGAGCCGGCGGCGAGGGCGTCCTCGCCCGCCGGGGTCGCGGTGTAGCCGACCAGGATGCGCGGTGTCGACGTCGTCATGTCGTTCTTCCTCAGTTCGGGATGAGCGTGTACTTGGTGTCCAGGTACTCGTGGATGCCCTCCGCGCCGCCCTCGCGGCCGAGGCCGGACTGCTTCACGCCGCCGAACGGCGCGGCCGCGTTGGACACGAGACCCGTGTTGAGGCCCATCATCCCGGTGTCGATGTTCTCGATCATCCGCTGACCGCGGGCCAGGTCCTGCGTGAACACGTAGCCGACGAGTCCGTACTCGGTCTCGTTGGCGCGCGCCACGGCCTCGTCCTCGGTCGAGAACGTCGTGATCGCCAGGATCGGGCCGAAGATCTCCTCGCGGAGGATCTCGCTGCCCGGCTGGATGTCCGTGAGGACGGTCGGCTCGAAGAACGAGCCGGCGCCCTCCGGGGCGGTGCCGCCGGTGAGGACCCGCGCGCCGCGGGAGACCGCGTCCTCGACGAGCGCGGTCATGGAGGCGACCGCGCGGTCGTCGATCAGCGGGCCGATGGTCACGCCCTCCTCGGTGCCCCGGCCGATGCGCATCGCGTCGACCTTCTCGGTGACCCGGCGCGCGAACTCGTCAGCGACGGACTCGTGCACGATGAACCGGTTGGCGGCGGTGCAGGCCTGGCCGATGTTGCGGAACTTCGCGAGCATCGCGCCCTCGACCGCCTTGTCCAGGTCGGCGTCTCCGAAGACGACGAACGGGGCGTTGCCGCCGAGCTCCATCGAGGTGCGCAGCACGTTCTGGCCCGCCTGGGCGAGCAGCGTGCGGCCGACCGGGGTGGAGCCGGTGAACGAGAGCTTGCGCAGGCGCGGGTCGGCGATGATCGGCGCGGACACCGCTCCCGACGTGTTCGTCTGCACGACGTTGACGACGCCGTCCGGCAGGCCGGCGTCGGCGAGCAGCTGAGCGAACAGCAGCGTCGTCAGCGGGGTGAGCTCTGCGGGCTTCACCACGACGGTGCAGCCGGCGGCGAGCGCCGGGGCGATCTTGCGGGTCGCCATCGCCAGCGGGAAGTTCCACGGCGTGATGAAGAAGCTCGGGCCGACGGGACGCTGCGAGACGACCATGGTGCCGGTGCCCTCGGGGTTGGACCCGTAGCGACCGGAGATCCGCACGGCCTCCTCCGAGAACCAACGCAGGAACTCGCCGCCATAGGTGACCTCGCCGTTGGCCTCGGCCAGCGGCTTGCCCATCTCGAGGGTCATCAGCAGCGCGAAGTCGTCGCGGCGCTCCTGCAGCAGGTCGAAGGCGCGGCGGAGGATCTCGGCGCGGGTGCGCGGCGGGGTGGCGGCCCAGGCGTCCTGGGCGGCGACCGCCGCGTCGAGCGCGCGGATGCCGTCCTCGGGTGTCGCGTTGGCGATCCTCTTGATGACGCGGCCGGTCGCCGGGTCCTGCACCTGGATCTGCTCGCGGGTGCCGGCCTCCCAGCGTCCGCCGATGAACAGCCCGTCGGGGACGCGGGAGAGCAGGTCGGCCTCGCGTGCGCTCAGCTCGGTCGTGGTCACGGTGTCGACGGCGCTCATGCGTTGGCCACCGCCTCCGCGACGACGTCCAGCCCCTCGATGAGGAGGTGGTCGGGGATGCTCAGCGGCGGGAGGAAACGGATGACGTTGCCGTAGGTGCCGCAGGTGAGCAGCACGACGCCGGCCGCGTGCGCGGCGGCGGCGACGGCGGCGGTGAGGGCGGCGTCCGGCTCCCCGGTCTCCGGGTCGACGAGCTCGATGGCGACCATCGCGCCGCGGCCTCGCACCTCTGCGACGCGCGGGTCGGCGTCGCGCAGGGCGCCGAGCTTCTCGAACAGGATGCTGCCGATCTCGCGGGCGCGGGCCGCCAGGTCCTCCTGCTCGTACGTCTCGATCGCGGCGAGTGCGGCGACGCAGGCGAGCGGGTTGCCGCCGTAGGTGCCGCCGAGGCCGCCCACCTGTGGGGCGTCCATGATCTCGGCGCGGCCCGTGACCGCGGAGAGCGGCAGGCCGCCCGCGATGCCCTTGGCCGTGACGATCAGGTCGGGCACGATGCCGAACTGCTCGGAGGCGAACATGGTGCCGGTGCGGGCGAAGCCCGTCTGCACCTCGTCGGCGATGAAGACGACGCCGTTCGCGTTCGCCCACTCCTGCAGCGCCGGGAGGAAGCCGTCGGCGGGGACGATGAAGCCGCCCTCGCCCTGGATCGGCTCGATGATGATCGCGGCGAGGTTGCTCGCACCGATCTGCTTCTCGATCATGCTGATCGAGCGCTTGGCCGCCTCGGCGCCGCTCAGGCCGCCGTCGCGCAGCGGGTAGCTGAGCGGGGCGCGGTAGATCTCCGGTGCGAACGGGCCGAAGCCGTTCTTGTACGGCTGGTTCTTGGCGGTGAGGCCCATCGTGAGGTTGGTGCGGCCGTGGTAGGCGTGGTCGAACGCGACGACGGCCTGCTTGCCGGTGTAGTGCCTGGCGATCTTGACCGCGTTCTCGACCGCCTCGGCGCCCGAGTTGAACAGCGCGCTGCGCTTGGCGTGGTCCCCGGGGGTGAGCCGGTTGAGCGCCTCGGCCACATCCACGTACGAGTCGTACGGGGCGACGGTGAAACAGGTGTGCGTGAAGGCGGCGACCTGCGCCGTGACGGCGTCGACGACGCGCGGGGCCGAGTTGCCGACGCCGGTGACGGCGATGCCGGAGCCGAAGTCGATCAGCGAGTTGCCGTCGACGTCGACGAGCACCCCGCCGCCCGCGGCGACGGTGTAGACCGGGATGGTGGCGCCGACGCCCGCGGCGACGGCCTGGGCCTTGCGCTCGGCGCGCTTGCGCGACTCGGGGCCGGGGATCGGGGTGACGAGCCGGCGCTCCTGCGGGAGCGTGGGGCCGCCGACGGGAGTGCTGGTGGCGGTGGAGAGGATGGTCATGGCGGCATCGTAAGGAGCGTCGCCGACCATTCGCATGGACGATGCGTACAATTCGAGCGTCAGGAATCGACATCCTGGCAGATGGAGTCGTCGATGCCCGCCACCCTCGCCCAGCTGCTCGCCCGTCCCGAGCTCGGCCTGCGCCTGCTGACGCCGCCCGGCGTCGGCGACCTGGATGCGCCGCTCTCCTGGGCGCACAGCTCGGAGCTGCCGGACCCGACGCCGTTCCTCTCGCCGGGGCAGGTGCTGCTGATCACAGGCACCCCGGACGACGTGGAGGACTACGTGGGTCGCCTCGTACGCCACGGGATCGCGGGCCTCGGCTACGGGACGGAGGTGGTGCGATCGGGAACACCGGAGCAGCTCGTGGCCGCGTGCTCGCGTCTCGGGCTGCCGCTTTTCGAGGTGCCGTATCGCACGCCGTTCATCGCGGTCGCCCGCTTCGTCGCCGACCGGCTGGCCGCCGACGCGTACGCCAGGAACACCTGGGCGCTGCGCGCCTCCCGGGCGATCTCGCTCGCCGCGCTGCGACCGGACGCGCTCGGGGCGGTGCTCGCGGAGCTCGCCCGCCAGATCGAGCGCCCCGTCGCGCTGATCGGCGCGGACGGATCGCTCGCCAGGGCGGCGCCCGCCGGCGCCGTCGCCGGCGCCGCCGCGGCCGCGCTGACCGCGTCGGCAGAGCCGCTGCTGCGCAGCAGGCGGCGGGCCGCCGGCACGGCCGAGACCGACGCCGGCCCGTTCGCGCTGCAGACGCTCGGCGCCGCCGGACGGCTGCGCGGGGTCCTCGCGGTCGGCTCGGAGGGCCTCGACCAGGCCGCCCAGCAGGTCGTCACCGGGGTCGTGGCCCTCGCGGGCCTGGCGCTGGAGCAGAGCAGGGCGACGGACGCGGCACGCGCCCGGCTGCGGACCGCCGTCTGGCGGGCGCTGCTCGCCGGCGACCGCGACCTCGCCGACGCGGTCGCCGAACCGGTGCTCGGCGCGCTCCCCGACCCACCTGTGCGGGTCGCCGTGCTGGCGGGGTCGGGACTGGCCGCGGCCACGGACTGGCTGGAGAACCACGACGCCGGCTTCTTCGCCAGGGACGGCCAGGACCTCGTGCTCCTGGACGCGTCGGACGCGACCGCTCGCGAGCTCGCGAACCGGTTCGGCGTCCGAGGCGGCGTTTCGGCGCCCTCGACGCTGACCGGGCTCGCCGCCGCGCTCGCGCAGGCGGAGGTCGCCCGGTCGCGCGCGAGCGCCGAGCATCCCGTCCCGGCCTTCGACGACGTCGCCGCCGCCGGGATGCTCGCGCTGCTGCAGACGCCGGATGCGCGGGCCGTCGCGGCGACCGCGCTCGCACCGCTCGTCGCCGCCGATCCCGGGCTCCCCGCGGTGCTCCGCACCTGGCTGGACGCGGATGGGGTCTATGACGTCGCCGCGCGGCGACTCGGCATGCACCGGCACACGCTGCGCGCGCGCGTCGCCGATGCCGAGCGCCTGCTCGGTCGCGATCTCAGCGGGTTCGCCGCGCGGGCCGACCTCTACGCGGCGCTGCGCGCGGCCGGCTGAACGAGCGGCTGCAGCTCGAGCTCCGGCTGCGCCTCGTCCCGGTGCTTGCCTGCCGTCAGCGTGGCCGCCGCTCCGGCGGCGATGACGATGAAGACGACCGCGATCACCAGGTCGACGATCTGCCTGCGGGTCAGCCCGTCGTGGTGGGCGAGGGCGACCGTGGCCAGCCCGCTGTCGACGGCCGGCGTCGCCATCGCGCCGAACGCGACGGCGGCGACGACGAACGAGAAACCGAAAAGACACCAGGCGACTGCACGCATGAGCCCATTAGACCATCACCCCGCCTGCCGGCACCGGGGGTTGCGGGAGAGTCGCCGACGTGCCACCATGCAGCGCGTCGGCTTTGTGCGGACTCGTGCGGGACGGCCAGAATGGGCGGATGAGTATTCCGATCTCGGGGACGCACTACGGCCTCACCGCCGGCGACTACCACGCCACCATCGCCTCCGTCGGCGCATCGCTGCGCACGCTGGAGCACCGCGGCCGCCCGCTCGTCGTCCCCTTCGACGCCGACGAGGTCCGCCCGGCCTACCGGGGCGCGACGCTGGCGCCCTGGCCCAACCGCGTGGTCGACGGCCGCTACACCTTCGACGGCGTCGAGCAGCAGCTCCCGCTGACGGAGCCGGCGCGCGGTCACGCCCTGCACGGTCTCGCGACCTGGCTCGACTTCGAGCCGGTCGACCGCGCGGCGGACTCGGTCACCCTGGTGGCGACCATCCAGGCGCAGGACGGCTACCCGCACCGCGTGGAGGTGGCCGTCGCGTTCAGCCTCGACGAGGCCGGTCTGCACACCACCGTCACCGCCACCAACGCCGGCACCTCGCGCGCGCCGTGGGGCACCGGCCCTCATCCCTACCTGGTGGCGGGCGAGGGGCGTGTGGACGACTGGACGCTCACGCTGCCGGCCGACTCCGTGCTCACGGTCACCGAGGACCGGCTGATCCCGGTCGCGCTGGAGGAGGTCGCGGGCGGCGGCTTCGACTTCCGCTCGCCGCGCGCCATCGCCGACACCTTCATCGACCACGCCTTCACGGGCCTGCACCGCGGCGACGACGGCACGACGACCGTCACGCTGCGCGCACCCGAGGGCACGGGGGTGGAGATGGTGTGGGACACCGCGTGCCCGTGGGTGCAGGTGCACACGGCGGATCGCGACATCCCGGCCCTGAACCGTCTCGGTCTCGCGGTCGAGCCGATGACGTGCCCGCCCGACGCGTTCAACTCCGGCACCGACCTGGTCATCCTCGAGCCCGGCGCCTCGGCCGGCGCCGGCTGGACCATCCGCGCGCTCTGAGCGCGACTGTCCCCGTTCGGTACGGATGCCCCTGTCCGAGCAGGGCCGAAACGTACCGAACAGGGACAGTTAAGTGCCCGCACGGGCGCAAAGGACCTCGCCGGGACCTGGCCGCCCACGACGGCGGCCGGGTCCCGGCGAGGGTGTGCGCGCGGCCATCCACGACTGGCCGCGCGCAGCTCGAGGGGCGGGCTAGCTGCCCGCCGGCACGGCGGCGGAAACGATCGCGGCCGCCGTCTCGCGCCCGACGCGGATCGCGCCGTCGACGTGCTGGTAGCCCTTGCCCGCCATGTCGCTGCAGGAGAAGTGGATGGACCCGACCGGCGTGCGCAGGTCGGCGCCGTAGCGCGCGAGGCCGCCCATGTCGAAGCTCGCGGCGTATGCGCCGCGCGTCCACTCCTCGCTCCCCCAGTCGCTCTCGTAGTACACGACCGGGTTCAGCGCCTGCTCGCCGTAGTAGTGGGCGAGCGAGGAGAGGATGCGCGCCTTGCGCTCCTGGCGCGTCAGCCGGAACACCTCGTCGGCCGCCTCGTCGGAGACGAAGCCGACCAGGGTGCCGCGCGGGTCGCCGTGGTAGCTGTTGTCGTAGGCCTCGTGCACCAGCTCGTACGGGCTGAACGCGGTGCCGCTGTAGCCGAGGTCGCGCCAGAACGGGGTCTCGTAGACGGCGTGCACCTTGATGACGAAGCCCATCGAGAGGTGCTGGTGCAGCTGCTGCTGGCGGCGCGGGAGCGGCGGCTCGTAGGAGATGCGGCTGATGAGCACCGGCGGCACAGCGAGGATCGCGAACCGGGCGCGCACCTGCACACCGTCCGCGATCGCGGTCACGCCGGTCTCGTCCCAGCGCAGGGTGCGGACGGGGGCGTTCAGGTGCACGTCGTCGCCGAGGCGCTGGGCGAGCAGCAGCGGCACCTGCTGAAGTCCGCCCTTGACGCGCTTGTCCAGGATGAAGTCGGCGTCGACGAGGTTCGAGAAGCTGCCGGCGCTGGCGGCCATGAGCAGCGCCTGCAGCGCGGAGAACGCGTGGGCGGGCTTGGTGAGCATGGCGCCGGCGATGAACATGCCGATGTTGCGCCGGGCCTCCTCGTCGTCGGTCTGCGTCTCGAGCCAGCGGCGGAACGAGATCTCGTCCAGTTCCTTGGCGCGCGGGTGCGCCCACGGACGGTCGGGGTCGATCTCGGCGACCAGCGCGTCCAGGCGCTCGATGAGGTCGACCATCACCTTCTCGGTGGAGGGGGCGACCGGGAAGATGTCGCCCTCGAAGGTGCGGCGCTCGCCGTTCTCACCGAGGTAGATGTTGATGCCGTCGCGGTAGCGCGAATAGGTCTCGAGGCCCAGATCGGCGAGGGTGTCGATCAGCGCGTCCTGGTCAGGCGAGACCCACTGGCCGCCGATCTCCAGGGTGGCGCCGTCGACGTCGTCCGTCCACAGCCGGCCGCCGACGCGGTCGCGCGCCTCGAGCACGGCGACGCTCAGTCCGGCCTTCTTCAGCTCCGTCGCGGCGGTGAGGCCGGACGCTCCAGCGCCGACGATGACCACGTCACGTTCGATGCTGTCCATCGCTATCAACTCCTCCATCGGGTCACGAGGATGCTAGGCGTCCCGCGCGCGGGGTTTCCTGTACAGGCTGTCGAAGAACTCACGCCGGGACCGCCAACGCGTATGAGGCAGGGCGACATCCTCAGCGCACGGCGGGCGCCGCGGCACCGCTGACCCGCAAGTAGACGATGAGCCAGCTGAACACGAGGACGCCGGCCACGAGTTCCGCCGCTGTCAGCACGTAGTACCCGATGACGAAGAACACCAGCGCCACCACGATCGCGGCGAAGAACACGTAGCCGAGCACGAAGAACGAGCGCGGCGCCTCGGGCAGCGCCGCGCGCACCCAGAACACGACGAGCGCGAACACCAGCACCATCCCCACCGCTGACACGTTGTGCAGCACCTGCGAGACGTTCAAGGGGAAGATCCCGACGCAGGCGAGCAGGACGCCGATCAGGATGAGTCCAACGCGCACCCGGAGCACCGCCGCGTGCCGCCGCGGGTCCTCGATGCCGCGCGCGTCCGTCGCGTAACGCGCGATCGCTGTGACGATGACCCCGGCGATGATGAGCGTGAGGTTGAACGCTAGCGACGAGACGCTCCTCGTCATCCCGAGGGCGCTCAGGTGCAGCATCCACCAGTGCGGGTCAGGCGCGCTGAGCATCGCGGTGAGGATGCCGATCACGGCGAACGCCGCCAGGAGCGTGGAGAGCCGCATCAGATCCATCCCGGCGGAGGACGCGAACACCGCGTAGGCCGTGACGCCGATCACAGCGCCGGCGAGCACCGCGGCGGACAGGAAGTACACCGTCGCGTCCTGGAAGCCGTCGGCGAGCACCGCCCCGAGCACCAGCCAGCCGAGCAGGGCGACGATGCCGTACGCGAGGGCGATCGCGAAGGTGTCGACGATGTCCGCACCGGTGGCGCGCCCGGCCGTGCCGCGCCCGCGCCCGTCCGACGCCTCGAACGGCGTGAGGCCCTGCCGGTGCCAGAGCCGGCCGGCCGTGTAGGTCAGGAAGCCGACGATGCCCGCGGCGATCGCGGCGAACTGGCCGACCGAACCGGGACCGGCGATCGGCAGGCTGCGCCCCCAGAACGAGAGCAGGGCCACGACGCCGCAGACGACGAAGGCCCCGCCCCCGACGACGATGGCGGCGCCCTCCACGCCGAGCCGCGGCGGCGCCATGCTCTCCGTCGCGACCATCGCCATCGCCTCCCTCACTGCGCCGCCCCCTGGCGGTCGGGCACAATGTAACTCCGCGGGGGCGGCGTGGCTACGGCGCGTTTCGGGCGGTCGGGAGGCGGATCGGGATGTCCACGGCGAGTGCGGGCGAGAGACTCGATGCCGTGCGGCGCGCGGGACGGATCGACGCGGCGCTCCGGCTCGGCCGCCGGCTGGCAGGCGGTCGCAACAACGACGTGTTCGAGGTCCTCGGCGGCGACGAGGCGCTCTGTCTGAAGGTTTACCCGCCGCGACGGCGCGACGGGTTCGTGCGGGAGGGGGCGGTGCTGGATGCGCTCCGCGACGTCCTGCCGGGCCGGGTGCCCCGGCTCGTCGCCGCCGAACCGGCCGCCTCCGCGATCCTGATGTCCCGGGTGCCCGGCGCCCCCCTCGTGGCCGGCGCGGTGACCGAAGCGGTCGTCGCGGCGATCGTCGACGTGCTGGGCTCATTGTACGCGATCGACGTGAATGAGCTGCGGATACCCGAGGTCCGTTGGTCGCCCCGAGCGATGTTCGACCGTGTCGAGGCCCTGATCCGCGATGCAGCCGGGAGCGAGGCGTCGTCCGAGTGGCGGGAGTGAGCCGGCCGCCTCGGCATCCCGTCGCTGCTGGCGCACGGCAGGGGCCGGGCGTGCGTGGGGCGGGGCGACCCGGCTCTCGGCAACATCCTGTGGGACGGGACGGAGGCGCGCCTCGTCGACTTCGAGGATGCCGGACGCAGCGACGTCGCGCACGAGATCGCCGAGTTTCTCGAGCATCCGCAGCAGCGGAATCTGCCGGCGGCCGCGCGCGAACGGGTCGCCGCCGAGCTCCTCGCGCCGGACGAGCAAACGGCCCTGGCGGCATCGCGGTGGCTGCTGCGATCCTTCTGGGCGGTCCGGGTGCCGGACGAGACGTCGCGGACGCGACTGGCGGAGCTGACCGGCGCCGCATCCCTTCGCGACCTCACCGCGATGTGAGGACGCCGGCGACGCCCGCGCGACGACACCCGCGCGACGACACCCGCCGGGCGCCTCAGCGCAGCGCGCGGAGGTATCGCCGGCGGGCGACGCGCTGGGCGGCGCGGAGGAGCGGGTACAGCGCTCGCCACGGCTGCTGCGGGGCCGCGCGGGTCAGCGAGCGGACGGTGAGCACGATGCAACCGCTGCGCTCGTCGCGGTGGACGATGAACGCCTCCTCGCCGTCGACCGGGTGCCCGGGCAGCGTGCGGTAGGCGAAGCCGGCGCGGTCGGCGCGTTCGACGACCGAGACGACCTCGACCGGCTCGACGATGGTCAGACCGAGCACCCGCGCCCGGATGCGCAGCCTCTGTCCGGGCGCGACGGGTCCCGGCGCATCCACCAGGAACCCGCTCCTGGTCTTCACCCGCCAGCGCAGCACGTCGTCCACCGCGCGCCGCCAGTGCTCGTCGCCGCGGCCGATCACGGCAGAGACCTCCGAGCGCCGGAAGTCGGGATCGCTCGCGCCCCACCGGGGCGCCTCCGGCATCGTCATGACCGCTCCCCCCGGATGGCGGCGGCGAGCGCATCCCGGAAGGCGAGGATCGCGGGATGACCGGCCCGCGACGCCCTGGTCAGGGTGAACAGGGTGCGCTCGGGACGGCCGGGCAGGTCGCGCAGGCGGACGCCGGCGGTGTTCTCCGCGCCGAGCAGGTCGGGAAGCACGGTGACCGCGTGCCCGGTGCGGACCAGGTGGACGTGCGTGATGAGGTCCACCCCGTCGAAGCGCACCCGCGGCTCGAAACCGGCCGTGCGGCAGAGGTCCCTCCCCCAGTCCCCCGGGGCCGTGCCGACGGGGTCCAGCGCCCAGGCGGCTGCGGCCAGCGCCTCCAGGGTCGTCGCGTCGCTCCACGGGCCGACGGCAGGGGTGGCCAACCGCAGCCGGTCGCCGCGCAGGTCCACGCGGTGGAACCGGGCGTTCGGCGGCACCGGCCGGCCCGGGTACTCCTCGCCGAGCACGACGTCGAAGTCGCCGCCGTGGAGTCCGGAGGTGGCGCCGCCCGCCTCGCGCTGTGCGACGTCCACCCGGAGGTCCGGATGCCGCTCCGCGAGGTCGGTGAGCACGGCGGGGAGGACCGACAGCGCGACGGTCTGGAAGGTCGCGACGCGGAGCACCCCGGCCACGCGGTCGCGCGCGGCGGCGAGCTCGGACTCGGCCGTCTCCAGCTCCGCCATGGCGACCCGCGCGTGCCCGAGCAGCAGGTGGGCGTCCGCCGTCAACCGCACACCGCGGCCCACCGGCTCGAGGAGCCGGACGCCCGCCTCGCGTTCCAGTTGTGCGAGCTGCTCGGACACGGTCGACGGCGCGAACGACAGCGCCTGCGCGACCGCGGCCAGGGTGCCGCGGCGGTCGAGCTCGTCGAGCAGGGCGAGGCGTTGCAGGCTGAACACGCTCGCCTCCCATCTCATCGGAACCTCCGATGAGTATAGATCGGAAACATCCGCTGGACCGAATGGAACCGCCCCGCGAGGATGGAGGGGTGAATCGCACGCCCCATCCCTCGATCGCCGCGCTGATGGTGCTCGGGTCGTGCGTCTCCCTGCAGTTCGGCGCGGCCATCGCGACTCCCCTGTTCGGCGTGTTCGGCCCGGCGCTCACGACCGCAGGGCGGCTGCTGCTCGCGGGTGCGGTGCTCGTCGCCGTCTTCCGGCCACGGTTCTGGACGTGGACCCGGCGGCAGTGGGGCGCCGTCCTGCTCTTCGGGGTGGCGATGGCGGGGATGAACGCCTGCTTCTACGCCTCCATCGACCGCATCCCGCTCGGCATCGCGGTGACGATCGAGTTCATCGGGCCGCTCGCCCTCGCCGCGGTGCTCTCGCGCCGGCTGCGCGACATCGGCTGGGTGCTGCTCGCCGGGGCGGCGATCGTCGTCCTCGGGCTCGACGGCACGGGCGACGGCAGGCCGCTCGACATCGTCGGTGTGCTCTTCGCGCTCGCGGCGGGCGGCTTCTGGGCCGGGTACATCCTCTCCGGGACGCGCGTCGGCGCCCTGGTGCCCGGGCACGGGGCGCTCGCGATGGCGGTCGTCGTCGGCGCCGCGGTGGTGGCGCCGTTCGGGATCGGCTCGGCCGGCGCACTCGCCGCCTCCCCGGCCCTGCTGCTCCCGCTCGCCGCGGTCGCCGTCCTGTCCTCGGTGATCCCGTACACGCTGGAGTTCGCCTCGATGCGCGGGCTCGATCCGCGCGCCTTCGGTGTGCTGCTCAGTCTGGAACCGGCGGTGGCGACACTCGCAGGCTGGATGCTGCTCGGCCAGAGCGTGACCTGGCTGCACATCGCCGCGATGGCGGCGGTCGTCGTCGCCTCCACCGGGTCCACGCTCGGCGCGGCGCGCCGGCCGGCCCCGGCCCCCGCCCGCGACGTCCGCCACGACACCCCGACGGCGCCCACCCCCGTCGCCGGCTGACCCAGCGCCCGGTCACCCCGGCGACGAGTCGAATCGTGACGAATTCGGGCCATTCGGCGCATATTCACGACATTCGTCACGACTCGGCTGCGCCAGGAGCCCTCCGCGCACGTCGTGCGGCGAACGGACGCGCTCAGGTCGTGCCGGGGCCGGCGTCGTCGACCTCGACCAGCTGCGCGTCCGGGACGTTGGCAGGCGTCGGCCCGTGCGCGACCCGGAGCATGGCGCTGACCATCGCGTTCGCGACCGCGATGAGCGGGACCGCGAACAGCGCGCCCGGCACGCCGGCGATGCCGGTCCCCGCCGCGACGCCGATCACCACCGCGAGCGGATGCACCTTCACCGCCCCGCCGACCAGCAGCGGTTGCATCACGTGCGCCTCGAGCAGGTGCACGAGCAGCACACCCGCCAACATGATGACGGCCTGGATCGGGCCGGCGAACACCAGCGCGATCCCCACCGCGATGATTCCGGAGACGATCGCGCCGATGACCGGGATGAACGAGAACAGCAGCACGATCACGCCGATCGGGATGGCGAGCGGCAGACCGAGGAAGAACGCGACGAGGCCGATCCCGACGCCGTTCACCGCGGCGACGAGGATCTGCACGCGCACGAACGCGGTGAGCGTCGACCATCCCGCGTCTCCCGCGGCGTGGATGGCCGGGCGGCCGTTCGCCGGGAACAGCCGGGTGACCCACCGCCAGATCCCGCCGCCGTCGATGAGCATGAAGATGGTGGCGAAGATCGCGATCAGGGCGCCCGCGAGCAGGTGACCGGTGGTGGAGCCCACCTGCAGCGCGCCGCCGATCAGCGCCGAGCTGTCCCGCTGGGCGAAGGCTCCTGCGCTCTGGATCCACGCGGAGAACTGGCTGTCGCTCACGTTCCACGGCGGCTGCCGGAGCGCGGACCGCGCGCGGTCGTACGCGGCGACCGACTCGTGCTCCAGCCGCGGCAGACCCGCGCGCACCTGCCAGACGACCAGCAGCACCAGGCCCGCGATGATGGCGGCGAAGACGACGAGGCAGAGCGTGATCGCCGCCCACTTCGGCCAGCGGTGGCGCACCAGCCCGGCGACGCTCGGCTGCAGCAGCGCCGCCACGAGCAGCGCCACCAGCAGCGGCACCACGATCTCGTGGAACACGATCACCAGGTAGACGACCAGCCCGGCGAGGGCGGCGATCACCAGGAGGCGCCACGACCACTCGGAGGCGGCGCGCACGCCTCCCGGTACGGACGACTCGTGGACGGGCGGGCTCTTGCGCGAAAACGCGATCATGACGGTCCCCTCACTACTGCGGTCGCCCGACCATACGCCGCGCAACGCGGCCCGTCGCAGGGGTTGCGTCAGCGCCCAGTCGAGGGGACGCGACACGCCGTTGCCGAGGACAGCGCGCGGCGTGTCGTGTCCTCTCTTGCGGCTCAGGCGGCGCGACGGGGCTGTCGGCGGCGCGAGGCCTGCCGGGCGCCGTCCTGATCGCGGAGAGCAGCCGCGATGCGCGGCTGCTCTCCGGGGATGTCGAGGCGGACAGGGGGAAGTCCGGCGCGGCGTCGGACCCAGACGGCCCGGCGGATCAGCGGAAGGCGGCTCACGGGGTGCGACGGTATCCGCTCATCCCGGGCGGGTCAAGCCGGGCCGCCGTGCGCCGTGGATGGCGCGGCCGGCTCACGCGTCGACGTCCGCCCCCAGCTCCGGCGCCCCCGCCTCCTCCGTGCCGTGCCCGATCTGCGCGTACACGCGGGGGTTCCGCCGCTTCAGCACGACGCCCCAGACCACCCCGACGACGCCGGCCGCGATGACGATCGCGGGCAGGACGAACGTGGTCGCCGACGGCGGTGCCGTGGGGTCGCTCGTCAGCAGGGTGTTGAAGTAGACGACGATCAGGATGAACACCACGCCGAGGAGCACACCGGCGATCGCCGGGGCCACCGCCCGCTGCCAACCGCCGAGCCCGTGCCCGGTGCGCCGGAAGAACCCGATCACGGCAAAGGATACGATCGCCATCAGCAGCACCAGGCCGAGCGCCCCGGTGTTCGTCAGCCACGAGAACAGGGTGAGCACGGGGAACAGGATCGCCGGGGCGCCCTTCGGCGGCACCCAGCCGACGCTCGCGAGGGCGAAGGCGACGATGACGACCACCGCCAGGATCGTCTGCGTGAGCGATCCCGCCCACGGGGCGCGGCTGTGCGAGCGGACCCTGGCGAGCCACGACGGCAGGACACCCTCGCGGCCGAGCGAGAAGAAGTAGCGGGCGACCGCGTTGTGGAAGCTGACCAGCGACGCGAACAGGCTGGTGATGAACAGCACCTGCGCGATGTCGCTGATGAGCACGCCGACGTTCGACTGCAGGAACGAGAAGATCAGGTCCGGACCCTGCTCGGTGGAGTCCGCAACGACGTTGCTCGGGCCGGACGCGACGGTCATCGCCCACGAGGAGAGCGCGTAGAAGATCGCGATCACGCCGACGGCGGTGTAGGTGGCCCTGGCGACCGTCCGCTTCGGGTCCTTGGACTCCTCGCCGTAGATCGCCGCTGACTCGAATCCCATGAACGCCGCGATGCCGAACGCGAACACGGCGCCGATGCCGGGCACGAACAGCGAGGACGGGCTCAGCGCCTGCCCGCTCACGCCCTCCGGCGCGACGACGAAGGCGGCGATGTCGTAGACGATGACCACGAGGAACTCCAGCGCCACCAGCACGCCGAGCACCTTCGCCGACAGGTCGACCCGGTTCACGCCGAGCGCACCGACGATCGCGATGCAGACCAGGATGGGCAGCCACCACGGCACATCCCAGCCGAACTTCGTGTTCAGCAGGGACGCCACCTGATAGCCGAACAGCCCGTACACCCCGATCTGCATGGCGTTGTAGGAGACCAGCGCCACGAGCGAGACGCCGACGCCCATCGGCCGGCCCATGCCCTGCGCCACGTACGAATAGAACGCGCCGGCGTTGGTCACGTAGCGGCTCATCGCGGCATAGCCGACCGCGAAGATCGCGAGCGTGCCGCCCAGCAGCAGGAAGGACAGCGGCACGCCGAGCACCCCCGTGACGGCGAAGGTGGTCGTCACCCCGCCGGCGAGGACGGTCAGCGGAGCGGAGGCCGCGACGATCATGAAGGTGACGGCCGGCACGCCGAGCCGGCGGTGCGTTGCCGCGGGTGCGCCGGTGATCACGGCCGCGTCGTGTGTGGAGGTCACTCTCTACTCCCTTGTGAAAGCGCGCACACGGATGTGCGACTCCACCGATCCAAGCGGCACGCGCGCGCGACGGCTTGCACGCGGGCGCACGCCGTTTGTCCGCCGGGGAACAGAGCAGGCGGGCTCAGGCCTCGCCCGCGCCAGCGGCGAATTCGAGAAGCTGTCGCTGCATGTCGGCGTAGGACGTGGCGGCGGGGACCGGGCGCCCCTCGCGCACGGCGACCGCAGCGTCCACCGCCGCGTCGATGGCGACACGATACGGCAGCGAGCCGGTGCTGACCCTCCGGATGCCGAGGTCGCCGAGCTGCGCGAGCGACAGCCCCGGCACGACAAGCACGTTCAGCGGCAGCGGGATCGCGGCGGCGAGGCCCTCCAGAGTCGCCGGGTCGGCGGCGCCCGGCACGAAGACGCCGTCCGCACCGGCGTCGGCGTAGGCCAGCGCCCGATCCGTGACGGCCTCGACGGTGTCGTCCTCGTGGAACCAGTACGAGTCGACCCGCGCGTTCACGAACACGTCGGGCGCAGCGGCCTTGATCGCGCGGATCTTCGCGGCGGGGACCGCCGGATCCACGAGCCTGCCTTCCGCAGAGTCTTCGAGGTTGACGCCCGAGACGCCGAGCCCGGCGACGAAGGCGCCCACCTCCGCAGGGTCGCTGCTGTAGCCGTCCTCGATGTCCGCGGTGAGGTGCACGGGCAGGGAGCGGATCCGGTTCAGGAGCGCGACCGTCGCGTCCCTGCTCGCCCCTCCGGCATCCGGCCGCCCGGTGGCGGCGTTCACGCCGAAGCTCGTGGTGCCGATGGCCCGGAACCCGGCCGCCGCGAAGGCGATGGCGGAACCCGCGTCCCATGCGTTGGGGAGCAGCAGCGGCTCCGGCTGGAAGTGCAGATCGCGGAACGACATCGGCTCACCCTTCGACGCCAGAAGGGTAGCGCGCGTGCGCGGGGTCGCGGCAGCCCGCCCCGTCAGTCCCAGGTTGCCGGCGCCGCCTGCATGGCGACGATGCGGTCGCCCTCGACGGTGAACAGCAGCAGCGCGACCGATCCGTCCGGCCGGCGGGAGAGCACGCCGAACCGCCCGTCGGACTCGACGATGCGGAAGTCGGTGCCCGCGTTCGCCGTGCGGAAGGCGGTGGCGCCGTGGGCGATCTGCTCCGGCCCGCGGACGACGCGCACGCCCTCGGCGCCCTCGTCGATGCGGAACACCACGTCCGGGTGCAGGATGCGCACGAGCCGCTCGACATCGCCGCTGCCCGCCGCCTCCAGGAACGCCTCGACGACGGCGCGCTGCTGCGCCTTCGTCGCACGCGGACGACCCGGCACGTCGTCGGCGCCGCGCACCCGCTCGCGCGCTCGGCTGGCGAGCTTCCTCGTGGCCTGCGGCGTGCGGTCGAGGATGCCGGCGATGTCGTCGAACGGGAGCCCGAACACGTCGTGCAGCACGTAGGCCAGGCGTTCCTCCGGGCTCAGGCGGTCGAGGACGATCACCAGCGCCTCGGTGACACGGTCGACCTGCTCGGCGCGCAGGGCGGGATCCCCGCTCATCGCCGCGCCGGCGGCGACCGCGGACGGGCCGGACGGGCCGACCGCGGTCGCGCCGCCGGGCCCGGCATCCTCCACCAGCGGGTCCTCCCTGCGTCGCCCGCGGGAGCGCAGCAGGTCGAGGCTGATCCGGCTGACGACGCGGGTCAGCCAGGCGCGCAGGTCGCCGATGGCGGAGTCCTGGCGGCGCAGCCGGAACCAGGCCTCCTGCACCGCGTCCTCCGCGTCCGCCCGCGAGCCCAGCATCCGGTAGGCGACGGCGACGAGGTAGGACCGCTGCCGGTCGAACTCGGCCGCGAGCTCCGTCTGAGTCGTCTCCGTCATGAGCGCACCGTCCCTCCCGATGGTCCGTCCGCGTGCCACGCTAGCGCGCCGGCTGCAGCTCGGGGGCGATGTTGTGGTTGCGCGCGAAGACGTTGTGCGGGTCGTACTCCGCCTTGAGCGCGCCGAGCCGGCGAGCCGTCTCCTCCGGGTAGACGGCGGCGACGTCGTCGGCCGATGCCGTGGCGAGGAAGTTCGCGTAGGCGCCGGAGACGTGCGGAGCCAGGCGGTCCCAGGTGCGGGTGATGGCCGGCGCGGCCGCAGCGAGCGCGGGCTGCGGCCCGCCCGCGAACGTGGTGATCATCGCGGCGGCGTCGCGGTGCGCGAAGGCGGTCTCCTCGGACGGCACTCGGCCCATCGCCCCGCCGAGCGCGTGAACGCTGATCACGGCCGGCTGCTCCTCGCCGGCGATCTCCGCCAGCGTCGCCATGGCCTCCCGCAGGGAGGGGGCGGGCACGAACGCGTCGCGCACGCTCAGCCCGAACCCGGGTGGAAGCGCACCGCCCGGCTCCAGGACGTCGGCGTACGCCCGCCGCGCGACGTCGTCGCCGAGGACCGTGCCGAGCCGCCGGATGGGGTCGATCACGCGCCGTGCCGCGTCGTCGTCGCCGTCGACCGCCACCACGATCTCGACCGGGGCCTCGCGGCCGCCCGCGAACGGGTTCGCGAGCTTCGCGACCGAGCTGAGCTCGTCCGGTGCGCCGTGCACGTACTCGGCCCAGGCGGGCAGGATGCGGCCGGCCTCGGCGGCGGGGAACGTGATGCGCCCGAATGTCAGCTCCCCTCCGGGATGCGCCTCGAACTCGAACGCCGTGACGACGCCGAAGTTGCCTCCGCCGCCCCGCACCGCCCAGAAGAGGTCGGCGTTCCGCTCGCGGTCGGCGACCACGAACTCGCCCGCCGCGGTCACCAGCTCGACCGCCGCCAGGCTGTCCAGCGCGAGTCCCTGCGACCGCACCATCCAGCCGATGCCGCCGGAGAGCGTCAGACCACCGACGCCGACGCTCGCGGTGTCTCCCGAAGAGATGACGAGGCCGTGCGGCGCCAGGGCAGCGCAGACCGCGCCCCAGCGCGCACCGCCGCCGACGCGGACACGGTCGCCGCCCAGCAGCTCCACGCCGGACAGCGCGGCGAGGTCGAGAACGATGCCCCCGTCCAGCGTGCCGAAGCCGGCGAACGAGTGCCCGCCGCCGCGCACCGCGAGGGGCATCCCGGACGTGGCCGCGAAGGCGACCGCCGTCCTCACGTCATCCGCTCCCCCGGCCTGGACCACGACGGCCGGCTCTGCCGCGGCGAGCGGGGTGCGGCTGGCCGCGTCGTAGTCGGCATCCCCCGCGGCGATGACCCGTCCGCCGATGCTCCGGCGCAGCGCTTCGATCGACTCCAGCATGTCTTCTCCTCGTCGTCCTCGTGCGCGCTCGATGCGCGCACAGAAGAGAAGACGCCGCAGGCGGCACGGATGTGACGGATCGACGGGAAATCGGCAGAGAGAAGGCCGTGGCGGCCGCCGGCCTGACCGGGAGAGGTCGTCGCCTCGGGCCGCCACGGCCCTGTCGAGTGGAACGATACGCCCGCTCCATGCGGGAACACAATAGCTGCGGGGCCGCAATTCCTAGGAATCCGAAACACCGGCCCCGTCAGCCTGGCGCGGTCACCTCAGGTCGGCGATGATGCGCCCGACGTCCGGGGTGCCCCAGCCCGTCGGGCGGTCCCAGCCGGCCGTCGCGGAGTAGCCGCCCGAGTAGGTGGGCGTGATGTTGCTGCCCTGGGTGACGTCGAAGAGGATGCCCTTCGCCGCCCAGCCCGCCGCGTACCGCTGCCCGACGTTGCCGACCGTGTGCCCGACCGCCTGGATGGTGTCGGCCGTCAGCGCCGCCCACTGCGGGGATCCCGCAGACGTGCCCCCGAAGTAGTAGAGGCCGTTCGCGTCGCCGCCGAGGAACCCGAGGTAGGTGAGCACGCCGGTGTAGACGCTCGCGTTGTACGCGACGTCCGACCCACCCTTGGGCAGGAACAGGCTCGGGGCCCCGCCGGTCTCGCCCACCACGCCGAACGCGCAGGTGAGCGGGCAGTCCGCGTAGTCGCCCCACACCGTGTCGTGCGGCTTGTTCAGGCCGCTGCCCGCCCAGACGTTGGTGCCGCCGACGGCGGTGACATTCGGGTCGGAGGCGGGGAACCCGAAGTTCGGGTAGCCGGCGCCGTTGTCCGATCCATCGTCGCCGGAGGAGGCGAACAGGGACATCCCGGCGGCGGCCGCCGTGGCGAACGTCTTCTGCACCTGGGTCGTCTGCCCGTTGTTCGCGTGCGGGGACGAGATCAGGTAGTCGGCCTCGCCGTAGCTCATCGACAGCACGTTGCCGAGCCGGTTGTCCACCGCGTAGCGCACGGCGTTGTCGAGGCTCGCGCCGTGGTCGTTGGCCGCGACGACGAGCGCGATGTCCGCGCCTGGCGCCACCGCATGCGCCCACTGCACATCGAGCGAGGTCTCCTCGGCCCAGCCGGTCTGCGTTCCGCGGCCGTTCCACGTGGGCTTGCCTCCCGGGTAGTAGACCGTCAGGTGCGGGGCGGGCAGGCCGAACGTCTGCGAGAACGTCGCGAGGTCGGAGGCGACGGTCGGGCTGCCGAAGGCGTCGACGATGACGACCGTCTGGCCCGTGCCCGCGGGCACGCCGTTGATCGTCGCGGGGATGTCGTAGGCCGCGCGGATGCTCTGCGGAGTCTGGCAGGCCACGGCTCCCCCGGTCTGGGCGAGGCAGTCGGCCGGTGTGAACGACGGCTTCAGGGCGCTGGTCGCGAGCGTCGCCTTCTCGACGATGGGATGGACGGTGTAGACCCCGCTCGTGGCGGGGGCGGCTGCCGGCGTGGTCGCCGCCGTCGCCGGAGCGGTGGCTCCGACGGCCAGGGCGGCGGCCCCCGCGATCGCGAGGGCGAGTGAGACGAGCGATGTGCGTTTCATGGTGCTCCCTTGTCCCGCCGTCGCTCCGTCGCGACGGCACAGCGGCACAGTACGCCGCGTGGAGTTGTGCGGAGAAGACAGCGGGAGGGCGAGGCCGCCCGTTTCTGAACGGTTTCGCAGGAGCGGGAATCCTGCGTCTTGACGCCTCGCCGTTGCACTCCTACATTATCGATTACTCACTATCGATAGGAGCAACGATGCTCGTTTCATCACGTGCGCGCCGCCGGCGCGGCGCCATCGGGGCGGCCGTCACCGCGGCGACCACCCTGATCATCGGTCTGACCGCCACCCCGGCCCTCGCCGCGGCAGCGGGCCCGGAATCGGGGACGACCTACTACGTGTCCGTGGACGGCGCACCGAGCGCGGACGGGCGCTCCGCCTCCAGCGCCTTCCGCACCATCCAGCAGTGCGCCGATCGCGCCCAGCCGGGAGACACCTGCCTGATCGGCTCCGGCACCTACCGGGAGACGGTCACGCCGCCGCGCTCTGGCACCGCGGCAGACCCGATCGTGTTCCGTGCGGCGCCCGGCGCGACGGTCGTCGTCAGCGGTGCGGAGCGCCTCAGCGGCTTCGCCCCGGTGCTGCAGAAGGACCTGGACCGCATCGCCGCGACCGATCCGTACGCCGCGGAATCGCTGTTCAGCCGGGCGGTCGCGGACCGGAAGATCTTCAGCGTCGCGGCCGACCTCGGCTCCGCGGGCGCGGAGGCGCAGGTCTTCACCGACGGCGCCATGGACATCGAGGCCTCGTACCCGTTCCCCGGCACGGACCTGCTCGACCCGGTCGTGGAGCGCGCGCAGGCAGGCTCGGCGGACGCGACGATCGTCGATCCCGCACTCACCCGTCCGGCCGGATACTGGGACGGGGCACGCGCCCTGACCTCCTACTGGTACATCACCACCACCGGGACCGTCGCGAGCTCCGCCGTGGGCTCGGTCACCCTGACCAGCGCGCCCGTCTGCGTGCACAAGGTGGTGCCGACCGACACCTGGTACCGACTCTCCGGCAAGATCGGCGAGCTGGGGCATCCCGGCTCGTACTTCTACGACGCGCAGGCCAAGCGGCTATACGTCTACAGCGACGACAACCCCAACCGGCACCGGATCGAAGCGAAAGCCCGCGACCTGGCCTTCGACCTGACAACGGCGAGCAACGTCACCGTCGAGGGGATCGGCCTGTTCGCCTCGACCATCCGCACCGGGGATGCGAGCACCGGCGTCACGCTCGACGGCATCGACGGCCGCTACCTCAGCCACTACTGGGACGTCACCCGGGGCACCACGAACTGCGGCGAGAACGTCACCCGCGGCGTCGCGGACACCGGCATCGTGCTGAAGGGCACCGGCAACACCATCCGCAACAGCCACCTGCAGTACAGCGCGGGCAACGGCGTCTCCCTCGGCGGCCACGGCAACACGGCCGTCGACAACACGATCAGCGACGTGGACTACGCGGGCACCTACGCCGCGGCCGTCGCCGTCCAGGGCCACAGCCAGACCGTGACCCACAACACGATGCAGCGCTCAGGCCGCAGCGGCATCAACCTGCAGTGGAACGGGGTCGCCGGCACCACGGCGGGACCGGACAGGATCGCGTTCAACGACATCTCCGGCTACGCGACGCTGAGCCTCGACACTGCGGCGATCTACTCGTGCTGCTCGGCGCGCATGGAGGGCACCCGCATCGATCACAACGTGCTGCACGATCCGAACCCGCGCGCCGGCGGCGTCTATCCGTTCGGGATGTCCGGCATCTATGCCGACAACGGCATGAGCGATCTGCAGATCGACAACAACGTCGGCTGGGGCAATCCGGAGGGCACCGTCGAGCTCAACGGGCTCGGCTCCGGATCGCACGACAACGCGGTCTACAACAACACCGGCGGGATGACGCTGTTCTACGTGCGCGAGCCCGGTCAGTCGACGGGCACGAAGATCTACAACAACATCGGGCCGATCAAGGGGATCGACCGCGCGACCGAGGGCGGTCTCGTCCTGTCGAACAACCTGACGGACGGCGACCCGCTGTTCGTGGACGCGGCCGCCCACGACTATCGCCTTCAGCCCGGCTCCCCCGCCCGGAACGCCGCGATTCCGCTGCCCGGGGTGAACGACGGCTCGACCGATCCGGTGCCGAGCCTCGGCGCCTTCCCGTACGGCGCCCCGGCGTGGGAGGCCGGCGCGCGGCGCTGACCAAAGGAACGCACGAGGGCCGCTCCGCTCGGGGCGGCCCTCGTGTCTGAGCGGCCCGCGCCGGGCGTTCACCGATTATCGATTATGCTGGAGGAATCGCGCGCGAGGGCGGGCGGCGAGAGGACGACATGACGCAACGGCTGGTATTCGCGGGCGACTCGATCACGGACGCGGGCCGCGACCGGTCCGACGACGGCTCCTACGGCGACGGCTACGTCGCCCTGATCGTGGAGGCGCTTGCGGAGGACACGGAGGCGGTGGTGCTCAACCGCGGCATCGCCGGCGATCGCGTCGTCGACCTGGAACGCCGCTGGCAGCGGGACGTGCTCGACGCGCGGCCGGACATCCTGACGGTCTACGTCGGGGTGAACGACATGTGGCGCCGCTTCGACAGCGACGACCCCACCTCCGCCGCCGACTACGAGGCCGGCTACCGGCGCCTCCTGGACGCGGTGGACGCCGCAGCCCGGCTCCTCCTGATCGAGCCGTTCTTCCTGCCGCTGAACGACGACCAGGGCGCGTGGACGGCGGACCTGGACGAGAAGCGGGCCGTCGTCGCCCGGATCGCCGAGGACACCGGCGCCCGGCTCGTCCCACTGCAGGACACGATGAGCCGCGCGGCGGCCGAGCACGGCGTTGCCGCGATCGCGCCGGACGGCGTGCATCCGACGCCCGCCGGCTCCCGGCTGATCGCGGACGCCTGGCTCGCGGCGTACGCGTCCGTGACCGGAGACGACACCCGTGCGGCGGAGGCGGGGGCACGATGACCGACCACCTCGGCTCGCTCTCCGAGCTCAAGCGCGGCCTGCTCTCCGACCAGATCTACGAGCTGATGAAGACGATGATCAAGGACGGCACGCTCGCCCCCGGCGAGCAGCTCGTCGAGTCGCAGCTGGCCAAGCGGATGCAGGTCAGCCAGGCGCCGGTCCGGGACGCGCTCAAGCAGCTCGCGCACGAGGGCCTCGTCTCGCACGTGCGGCACCTCGGCAACTTCGTCGCCAGCTACTCCGACGAGGAGGTCGCCCAGGCCCGGTTCGCCCGCGCGGAGCTGGAGGCCATCGCCGGCCGGCTCGCCTGCGGACGGCTCACGCCCGAGGCGCGCACGCAGCTGAGCGGCCTGATCGAGCGGATGCACGAGGCGGCGGACGCGAAGGATCTCGGCGCGTTCCGCGAGTTCGACTTCGTCTTCCACCGCAGCGTGATCGAGGCCGGCGGGAACAGCTACCTGCCGCGCTGGTGGGACATCATCGAGCCCGGGCTGCGCTCGATGCACGTGCTCGGTGACCCGGCCTTCGAGGGCGATTGGCACGAGGTCGCCGACTGGCACAAGAGCCTGCTCGACCTGCTCGATGGGGACGACCCGGACGCCGCCGCCGCGCTGTTCCGGGCGCACGCGGCGGGCACGCTGCTGCCCGAGCGGGAGGCGGGCGACGCCGCGGCGGGCGACGCGGCTCAGAGCCGGTAGAGCACGCGGGCGGTCCCGCCCCAGAACCCCTGCGCGGCCTCGGCGGTGAGCGGCGGCAGCGCGGCACCGATCCGCCGGACCAGCTCGGGGTACGGCGCGACCCGCGCCGACATCGGCCAGTCGCTGCCGAACAGCAGCCGGTGGATGCCGAAGGCGTCGAGCGCAACGTCGACGGCGGTCCGGAGCCGCGAGCCGTCCTGGTCACCCGCCGTCGCGATCCCGGAGAGCTTCGCCCACGCGTTCGGCAGCGCGGCGACCGCGCGCAGCCCGCGCTCCCACGCGACGTCCGGGTCGCCGGCGCCGAGGCCGAGGTGGCAGAGGACGAAGCGGGTGCGCGGGTGCCGCGCCAGCACCGCGGCGACGCCGTCCAGCTGCTCCGCCCGCACCAGGAACTCCACGACCCCGTCCGCCGCGGCCACCCGCTCGCAGGCCGCATCCAGACCGGCGACGTCCGCCAGGTCGGCGCGGCGATCCGGAACGGCGACCCGCATCCCCCGAGCCGGGCCGCCGACGAGGGAGACGGCCCAGCCGTCCGGGTCGGCCGGGTCGTACTGGACGACGGCGCCGGCGAGCAGCGGGTCGCACATCCCGGTGAGCCAGAGCGCCTCCGCGCGGCTCGCTCCGGCCTGCACCGCGATCGCGCCGGTGAGCGGCCCCGGGCCGGGGCCGGGGACCGGTGTCGGGCTCGCCGCAAGCGGCGCGGCCGCGGCGGCGAGGTCCGCGAGCCGGACGGTCTCCGGCAGGCCCAGCCCTGGCCGGAACCACGGCAGCTCGACGCGGTCGAGTTCCCAGAGATGGATGTGCGCGTCGAGCACGCCACTCATCCCGGCACCCGGGCGACCGCGTCCTCCAGCTCGTCCCAGAGCTCGTCGGGGATGCGCGCGTGCTCCGCGTCCGCGAACGCCGCCACCTCCTCCGGGGTCCGCGCGCCGACGACGACGGCCTCCACCGGCTCCCGGCGCAGCGGGTAGCGCGCGGCGACGGTCGGCAGCTCGACGCCGCGGGCGAGGCAGAGCTCACGCAGCCGCAGCGCCGTGGCGCGCAGCCCGGGGGCGGCCTCCCGGTAGTCGAAGTAGGGCGAGCCGACCGGGTCGGCGAGGATGCCCGAGTTGTAGACGCCGGCCGCGATCACACCGATTCCACGCGAGACCGCCGCGGGCAGTAGCTCGGCCTCGGCCGTGCGGTCGAGCAGGGTGGTCCTGCCCGCGATCATCACCACGTCGAGATCGGCCTCGCGGACGAACCGGGTCAGCGGCTCAGGCCACACCATACCGACGCCGACCGCACGCACGACCCCCTCCTCGCGCAGCCGCAGCAGTGCGGGGAGCGCATCGCGCAGCGCCGCATCCACGTCGGCCGGATCGTGAAGGTGGAGCAGGTCGATCCGGTCGGTTCCGAGCCGGAGCAGGCTGCCCTCGACGCTGCGAAGGACACCGTCGGCGGTCAGGTCGCCGACGGTGTCCCGTCCGATGCCGCCGACCGGGACGTCCTCCCCTGCGGCATCGACGATGCGCCGGCCGACCTTGGTCGCGATCACGACGCTGTCGCGGTCGACACCGGCGAGCGCCCGGCCGAGCCGGCGCTCGCTCGCGCCGGCGCCGTAGTGCGGCGCCGTGTCGAAGAAGCGGATTCCGCGCTCCAGCGCTGCCGTGACGGTGGCGTCAGCGTCCGCGTCCGCCACCGCCCGGTACAGGTTGCCGATCGGGGCGCAGCCGAGCCCGAACGCTACGGACACGCCGGGGGTCGCGGTCAGAGGGCGAAGGCCTGCGCGGAACGCCACGCCTCGTACTCCTCTCGCGTGTCCGGGGTCAGCGGGTAGTAGTCGCTCAGCCGCGCGCCGCCGTCGAGACGGTGCCTGCTGAACGTCTCCCAGTCCTCGTGGTCGCGTGCCGCCTCGATCACCTGGCCGCTCATGGCCTGCGGCACGATCACCGGGCCGTCGTCGTCAGCGATGACGACGTCCCCTGGCATGCAGAGCGCGCCGCCGACGGCGACCGGCACGTCGTAGCCCCACGGGAACAGCTCTGTCTGCGACGCGTAGTGCGGCGTCGTGCCCGTCGACCACACCGGGAGGCCGAGCTCGCGGATGCGGCCGGCGTCGCGGATCCGGCCGTCGACGACGATCCCGACGCCGCCCTTGCGCTTGAAATAGCGCGCGAGGATGTCGCCGATGCAGCCGGAGAACCGGCTGCCGTACGCCTGCACGACGAGGACGTCGCCCGGCTGCACCTGCTCGAGCACCGCCCAGAGCGCGGTGTGCCGCTCGACGTACTCCTGGCCGAGCCCGGAGGCGAGGTCCTCGCGCTGCGGCATGAACTGCAGGGTGATGGCGGAGCCGACGATGCGCTGGCCCGGCGTGAGCGGGACAGGACCGTCGACGTAGGAGCGGCTGATGCCCATCCCGTGCAGCTTGGCGCACGCGGTGGCGGACGACACGGTGTCGAGGCCCGCGATCGTGTCCGGGTCGGCCCGGCGGTACGCGTCCCCGCGCACGGGCAGGGCGAAATCGGGATGCGGGAGGGCGCCTGCGGCGTCGGTCATGGTCACTCCTTCGAGTCGGCGGTCTGGGCGATGGCCGGCGCGCCACGATGGTGGGCCGGCGCGTCTGCGGGTGCGGTGACGAGCACGAGGTCGATGCGGTGCGCGGGGGGCAGGAGCACCTCGACGCCGTTGGCGTCGGTGTCCACGAGCGCGTGGCCCTGGCGTCCGGCCACCGCGGCGTATGCGGTGGTCGGTCCTGGGTAGTCGGCGCCGTCGGCGGTTCCGAACCCCACGGCGGTGAGCCGCGCGCGACCGAAGCGCGAGGGGCGCACCACGACCCGCCTCGCATGCCGCGGCGAGACGTTCACGAGCTGCAGCTCGATCCGGTCGCGGTCGAGGACGGTCACGAGAGCGGCGACGTCGGCCGGCAGCCCCGGCCGCCCCCGGTCCGCGTCCTCGTACTCGACGGCGGCGAACGGCAGGCCGCCGTTGTACAGCACCTGCGGAGCCCCGGACACCAGCTGGGTGAGCACCTCGGTGACCACCGGGTTCACCCGCTGCCAGAAGTGCAGGTGCACGGTCGATGGGTCGCTGTCGTCGGCGTCGATCATCGCAACGCGTCGCGCCACCTGCCCGAGCGCCATCGAGAGCGCCAGCTCCGGGTAGTCGGGGAGGCGGCCGTCCAGAAAGTCGAGCCAGGGCGCCTCGTGCCCCGCCTCCGCCTTGTCGCGGAACGGCTTCACGGGTTCGTCCGTCGCCGGCAGGCCATCCCTGACGATCCGCAGCCGCTCGCGGTCGGCGTCGCCGCGCGACCACCACCACAGCCAGGTCGGCAGCTCGAGCGGCATCGGCGCGTAGTCGAACCAGCCGTCGCGGCCGAAGCGGTGCGGGACCAGCATCCCCGGCTTCTCGGCGTCCTTCCCGAGCCGGGCCAGCCAGCCGCCGCGGAGGCTGTACGGCGTGTCGGCGACGGGGGCGACGATCGCCTCCGCGAGCACCGCGTCGAGCACCGCCCGCGCCGTGTCCAGGTGGGCGTCGTCGCCGGTGACGAGCGCAGCGTTCAGCCCGGAGACGACGGTGGCCATGCCGACCGACGGCAGGCCGTGCGGCCACGTCCAGCCGTAGTGGCCGCCGAACCAGCGGCCGTCGTGCAGGCCGCCGACCGTGCCGTCCGGCGCGACGCTGTCGGGCACGAGCCCGCCGTTCGCGCGCGCCCGCTGCGCCCATCCCCCGACGTAGCGCTCGATCCAGTCGGCGGACGCCGGGTCGCCGTCGTACAGCCAGCGGTTGGCCACGAGGCTGGTCGCCGCCAGGTTGACGACGACGTCGCCGGTGGCGGCGCGCTGCATCGCCTCCCCCATCGCGCGGGCGCGGGCGGGATCGGCCAGGTCGCTCCAGCGCTCGATGCCGTCCACGTACTCCAGCGGCAGGCCGTAGCGCTCCATCTCGGCGAGGTCGGCGGAGTATGGCTGGACGACGTCGTTCAGACCCGGCCGCGGGCCGAGCGCCCCGTTGTGCGGGGCGCGGACGATGTTGTGCTCCGGGTCGTAGTTTCCGGCCGCCGGGTCGGTGTAGAGCTCCGCGAACCGGCGCGCCCGCGCGGCGAAGTGCGGGTCGCCGGGATCCGCGGCGCAGATGCCGTAGAAGAACAGCAGCGACTCCCCCTGATGGAACCAGTCGTAGCCGTTCTCGTACTCGTCGGTGAGCATCCCCGCCGCGGTCAGCTGCGCGGTCACGCCGTTCCAGTGCCGCTTGGCCGCGGCGAGCACCTCGTCGCTGCCGCCGAGCAGGTAGAACGCTGGCCAGTTGAAGAACGGCTCGTAGAGGTCGTCGACGCCGTCGCGGTCGGTGAAGACCGCGGGGAAGCGCACGCCGCCGTCCTCGTGGGTGTAACGAGCGGCGAAGAGCCGCCAGGCGTCCTCGATGTCGTCGAACAGCCTGCGCTGCAGCACCGCCCAGGCGGGGATCGTGCTCGCGGGCACCCCGGTGATCGTCTCCACGGTCCTCAGCCCTTCGTCGCCCCGGCGACCAGGCCGCCGATGATGTGCCGTTGCATGATGATGAAGAAGATGACGATCGGCGCGATCGCCAGCAGCAGGGTCGGGAAGACGACCGTGTAGTCGGTCGAGAACTCGCCGACCGCTGCGTAGACGCCCGTCGTCACCGTGTAGATCCCGGAGCCGGGCCCCAGGATGATCTGCGGGCTCACGAAGTCGTTCCAGACGCCGATGGAGTTGAGCACGACGACCGTGGCGACCACCGGCCGCATGATCGGGAACACGCAGGACCAGAAGATCCGGATGCGGCCCGCGCCGTCCAGCGCTGCGGCCTCGTCGATGTCGCGCGGGACCGTGCGCAGATACGCGCTGAACAGGAAGATCGTCACCGGCAGCGTCGCCGCCGTCTCGAACAGGATGAAGCCAGGGATGGTGTTGATCAGCCCCAGCACCCGCAGCACGAACACGACGGGGATCAGCGTGACCTGCCCGGGGATGAAGAGCCCGGACACGAACAGGAGCAGCAGCGCCATGTGCCACTTCTTGCGGCCGCGGGCGATGACGTACGCGACCGGCGCCGACAGCAGGATGCAGAACAGGTTGACCAGCGCGACGAACAGCAGCGTGATCCCGTAGGCCGCGATCACGTTGAACTTGGAGCTGGTGATCGCGTTCCACAGGAACTCGAACGTGAACGAGCCCGCCGAGATCTCCAGCGGATGCCGGATGATCTCGTCCTGCGGCTTGAACGCGCTGATCACCAGCACGTACAGCGGCACCAGCATGACGACGGAGATCGCGCCGAGCACGATCCAGCGCACCGTCGCCGCCAGGGGCGAGCGACCGCCCCGGGCCGGGCCGCCGCTCCGGCGACGACGGGACGGACGCCGACGGTCGTCGAGCGGGTCGGCGAGCAGCGCCTCCGCGCCGAGGTTCGGCGTGTCCTGAAGGGATGTCGTCATCAGTCGGTCACCTTCCGCTCTGCGCCCCTGCGGGCGAATGTGACGGCGAGCCCGATCGCCGCGGTGACGATCAGCAGCACCACGGACTGGGCGGCGCCGAGGCCGAGCTTCGACTGCGCGAAGGAGTCCTTGAGGATCTGGTAGACGATCGTCTGCGTCGATCCGGCCGGCCCGCCGTCGGTCAGCGCGAGCACGACGTCGTAGACCTTCAGCAGGCCGACCAGCGTGAGCACCAGGTTCACCGTCACCACCGGCGCGATCATCGGAACGGTGATGCTGCGGAACTGCTGCCAGCGGCCGGCGCCGTCGACGGTGGCCGCCTCGTAGTACTCGCTCGGCACCGACTTGATGCCGGCGATGTAGAGGATCATGTTGAAGCCGAAGTGCGCCCACACGATCGTGAGGATCACCGTCGCCTTGGCGAACGTGACGTCGGTGAGGAACGGGACCGGGCCGATCCCGAACGCGCCGAGGAGTCCGTTCACGGCGCCGTGCGGGGACAGCAGCGCCGACCAGAGGAAGCCGATGATCAGCGCGCTGATGATGTACGGGTAGAAGAAGATCGTCCGCAGCACCGTGTTCGCACGGCCCGCGCCCGAGATCAGCGCGGCGAGGGCGAGGCCGATGCCGTTGCAGAGGATGGTGCCCACCACCGCGATCACGCCGGTGTAGACGACCGCGTCGATGGTGCGCGGGTTCCGGAACGCGAACCGGTAGTTCTCGAAGCCGATGAAGTCGAAGCGCAGGCTGTAGCCGTTCCAGTCGGTCAGGCTGAGCACGAACGCCAGGATCATCGGGACGATGAACATGGCGATGAAGACGATTACCGCCGGTCCCGCCATGACCAGCCCGGCCAGCCGGTCGCCGACGCTCGCACGTCGTCGGCGCCTGCGCCGTTCGGCGTCGGCGACGGGAGCGCCGACGGGACGGGACACCGTGTTGTCGATCATCATGGCAAGACTTCCGTTGAGGGCTCTGACGGGTGCGGACCGGGGACGCGGCGGCCGCGGCGGGAGGCCCGCCGCGGCCGTCGCGCTACTTCGTGTTGGCGGAGAACCAGGCGTCCATCGCCTTGTTCACGTCCGCCGCCGAGGTCCCGCCGAGCAGCGCCTGCGTCTGGGCGTTGATCTCGGTCGAGTAGCCGTCGGGGAGGGTGCGCTGGCCGTAGCCCTGGCCGGTCGGCGTGTAGGAGGCGTCCGGGGTGTCGGCGACGATCTTCAGCAGCTCCTTGCCGAGGTCGTCCATGTCGTACTCGTAGCCGGCCCGGTAGTTGCCGTCGACCTTCAGCTGGTCGAGGATGGCCGCCTTGTCGGTGACGAGGTACTCGACGAGCTTCGCCGCCGCATCCACGTGCTTGGCGTCCCGCATGATCACGTAGGGGCTGGCGATGTTCGCGCCCATCGCCGGCTTGTCGACGCCGTCGAAGGCGGGGGCGCGGAACACGCCGATCTTCGCCGGGTCCTTGGCCGCGGCCTCGCTCGCCACGAACCAGCTGCCCATCGGGTAGAGCGCGGACTTGCCCGCCAGGAAGTTCTGCTCGGCGTCCGGGTACTTGATGCCGAGGGCGTCGTCGTTCACATAGCCCTTGGCGATCCAGTCGGCATAGGTGTCGACCGCGTCGCCGTAGGTCTTGCTGAACGTGAGGGAGCCCTTGGTCATCTTGGCGTACCAGTCCGGGTGCTCAGCGATCACGCTGGGCAGGCCGACGGTCTGCAGGGCGTAGCTGGACATCCAGTCGCCGCCGGTCTGGATCGGCGTCCAGCCGGCCTTCTTCAGCTTGGCGAGGTCGTCGGAGAACTCCTCCACGGTCGTGGGCGTCTCGGCGATGCCCGCGGCAGCGAACGCGTCCTTGTTGTAGAACCAGAGGCTCTGCAGCTGCATGCCGATGCCCGCCATGTAGTTCTTGCCGTCGATCGTGTACTGGTCGGCGAGCGGGCCCTTCGACGCCCAGTCGTACTTCGAGAGGTCGAGGAGTTCGGGCGCGAGCGTGGTCGTCGGCGGGAGCGACTCGACGACGTCCGGCGCGTCACCGGCGGCGAGCAGCCGCGGGACGGCGGCGGCGACGCCCTCCGCGCCCGGGTTCTGGATGACGACGTCGATGTCGGGGTGCGCCTTCTCGAACGGCGCGACGAGGGAGTTCCACCACTCCTCGGTCAGGTTGGGCGTGACGTTGACGAGGAGGCTGACCTTCGTCTTGCCGCCTCCCGCGTCGGAACCACCGGCGGCGCAGCCGCTCAGCGCGAGACCGACGGTGGCGAGGGCGCCGACCGCGATCATGATTCGTCGTCTTCCGATCATCGTTGATCCTCTCCTGTGCGCGGCCTCCGTGGCACGCGTCTCACACCATAATCGATAATCGGTTATGTCGCAAACGAGCGCGCAGAACTCAGGCCCCGCCGGAGAGCAGAGAAGGACGACGCGGATCAGGAGGGGTCGTCGAGATCCTCGACGCGGATGGAGAGGGCGCGCGTGACGAAGAGCTCGACGGCTCTCGCCTCGGTGGCGAACGAGACGAACCCGCCCCCGGCATGCGCGGCGGCGACGATCCGGCGCTTCAATTCATCCAGATCGCCGAGCGGCACAAATCGCTCTCCGTCGATGACCAGCAACCGCCTACGCATCCGACCCCCTCGCGGCACACCGTACGCCTCCCGCGTCAAGAGGGTGCGCGCGGCCGAAACAGGGGGATGCTGAGGGGATGAATGTCCCTGTCTACGCCGTCGTCCTGCCGCACGAGCTGGCGCCCGAGGTGATCGGCGTCTACTTCGAACGCGCCGAGGCGGAGGCGGCCGCGGAGGCGACGGACGGCCCGGCCGTCGTCGACCGGTCGATTCTGCACGCCTGACAATCCCCTCCGTCCGCTGGCCATTGTGCCCCGAACGGGTCACACTGGATGGACACCCTCCGGTTGACGTGAAGCCTCGATTGGCAACCGATTCTTTGCCCCCTTCCGGACTGACCGAGGAGGGCACCACCATGGGATACCTCACCTACGAGGACCACGACATCGAGTTCGACGACCGGACTCTCGCGCACCTGCACATCGTCATCGTCAACAAGCTCCGGCACGGCCAGAGCTTCGCGATGTCCTGGAGGGACCCCGCCGAGCGGGGCGGCGGTCGCACCAGCATCTGGCTGCACCCCGCCGTCACCCTGCGCTTCCACTTCGACGGCTCACGCACCCCCGCGCTCAACCGGGACTGGCTGACGATGCTCGCCGACTCGGCGGACAGCTCGCGCGGACTCGTTGTCGAGCGCGAGGAGAACATCCCCGCACCGACGGACGCACCGCACATCACGCTCCCCGACGCTCAAGGCATCAGAGGCGTCCCGTCCGAGTCGCGGGTCGCAGTCGGCCAGATGTAGGGAAGGTCGTCCGGGACACCGGGGAACAGCGGTCCGTAGAACCCGGGATCCTTCCGGATCAGGTTCGATCGGTGGCTGCGGTGGAACGCCGGGTCGCCGATCCACGGCGGCAGGTCGAGCTTCTCCTGCCGCATTCCCTCCACCTCGGGCGCGAACGCGAGCACCTGAGGGCGGACGGTGTCCGCGTGGCCGAGCGCGATCCATGCGTCGGCGCTCGCCAACGCGTACGCGGTGAGGGCGGGGACGTACCCGCGCCACATCTTCGCGGCGGGATGGTTCCGCCAGCCGTACCCCGGCACAGTGATCGCGCGCAGCACCTGGAGGGCTTCCACCCGCTGCTTGCCCAGCCGGGCGCGATCGAGCACGCGCACGCTCTCGGCGAAGGACGGGTAGGGCAGGAAGGTCTGCACATCGTCACCGTACGCGCGGCGGGGCGGGCGCCAACTCGCCGGCCGGCCGGCAGCTCGGCCCGCGTGTCAGTCGGCTCCGTCGGACGCGCGCCGATCGGCGAGCACGCCGACCTGGCGCGCGTGCACGTCGCCGACGAACTCCCAGCCGGGTTTCGCCGTCGGGCCGACGCGCGGGTCGTCCGGGTCGCGGTCGGCCGTGAGCGCGTCTACGTACGCGCGGTCGAGCGCGATCCGCGCCCGGAGGTCCTTGGCTCGCCCGACGGATCCGTGCCCGGGGATCACCGCCTCCACACCGTCCGCGACGCCCTCAAGCAGGTCGAGCGCCTCCCGGTAGTCGCCGAGCGGGTCCGTCGCGTCGCGGAGGTCGAGCATCGGGACGAAGACGTCGGAGAGCATGTCCCCGGCCACGAGCACGCCGCGTTCCTCGATGAGCAGCGCCGCGTGGCCAACGGTGTGCGCGCGGTGCTCCACGATGCGCACGCGGGGGCCGTCCCACGGCACCTCAGCGGTTCCCCCGGGAAGCCCATCGACCGCGCCGAGCAGTTCGAAGGGCACGTCCTCCGGGATGCCGAACCTCGCCCGGTCGATGCCGCCGGCCAGCCGGGCGTGAGCCGTGGTCGCGCCGAGCGCTGTGGCCCAGCGGGGTGGAGCGCCCAGGGCCTGATGCCACAGCAGGTGATCCCAGTGCGGGTGGGTCGAGAAGCCCGCCGCCACGGTCTCACCCGCTGCGGCGAGGTCGCCCGCCAGGCAGGTGATCTCCGCCTCGTGCACCCCGGCGTCGATCACCAGCACGCCGCTCGGGCCCTCGACGACCACTGCGTTGCTCTGGCAGAACGTGCTCTCGTGCACCAGCACGCCCTCCGCCACTCGTCTCAGCACGAGGACAGAGTAGCCGTCGCTCCGCCTGGCCTCCACCCTCGATGATCCGCCCGATCGTCGTGTCGGGGCGGCGGGCGTACAGTCACCGCCATGACGGCACGGAAGCTCATCCTGATCCGGCACGGCGAGAGCACCGCGAACGTGGCGGCGGCCGCCGCGGAGGCCGCGGGCGAGGAGACGATCGCCGTCCCCGCCCGCGACGCCGACGTCCCGCTCTCGGAGCTCGGTGAACGCCAGGCCGGGGCGCTCCGCCCGCGGCTGGAGGACGAGCTCGCGAGGCTCGGCGGCGATGTGGTGTTCCGCTGCTCGCCGTACCTGCGCGCGATCGACACCGCACGGCTGGCCCTCGGCGACGCCACCGCGGACCTCGCGATCGACGAGCGGCTGCGCGACCGCGAGCTCGGCGTCCTGGATGCGCTGACCGCCCGGGGCGTGGACGCCCGCCTTCCGCAGGAGGCCGCGCGCAGGCGCTGGCTGGGCAAGTTCTACTACCGGCCGCCGGGCGGCGAGGCGTGGACGGATGTCGCGCTGCGGCTCCGGTCGTTCCTCCGCGATCTGCCGGTCGCGCCGAGCGGGGCCGCGGTCCTGTTCACACACGACGCGGTGGTCAGCCTGTTCCTGTACCTCCTCCTCGGCTGGAGCGAGCAGCAGCTCGACGAGTTCCTGCTCACGCGCACGGTGGCGAACGCGTCCATCACCACGCTGGAGCACGACGGCACCGGCTGGAGCATCGGCGTGTTCGCCGACGTCGAGCACCTGGGCGAGGTCGGCGTCCCGAGCACCGAGCATCCGGGAGCCGCCCGTGTCACGGAGTAGCCGGACCTTGCCCGCCGAGACGGTCGACCCCGCGTTCCTGCGCGGCTGGCCACTGCCCGAGCCGGGCGACTCCAAACGGTCGCGCGGGCAGCTCGTGGTGGTCGGCGGCGCCCGCCGCTCCCCCGGCGCCGCGCTGCTCGCCGGCCGGGCCGCCCTGCGCGTCGGCGCCGGCCGCCTCACCCTCGGCATCGGCGCAAGCGCCGCCGCGGCGAGCGCCGTCGCGTTCCCCGAATCCGGTGTCGTCCCGCTCGGGGAGAGCCGGGCGGGCGCGGTGCTCGCCCGTTCGCTGCCCTCGGTCGCGGCGGATGCCGCGGAGGCGGACGCGGTGCTCCTCGGCCCCGGTCTCGACGACATCGACGAGTGCAGGGGGATGCTGCGCCGGCTCCCCCGGCTGCTGCGCCGCGAGGCCGTGCTGGTGCTCGACGCGTACGCGCTGGCCGCGGTCGCCGGCAAGCCGCGCCTGGCGCGCACCCCGTGCATCCTGACCCCGAACCCGATCGAGGCCGGGAACCTGCTCGGTCACGACTTCGACGACCCGGCCGAGGCCGCGTCCCGGATCGCCCGCCGCTACGGCGCCGTCGTCTCCTGCCAGGGCTTCGTGGCCGACCCCGGCGGCCGGCTGCTCCGCGTCGCCGACGGCGGCCCGGTGCTCGGCACCTCGGGAAGCGGCGACGCCCTCGCCGGCGCGATCGCCGGCCTCGCCGCTCGCGGCTGTACGCCGCTTCAGGCGGCGGCCTGGGGGACCTACCTGCACAGCGCGGCGGGCAGCACGCTCGCCCGCCACATCGCCCCGCTCGGCGTGCTCGCCGGCGAGATCGCGGACCGCCTCGCCGCCGAGCTGGCGGCGGTGGAGGCGGTGGAGACGGACTAGACGTCGCATCCGCGAGCGTGCGAGCATGCCGGCGTGTCCAGCGCCGATCACCAGACCGTACGGATCCTCGAGGGCCGCTTCGTCCTCGAGCGGGCAGCCGACGCACCGGTCACCGCCGACGCCGACGTTCTCGCCACGGTCAACGGCCCCGATGGCGGCGCCGTCATGCGGCGCACGGACACAGCGGAGGACACCTGGGTCGCCCTCTGGAACGGGGATGCGGCACACCCGCCGGACGCGACCGGGATGCTCGCCGCGATCGTCGCGCCGCTCGCCGCCGGTGCCATTGCGGTCTGGGTCGCCGCGAGCTTCGACGGCGACATCGTCCTGGTGCCGGCCGCCCGGCTGGACGAGGCGTGCGACCTCCTCCGGAACGCCGGTCACCGAATCGACGGCTGATCGCCGGCGCCGATGCGTGGCTCCCGCTCACGGTTCGCCCCGCCTGCGTCCTGAACCACGCGTGGACGGCGGGCTCCCCGAGATCGAAGGCTGTCCACGCCCCTCACACCTCGCGGGCACCCGCAACCATGGCCTCCGGCCACCGACCGCGGTATCGTCGCGGCATGTGCCGGAACATCCGTTGCCTTCACAATTTCGAGCCGCCGACGACCGATGACGAGGTGCGGGAGGCCGCCCTCCAGTTCGTCCGGAAGGTCAGCGGCTCGACCCGCCCGTCCCGCGCGAACACGGCCGCGTTCGAGCAGGCGATCGACGAGATCGCCGAGGCGACCAGGCGGATGCTCGATCAGCTCGTCACGAACGCGCCGCCGAAGAGCCGCGAGGCCGAGGCGGTCAAGGGCCGGCAGCGGCACGAGAAGCGCATGGAGCGCGAGGTGAGGATCCGCACCGCCTCGGCGTGACGCGACACGGGCGGCGAACAGACGGCGGCGGACGGGAGGTCGCGACGATGAGCGCTTCCGCGGTGTACTTCGGCTACCGCGACGCCACGGCGGCGGTCCGCTGGCTCAAGGCCGTCGGCTTCCGGGTTCTCGCGCAGCAGCGCGGCGAGGACGGGACGCTGGTGCACGCCGAGCTCGGGCGGGAGGACCTGGTGGTCATGCTGGGAGAGGACGATTCCGGGTTCGGCGTCCCCGAGCTCGCGGGCGCATCCACCGGGGTCGGTGTGTGCCTCGTGACCGACGACGTCGACGGCCTGTTCGAGCGGGCCGTCGCCGCAGGCGGGTCCGCGGTGCTGACGCCGGAGGACACGGGATGGGGTGGCCGCAGGGCGCGCGTGCTCGATCCGGAGGGCCGCGAGTGGAGCTTCGGCGACTACCGGCCGGGGTCGTGAATTCCGGAGATCTCGAGCGGCGCGCCGGTGACGGATCCGTATCTCCGGACTCTCGGGCATTCCGGCACGAGATCTCCGGAGGAGCGAACGGCGCCCGTCTTACGACGCCTGCGCCGCGGTCGCGAGTTCCGCGTAGCCGGCCGCCGCGAGCCAGGCCCGCATCGTGTCCCGGCTGCGGGTGAGGCACGTGATGCGGTCCTCCACTCCGGCGAGCTCGTCGGCGATCTCGCCCGCGACGGTTCGCGTGCACTGCGCGGCGGTCTCGGTCCCCCGCACGCCCTCCATGTCGAGCAGCATCCGGATGAGCCGCGTCGTCATCCCCGCACCGAGGAGCCCCCGGATGCGTTCGACGGTCGCCACGTCCGCCTCCGCGTAGTCGCGGTAGCCGTTCGCGGATCGGGTGGAGGCCAGCAGCCCCTGCTCCTCGTAGTAACGCAGCAGGCGTGGCGCGACGCCCGCCCGCTCCGAGAGCTCGCCGATCTTCATATCGTGCCCGCCCCTCTTGACCTTCACATCGATGTCAATGTTTACGGTACGGAGATGACCGCATCCACCGCAACCCTCCGATCGTCCGGGGCCCGCCGCCGCGGCGGCACGCCGCTGCTCCTCGCGCTGGGACTCACCCTGTTCGCCTCCGTCAGCACCGAGCTGCTGCCGCCCGCACTCATCCTCGGCATGTCGTCGACGCTCGGGGTGGACGCTGCGGCGGTCGGCGCGCTGGTCACGGTGTGGGCCGTGACGATCGTGGTCTGCACGGTCCCCGCGGTCCGGCTGACCCGCCGCCTCCCCCGCCGCGCTCTGCTGACCGCGTCCCTGCTGCTCTTCGCGGCCGCGACGCTGGTGGTCGCGCTCGTGCCGTCCTTCGCCGTCGTCGTCGCCGCCCGGATCGTCTCGGCACTCGCCGCCGCCGTGTCCTGGTCGGTCGTCTTCGCATATGTGCCGCGGCTGGTGCCGGAGGAGCGCCTGGGCAGGGCCATGGCCATCGTGCTCGGCGGCGGGACGCTGGCCTCCGTTCTCGGTGTCCCGATCGGCGCGGCGCTCGCCGCCGCCGGGGGATGGCAGTGGGCGTTCCTCGGTGCGGCCGTGCTGCTCGCCCTCTCGGCCGCGGCGCTCGCGCGCGGGCTGCCCGCGCTCGACCCGCCGGGCGACGACGGCCGGTCGCGCCGCGGCATCGACCGCAGCGCGATCCCGGTCGGCGCGCTGCTCGGCGCCGGCGCCCTGCTCCTGACCGGATACATGACCGTGTACGCCTTCATCGTCCCGGTGCTCGGCGCGGCAGGGGTGCGGCCGGTCCAGGCCAGCGCCGTGCTGCTGGCCGCGGGCATCGCCGGCGCCGTCGCCCTGGTGGCGGGCGGGGCGCTCGGCGACCGCTTCCCCGACGGGACGCTTCTGGTCCTCGTCGCCACCATCGCCGCCGGGGCCGTCCTGCTGGCCGTCGCTACGTCCCCTGGCGCTGCGATCGCCGGCGCGGTCGCCCTCGGCTTCGGGATCGGCGGCCTCCCTCCCGTCTTCCAGGCCCGGATCGCGCGCACGGCATCGCCCGCGTTCCGCGACCTGGCGGTGAGCCTGTTCGTGGTGATCCTGAACGTCGGGATCGCCGCGGGCTCGGCCACCGGCGCCGCCATCCTCGGCACCGGTGGCCTCGGCACCCTCGCGGTCGTGGCGTCGGCGCTGGCCGTGGCGGCGCTGCTCGCGTTCGCCCTGACCCTCGCCGTCACACGCCAGACGTCCCGTCGCCAGCGGCCGTGATTCGGCGTCGGGAGAAGTTGGGGTACTGTGCCCGAAGATGGTTACGCGTCGCTAGGGAGGATTGCACCAGGCATGATCGTGAACAGGCTGACAGTGGATGGCAAAGACTACTTCCTCCCCGACCCCGTCGACGACCTCCGTCGCCGGATCCTCGAAGCGGTCAAGAGCGGCGGCGACTACGTCAACATCCCCGGCCTGCGCGGTGGTCCCGGGCTCGACATCCTGTTCTCCCCCGGCATGCCCGTGACGTGGGTGAAGATGGACATCCCCGACGCCCCGGCCCCGGGTGAGTCCGACCACCTCTCCGTCTCCGGGCTCGACGGCTTCGACCTTTAGACGGCCGACCGGTTCTCCGCGGCCAGCCAGTCCTCCAGCTCGTACCGCGGCGCGGGACGGGCGATGTAGTAGCCCTGAGCGCGATCGCACCCCGCCTCGCGCACGAGCGCGAACTGCTGGGCGGTCTCGACGCCCTCCGCGACCACGCGCATCCCGCTCCGGTGCGCCGTGCGGACCACGCCGGCGATCGCGTCGAGGTCCCCCTCTGCAACGAGGCTGCGGTCGAGCTTTAGCTCGCCCGCGCGCAGTGCCGCGGCGCGCTCCAGCGAGGAGTGCCCGGAGCCGAAGTCGTCGATGGAGACGGTGACGCCCCAGTCCCGCACGATGTCGAGGCGCGCGGCCATCACGTAGGGGTCGCTCAGAAGCTCGGCCTCGGTGACCTCCAGGATGAGGTCGTCGGCCGGGATGCCGGAGTAGGCGAGCTCGCGCTCGAGTTCGTCGAAGAAGGCGTCGGTCGCCAGCTGGAGGGGCGACACGTTGACGGCGATGCCGAGGTCCTCGCCGCGGTCGTGCCACATCCTGCCGTAGCGGCAGCACTCCGCCAGCGAGAATCGGCCCAGGTCGTGGATGCTCCCCGTCGCCTCGGCGAGCGCGACGAAGTCGGAGGGCGGGATCGGGCCGAGCTCGTGATGGGTCCAGCGGCTCAGCCCCTCGAGGGCCACGACGCGTCCCGTCGCCAGGTCGATCTGCGGCTGGAAGACGACCTGGAGGCGCTGCTCGGCGATCGCGACGGACAGGTCGGCCGCGACGACCTCGCAGGTCGTCATCGCGCGTCTCCCAGAACGTCCATCCTCGTGATGATCGCCTCCCGGCGCCCGTCTGTCAACCGGAGCGCCCCGGATCGGTGTTCTCCCGGAATTCTGGGGTAGATTCGGGTGACCCGCGTCGTGCCGCGGCCCGAGGATGCGTTAGGAGTGCGTCGTGAGACCTGTCTCCGCAGACGATTTCCCCTGTGCTCTTGTGCGTCTGGATGCGGCCGGCGACATCGTCGAGGCGAACGAGCTGTTCCTGGACTGGACCGGGCTCGGCCGCGAGGACGCGCTCGGCCGACCCGCCGCCGCGATCGTCGACGTGCCGGACGCGCACAGCTCGGACCTCGGCGCCCTCCGCTGCGCGGACGGCTCGCAGCGCGCCGTCCTGGTCAGCCGCTCCCGCACCGCGGACGGGGAGCTGCTCGCCATCGCGGACGCGACCGCCCGGGCCGAGTACGAGGCGGAGTTGACGCGCACGTGGGCGCTGCAGGAACGAACCAGGATCCGCCTGGAGCTCGTCATCGAGGCGGCGATCGCCTTCTCGGCCGCGCACAGCGAGACCGAGCTCTCCGGCATCCTCGCCGGGACGGCGGCGCGCGCCTACCAGGCCGAGGAGTCCGCGGTCTTCCTTCTCGACGAACGCGGGACGTTCCGGCAGGTCGCGGGCACCAATCCGCTGGAGCACGCCATCCACACTCCGTCGCTGGTCTCCCAGTTCGCGGCGGCCGGCCACGTGGTCACCCTCAGCGGCGTGGCCGCGGCGGGCGCGTTCTCGCCCGCTCTCGCCCGTGCGTTCGAGGCGGCAGGCGTCCACTCGGTCCTCGTCGCCCCGATCCGGCACGACGACGAACTGTTCGGCGTCTTCGTCTGCTTCTTCCTGCACCCGCGCCAGTTCGACAACGAGGCCGCCCCGCTCGCCGACGCTCTCGCGGGCCAGGCAGCGCAGACGGCGACGAGCCTCCGGCTGCAGGAGCAGCTCGAGCACGCCGCGATGCACGACGAGGTCACCGGCCTGCCCAACCGCCGCCGCCTGGAGGCCCAGCTGCTCGAGTACCCGGCGAGCGCCACGCCGTCGGGTGCTGTCGCCGCGCTGTTCATCGACCTCGACGGCTTCAAGGCCGTCAACGACTCCTTCGGCCACCACGCCGGCGACCGGCTGCTGAGCGAGGTGGGTCTGCGCATCCGCCAGGCGGTCCGGCAGGACGACTTCGTCAGCCGCTACGGCGGGGACGAGTTCGTCGTCGTCTGCGAGGTCCCCGACGCCTCGTCCGCGCACGACGTCGCCGAGCGCATCCGCACCGCCATCGACGAGCCGTTCGCCGGGCTGCCGCCCGAGCTCGCGGTCCACGCCAGCATCGGCCTGGCCGTGGCGGAGAACACCGGCGCGGGCTGGAACCCCGACGGCCTCATCCGCCGCGCCGACCACGCGATGTACACGGCCAAGAACTCGGGCGGCAACCGGATCGTCCACGTCTCGACTGTCGGCTGACCCCCTGGCTCGGCCCGGGCGCGCGACCTGCTCAGCACCGAGCGGCTAGGAAGCGGCGCCTCCGAGGTTCAGCGCGCCCGAGCGGACGGCCGCGACGACGCCGCCGTCGACGAGCAGGTCCGTGCCGGTGATGAACGACGCGTTCGGGCCGAGGAGGAACTCCGCCGCCGACGCGATGTCCGTCGGTGTGCCGACGCGGCCGGTTCCCGACGCCGAGATCATCCCCCGCATCATCGCCCCGCTCTCGCCGGCCAGCTCCGCCTGTCCCATCGGCGTCGAGATGACGCCGGGGCTGATCGAGTTGACGCGAGCTCCCCGCTCGCCCCACGCCAGGCTGGCGGCCTGCACCCGGAGCTGATTCGCGCGCTTCGCGATCCCGTACGCGGCGCCGGCATCGGCGATGGCGCCCTCGGCGAGGAACGGCAGGGACAGGAGCTGGTCCGTCGGCGTGAGCGCGAGGGCGCTCTCGAGCTCGGCGGGCAGCCGGCCGGTCGCCATGGTGCCCGCCATGCTCGCGATGACCACGCCAGCGCCGCCCGGCGCGATCACGCGGGCGAACTCGTCCAGCCCGATCGCGACGCCGAGCAGGTCGACGTTCAGGATGGCGCCGACCGGCGCCTGCACCGGCGAGAGCCCCGCCGTGTGGACCACGGTCGTCACCCGGCCGAGCTCCGCCGCGCGGTCCGCCAGTGCGGCGACGGACGCGCGGGAGGACACGTCGACGCGCTGCGTGGTCACGGCGAAGCCGTCTCCACCGAGCGCCTCCGTGAGCCGGGTCAGCAGCTCTTCGTTGAAGTCACCGAGCAGCACCCGCCTGCCGGCTCCGATCCGCCGGGCGATCGTCTCGCCCATCCCACCCGCTCCGACGACGACGACGACTTCGTCCGACATGTGCTTCACCTTCCGAGAGGAATTATGAGACTCAGGGTCTCTGTATTCGCCGACGCTATCAGGTCGCGTAGTGTCGGTGCTATGCCACAGCGAGGACGTCCGCGCAACGAGCGCACCCGGGCGGACATCCTCGCGGCCGCGGGCGAGCTCCTCCGGGAGCAGGGCTACGACGCCGCCACCATCAGCGCGATCGCGGAGCGTGCCGGCGTCGGCAGGCAGACGGTGTACCGCAGGTGGCCGTCCAAGGCGGCGCTGTTCGCGGACGCGGTGCTGGGTGGCGCCACCGGCGTGGATGGGCCGGGCGGCCCCGCGAAGATCGGCTCCCTCGCGGAGTGGATCGGCCGCTTCGGCGGCGCCCTCGCGACTCCCGACTCCGCCGCCCTCGTGCGGGCGCTGACGGCCGCCGCGGCGGCGGACGCCGACGAGTCGGAGAAGCTCTACACCCAGCTCACGAAGCCGGCGCACGCCCAACTGGCCGACCTCCTCGAAGCGGCCGGCGGCTCAGAGCGTGCGGACGCCGAACTGCTCGCCGACGCGCTCCTCGGCGCCCTGCTCTTCCGGGCCCTGACCCGCGCCTCGATCGACGACGCCTACACCGCCCGCCTGGCGCGCCTGACCCTCGCTTCGCGGCGCGAGGAGTAGCCAGGCGGGCGCGTGCGGGCGCGCGTGTCAGCCGAGGGCGGCCGAGAGGTCCAGGCCGGCCAGGCGCTCGGGGTCGGCCAGGACGTCGAGGCCGACGATCCGTCCGTCGTCGCCCAGCTCGAAGGCCATCAGCGAGGCGACCCGGCCGTGCACGACGGCCGCCACACCCGGCCGGCCGCCGAGCAGGATCGGGATGGAGTGCGCGGCCAGGCGCGCGGCCGTCACCGCCGAGGCCGCGATCTCGTCCGCGCCGCGCAGGCGCACGACCGAGGACCCGTAGTCCGCATCCAGCACCGCGTCCGCGTCGAGCAGCGCGAGCAGGCTGCTCAGGTCGCCGTCCTGCACCGCCCGCAGCCACGCGTCCACCACCTCGCGCCCGCGCCTGCCGTCGGCTCGTGGGGCGGGCTCCGTGCCGCGCACGCGCCGCCGGGCCCGCGAGACCAGCTGTCTGGTCGCGGCCGGCGATCGGCCGATGGTCTCGGCGATCTCGTCGAACGGCTGCCCGAACACGTCGTGCAGCACGAAGGCCAGACGCTCCACGGGGGCCAGCAGGTCAAGAACGGTCATCAGCGCGACCGCGACGCGTTCGTTGTCGGCGGCGACGGAGGCGGGGTCCGGCTCGTCAGACGGACGCTCCTCCCACGCCTCGACGACCCAGCGGTCCGCCCTCGCGACCCGGGCCGAGCGGAGTACGTCCAGGCTCAGCCGCGAGACGACCGTCGTCAGCCATGCGTCCAGGTTCTCGATCGAGTCGGCGTCCGCCAGTGCGAGCTTCAGCCACGCGTCCTGCAGCACGTCGTCCGCTTCGGCGGCGGAGCCGAGCAACCGGGTCGCGACGGCGCGCAGCCGCGGGCGCCTGAGCTCGAAGGCGGCGGCGAGGGTATCCGGATCGATGGTCATGTCACATTCTCCTTCTGCGATGCGTCGTCATGTCGACGGGGCAGCCGGCCCCGATGTGACGAAGGAGCGATCATGTCCAGCACCGTTCTCGTGACCGGAGGCACCGGAAACCTCGGCCGCCACACCGTCCCGCTGCTCTCCGCCCGGGGCTGCGGCGTCCGCATCCTCACCCGTCACCCGCGCACCGCCGCGGACGGCGTCGAGTACGCCGGGGGCGACACCGTGGCGGGCGACGGCCTCGCGGAGGCGATGGAAGGGATGGACGTCGTGCTGCACCTGGCCGGCGGGCCGAAGGGCGACGACGTCGCCACCCGCAATGTCGCCGAGGCCGCCCGCGCCGCCGGGGTCGGCCACCTGCTGCTGATCTCGGTGATCGGGGCGGACGCGGTGCCGATCGGCTACTTCCGGCGCAAGGCGGAGTCCGAGCGCATCCTCGCCGACTCCGGCGTGCCGTGGACGGTGCTGCGGGCGGCGCAGTTCCACGAGTTCGCGCACGGGATGGTCCGCGGGATCGCCAAGCTGCCGGTGGTGCCCGTGCTGAAGGACGTGCGGCTGGAACCGGTGGCGGTCCAGGATGTGGCCGCCCGGCTCGCGGAGCTGACGGTGGGGCCGCCGCAGGGTCTCGTCGCCGACCTCGCCGGTCCGGAGGTGCTCCCGCTCGAGACGCTCATCGACGACCTGCCCGGCCGGCGGCGCCCGCACCTGCGCATCGCCGTGCCGGGCGCGGTCGGGCACGCCTACCGGTCGGAGGCGAACCTCGCGGGTCCGGAAGCGACCAGGGGCACGGGCACGTGGAGGGAGTATCTGGCCGCGCTCCCGGCCGCCGCGGCGTGAACTGTGGGACGGTGGAGGGGTGACGTCTTCACAGAGCCTGAGCGACACCGACCGCCGCACGGTCGCGTCGTGGGCCGCGGACTGCGCGGAACACGTCGTGCACCTGTTCGAGGAGCACTCCCCCGGGAACCCCGTCCCCCGCGAGGCCATCGACCGCGTCCGCGCCTACGCCCGCGGCGAGCTCTCCGCCGCCGAGGAGATCAAACGGCGGTTCGTCGCCGGTCGCGCCGCCTCGGGCGTCGACGACCCAGCGGCCGCCGCGGCCGCTCGCGCCGCCGCACAGGCGGCCGCCGTCGCGCACATGGGCGCCCACGCCCTGGGGGCGGCCGCCTACGCGGCGAAGGCGGCCGCCCTGGCCGCCCCGGAGGACGCGCACGCGCTCGACGACGAGGTCGGCTGGCAGCTCGACCGGATGACGGACGAGGTCCGCCGCGCGCTCGCCCGCCTTCCCGCGCTCGGCGAGGACGCGGCAGGGCCTCTGGGATCGGGACTGCTCGCCTCCGGGACGCTCGGCGAGGTCATCCGCGCGATCCAGGCGGACCTGAGGAGGCCGCGCCCGGCGGCGCGGTAGTCAGCGCGCGAGCATCCTGGCGCGCTGTGCGACCAGCTCGTCGTAGCTGCCGTTCCTCTCGGCCCAACGGTGCATCTGCACGCCCTGCACCAGGATCTGGTTCGGGGTCGGCTCCTGCTCGAGGAGGTCCATGACCTCGGTCGCGAAGTCGTCAAGGTCGAGCGCGTGCGGGTTGACCTTCTCCTGACCCGCCGTCGCCACCGCGGGCGGCACCAGCTCGACGACGTCGACCCCGCTCCCCGCGAGCTGCACGCGCAGAGCCTCCGAGTAGGCGTGCACGCCGGCCTTGGACGCGGCGTAGCTCGCCATCGGCGGGAACGGGAGGTACGCGATCCCGGAGGTCACGGTCACGATCGTGCCCCCGCCGCGGCCGATCAGGTGCGGCGTGAACGCGTCGATCACGCGGATGGTGCCGAGCAGGTTGGTCTCGACGGTCAGCTCCGCCGCCGGGAAGTGCGCGGGGTCGCGCAGGTCCTCCAGCAGCATGACTCCAGACATGGTCACGACCGTGTCCAGTCCGGGATGCGCGGCCAGCACGGCGTCGCGCGCCTGAGCGACAGACGCCGGGTCCGTCACGTCGATGCGGACCGTGCCGAAACCCTCCGCGCCCAGTTCCGCGAGGGCGTCGTCGTCGCGGCCGCCGACCACCACCGTGCTCCCGGCGGCGGCGAACCGGCGCGCGAGCTCGCGCCCGATGCCGGAGGTGCCGCCCGCGATGAAGACGGTGCGTGTGCTGATGTCCATGGGATGTGCCTTTCGTCTCGTCCCCGGCGCCTCACCGGGGGCTCGTGATCGAGTCTCCGGCGGCGCCGGCGGACGCGGCAGAGCCCCGTCGTTCCGGGGGTCCGGCAGGGCATCCCCAGGGCGCCGAGCGGCGGGTTAGCGTGGCAGCATGACCGATGAGGACAGGACGAACCGGCTCGGCGCCTACCTGCGCGCGCGCCGCGACCTGGTCACCCCCGCGCAGGCCGGGCTGCCGGCGGGCGACAACCGCCGGGTGCCGGGGCTCCGCCGGGAGGAGGTCGCGATGCTCGCGGGCATCAGCGCCGACTACTACCTGCGCCTGGAGCGGGGACGGGACGCGAACCCGTCCGTGCAGGTGCTGGAGTCGCTCGCCCGCGTTCTGCAGCTCGACGACGTCGAGCGGGCGTACCTGATCGGGCTCGGCTCCGGCCGGCCGCGCACGACCCGCAGGCGCACGGAGGAGCGCGTGCCGGAGCGGCTGCACCACTTGCTGGCGAACCTCGGCGTCCCGGCGTTCGTGGAGGGCCGCTCGTTCGACGTGCTCGCCTCCAACGCGCTCGCCGTCGCGCTCTCGCCCCGGTTGCGTCCGGGACACAACCGGCTGCGCTCGCTGCTGCTCGACCCGGAGGAGCAGGCCTTCCAGCGCGACTGGACCGCCGCCACCGGCGGGATCGTCGCCGCCCTCCGGGCGAACATCGGGGACGACGTCGACGACCCGCGCTTCGTCGAGCTGGTGGGAGAGCTCGCGATCTCGAGCGAGCGCTTCCGGGCGCTCTGGGCGCGCCACGACGTCCGGAACCTGGAGGGCGGCACGGCCCTGCTGGACCACCCGGTGGTCGGCGAGCTGCGGCTGCACCGCGACAAGCTCCCCGTCGACGACGTCATCCTCGTGGTCTATTACCCCGATGCCGGCAGCGAGAGCGACGAGAAGCTGCGGCTGCTCGCGGGACTCGCGCAGTCGATCGATGCGACGCAGCCGCCGGCGCACGCCGTGGACGAGGAGCCGGGCCTCCGCGGCTAGAAACGGGGTTACGCGACGCCCCGGCGCTGGTGCACGATGGTGGCACTGCCGAAGGGAGCGGGCGATGCAGGTCTCGAGGGACGCGATCGCACGGAGGATCATCGACGAGATCGGCGCCGACGGCCCGGACGCGATCGGCTCGACGATGCTCGGCGCGATCGTGACCGGCGTCGCTCTCGCGGTCGGCGAGGACGACGTGAAGTACCTCGGCGCGGCCCTCCGCCGGTCGGAGCAGGTGCTGAGCGTCCACGTCGGCGTGTTCACGGCCGGGACCATCGTCACGGTCGAGGCGATGCTCTCGACGCAGAGCGGGCAGTCCGATGTGATCACCCGCGTCCACCGGCGCACCGACCTCGAACGCCTCGAGGTCGCGGGAGGGACCCCCTCCTTCCAGGCGGACGACCTCGCTGAGTGGCCGGGCCGGTTCACCGTCCGTGCGGTCTACCGGGACGGGCTGGAGCTCGTCATCCCGATGAGCGAGGCGGACACCCCGCAGAAGCGCAACTCGGTCTGGACGATCCTCAACGGGTTGAGGGAGGACCTGGGCGGCGGCCGCTGACCGGCGCGCCCCGCCGGCGCCGGAGCAGGGAGGCGACGACCCCGGCCGCGAAGAGCGCGGCGGCGAGCACCAGCCCGCCGGTCGGGTCGCTCCCCGTGCCGGGGAGGTCGCCGGCCGGCGTGGCCGGAGGCGCGGGAGGGGGCGACGGGGCCGGACCGGGAGCGTCGGCCCACACGGCGTACAGGGTGAGGTCGGCGGTGAGGGTGGAGACCACCAGCCGGTCGTAGGCGGGGTCCGGGGACGTCGCGGACGGCGAGGTCGCCCAGCCGAGGAAGTCGGTACCGGGACCGGTGAAGCGCAGATCGGAGGCGCCCGGGTAGGTGATCGAGGCCCCCGGCGGGCCGTCCCACGCCGTCGACGCACCGAGGCCGCCGTTCTCGCGGAAGGTCACCGTGAACCGGGGGTCCGGGTTCGCGTAGGCGGCGGTCAGCGTCACGGAGCCGGCGCCGAACCGGACGGTCCGGCCCGCCTGGTAGAGGCCGTCGCCCGGCACCGGGCTGGTGATGATGCGCATCGCGGCGGCGCCGGCGACCGGACGCCACCCGACGAAGACTTCGTCTCCGCGCCGCAGCGACGCACCGTCGGCGACGATCGCGCTGGAGCCGGCGTCGTAGCGGTACGGGTCGCGCGGGGCCGCCCCCGACGTGTTCCCGTCGCCGTCGTAGAGCATCGGGAACGGCGCCGCGGCCGGCTGCTGCCAGCGCGCGTAGAGGCGCAGGTCGCCACCGACCGGGGTGTCGAAGTCGTACGGGACGAAGAAGCCGTCCGCGGTGCGCTGGAACCAGCCGACGAAGGACTGGCTGTCCGGCTGCGGCGGGAGTGGGGCGGGCTCGGTCGCGGTGCCCTGGTCCTCCACCGTCTGGGTGAGGCCAACGATGGGATCGGGCGCGGACGGGTGGTCGTAGAACTGCACGGTGTGCGGGTCGTTCAGCCACTTGGCGTACAGCACGAGGTTGCTCGGCGGCATCGTGGCGCCGTCGAAGCCGAACGGCACGTTGAACTCCGAGTCGGTGTACCAGCCCTGGAACACGTCGTTGCCGCGTGTCGGGTCGTCGGGGGCGAGCTGCCCCAGCGAGCCCTCGTAGGGGATGCCGGAGACCGGCGGGATGGCCGTGCCGCCTCCCGTGACGAAGCTCAGCGTGTAGACGTTGCGGCTGTAGAACTGGTAGCGATACCTGTCGTTGATGTTGCCGCTGTTCTTCAGCTGATAGAGCCGATTCGTCGGCGCGTCGAGCTGGAAGTAGTTGCCGACCGTCGCGGCCCCGGTGCCATAGCCGACGTACGAGGTGAAGCCCTCGATCGGGCTCGCGACCTGCCTGTCGCCCGTCGTGGCCCAGTACCAGGCCGTCCGGAACTGCGAGAAGACCTGGTGCCCTGCCGGGATCTCGGCCCTGACCGTCGTCTTGTCGTTGTTGTAGAGGGTGGCGACGTGCAGCGGGTCGTTGGGGGTCCCGTCCGGGCCGATCACCGCGTCCGGGGCGGCGATCGACTGGTCGACCGTCTCGGTGTACACGAACCGCTGGGTCAGGTTCTGGGTCCTGCTCGCGGCCATCGCGCCGCTCAGCGATGTGGTCCTGGCGGTCAGGTCCACAGACCTCGTGTCCGCATACGCCCCGGTGTACGTGGCGTTGAAGACATCCGGCGTGACCTGCTGCGGACCCCAGCCGCGGAGCACGCAGCTCTGGTTCTGGGTGCCGGTGTCGAGGGCGGTGATGAGTTCCGAGCCGTCGGTCTGCGACAGGGAGACCGGCGCGACGTTCGCCGCCTTCATGTCGAAGCCGATCTTCTCGCGCACGGAGAACGTCCCGAGGAGCTGGCCGCCGCCCGGCTGCGTCGACTGGTAGTAGGTGGTCCCTCCGACGGTCATGGTGACGTCGTAGGTCCCCGTGCGAGCGCACGGCGTCGACGTGTTGAGCGTGCCGCCCGGGCTGATCAGCGCGAAGTCCGCCCGCCACAGCGCCCTGGTCAGGTACACGTTGACGACCGTGGATCCGTCACCCTTCACCGTGACGTCCTGCTGGCTGACGGCCAGGTCGGCGAACGTCATCGGATCGGGCTGCACACTCGCGGGATCCAGCTGCGCTCGCACCAGACCCTGGATCGAGGCGGGGACGTCGCTCTTGGCCGCGGGGCCGCTCACAGTCGTCCCCGCGACGGCGGTGGCGGTGATGTCGTCGAGGAAGTCGTAGGTGGCCGGATTCGCCAGCTGGGCGGGACTGAGGGCGCCGTCGGCCGCTCCCCACGCGGGCGGCGTCCCTCCCGCCGGGGTGAACACGGGCGCGGGATACCCGGCGGGCACCACGTTCGCCTTCTCCAGCCAATAGCTGACGTGGTAGTCCACGCTGTCCCCGCTCCATCCGGCGTAGAGGGTCGTCGTCGCCGTGATCGGGAAGACGACCGGCCGGCTGCGCGCCGCGTCCTCCCACCACTGCGTGAATGTGTAGCCGGTGCGCGTCGGCGGAGAGACGGCGGCGAGGTCGGCCGCGGTGAACTCGGTATCGGGTTCGAGGACGAACTCCGGCTCGACCGCCGTCCCGTCCGTCACGAACGAGACGGCGAAGCCGGCGGCGAAGAGCGGGACGAGCCGCAGGTTCGCGGTGACCGGCGACGAGAAGTCGTACGGCGTCCGCGTTGCGTCGCCCTGCCGGAACCAGTCGCCGGTGAACACCTGGCCCTCCGGAACCTGTGACACGTCGGGCGCGATGTCGCCGAGCGGAGCGCCGTCGGCCACCTCGTCGGCGTCGATGACGTGCCGCGCGTCGGACCCGGACGGCCCGGCGAGGAACTGCGCGACGTGGGTGTCGGTGAAGCGCGCGTCGACCACCAGATCGGAGGTGACAACGGTCGTCACGAAGTCGAAGGGCACGACCGAGCCGCCCGACTCCGTCACCCAGCCGTCGAAGACGCCGTCGGCCGCGGGCGGGGCGGGTTGCCGCGGCGCGTGGCCGCCGTCGACGACCAGCACGCTCGCTACGGTGCGGCCGAGCGAGCGGAAGGTCACGGTGTGGACGTTCCAGATTCCGGGATCCGTCGCGCTGCCGGCGGGCGCGGAGGCCGGTGCGGCGGCCGCTGCGGTCGCGGGCACGACGACGAGCGCGGGCGCGAGCAGACCGAGGAGCAGCCCGGCGACGAGCGCCCCGGCAGCCGCTCCCGGTCTCCTCACGCGATATCCCCCTCCGTCATCGCATACGGACCGGCCCAGTGTGCACCATTCGGGGGGTGGGCGGCCAGACCCGTTCTGCGGAGCCACTGGCCGCTCCACGCGAGGCGGCAGTATCCTTCCGCTGACGTCAGGGGGACGCGCGTGGCAGAGCTGCTGGTCGACTACATCACCTCTCTGGACGGCTTCGGCTCGGCCGAGGGCTGGCCCGGCCTGTGGGGAATGGGCGGTCCGGAGTACTTCGAGATGCTGGCCGCCGAGGCCGAGCGGGAGTACACCGTGCTGCTCGGCACGCGCACGTACCGACTGTTCGCGGAGTTCGCCCGCACCGGCGCCGAGGACATGGCCGAGCTGACCGCGCGACCCAAGATCGTCTTCTCGCGCACGCTGACCGAGCCGCTGGAGTGGGCGAACACAAGCCTGGTCGCGGGCGACGCCGTGGAGGCGGTGCGGGAGCTGAAGCGAACGGGGATCGAGCTGCGCACGATCGGCAGCCCCAGCCTGAGCCGCTCCCTGCTGCGGGCGGGGCTCGTCGACCGCTACCGGGTGGTGGTCTTCCCGGTCGTCAACGGGGCGTCGGGCGCCGACCGCATCTACGACGGCTGGCCGGATGTCGTCATGGAGTCCACCTCCATCCGGGTGCTGGACGGCCGGCTGGTGCTCTACGAGGCGGTGCCGCGGGTGCTCGACGCACCTCCGGGCCCGGGTGCGGCATGACGCTGCGGCTGGAGCGCTGGAGCGAGGACGACCTGCCGCTGCTGGAGGCGGCCAACACTCCCGAGATGACCAGGCACCTGGTCGGACCGGAGACGCCCGCACAGGTCGCCGACCGGCACGCCCGGTACCTGCGCGGCTGGGAGACCGGGGAGTCGCGGATGTTCCGGATCGTGGACGACGACCGCGTGGTCGGCTCGATCGGCTGGTGGTCGACACGGTGGAGGGACGCGGACGTGCACGAGACCGGCTGGTTCGTCCTGCCGGAGGCACAGGGACACGGGTTCGCGGCGGCGGCCGTCCCGCTGGTCGTCGACGATGTGCGCCGACACGGCCGGTACCCGCTTCTCATGGCGTTCCCGAATGTCGAGAACCCGGCGTCGAACCGGGTGTGCGAGCGGTCCGGCTTCACGCTGGCCGGGGACGAGGACATCCCGTTCCGCGGCGCCACGCTGCACCTGAACGTCTGGACGATGGCGCTGGCGCTGCCGCGCGACCGGGCGTAGGCGCCCGAGGCGACCTGGACGGAGGCGGCTCGGCGCATCCTCTTGCGTACGCTGTACGCATATGCATACACTGTACGCAGGAGGTCGACATGAACGACAACATCACCGAGAACCAGACCCGATCCGCGGACGGCACCCGCATCGCCTACCGCTCCACCAGCCGCGGTCCCGGCCTTGTGCTGGTGCCAGGGGCGCTTGCCGTCGCCCGTGATTTCGACGGGTTAGCCCGCGAGCTGGGCACCGCATTCACGGTCCACACCATCGAGCGACGCGGCCGCGGCGCGAGCGGCCCGCAGGGCGACGTATACGGCGCGGAGCGGGAGGTCGAGGACATCCTCGCGGTCGCCGCGGCCACCGGCTCCCGGCTCATCGCGGGGCACAGCTTCGGCGGTTTCCTCGCCCTGGAGGCCCTGCGGACGGGTCGCTTCGACGCCGGCGCGGTGTACGAGCCGGGGGTCCTGATCGGCGAGGACGACGAGCTCGTGGCGATGCGGTGGGCCGACCGCTGCGCGGCCGAGCTCGCGCGTGGCCGTCGGCACGCCGCGTTCACCACGTTCGTCCAGGGCGTGAACCCGGAGACAAGCGGAAAGGCGCCGCGGGTGGTGCTCTCCGCGATCATGCGGGTCGCGATCCCGCGCGAGGAGCGCCTCCAGAAGTACGCCCTGTTGGAGGGGACACTGCGGGAGCACCGCGAGGCCGCGAACCTGGCCGACCAGCCGGAGCGCTACCGCGGCGTCGAGGCTCCGGTCCTGCTGATGACGGGCAAGGAGGCGACGGCGACCTCCGCGGGCCGGGCCGCCGGGCGGCTGTCCGCGCTGCTGCCGTCCGCGCGCCTCCGGCTCTTCCCGGGCCTCGACCATTTCGGACCCGAGAAGCAGCCCGCCCTGGTCGCTGCCGCCGTGATCGATCACCTTCGGGCGACCGCTCCGGCGTCGAGTAGCGTTGACGGCGCGACCCCGTGAGCAGAAGGAGCGCCCCGTGACCGATCGTGTTCCCGCCCCGGGACTGCCGGAGCGCATCCGGGCGGCCTGGCAGGGCGGGAACGTGGCGCGACCGGGACTGTCCCTGCCGGTGATCCTCGCCGCCGCCGGCACGCTCGCCGACAGCGACGGCGTGGAGGCGGTGACGATCCGCAAGGTGAGCGCCGCGGTCGGCTGCTCGGCGATGGCCCTGTACCGGCACGTCGCCTCCCGCGACGAGTTGCTCCTGCTGGTGATGGACGAGGCCCTCGGGGCGCCGCCCGCCTGGCCCTCCGCCGAAGAGGCCTGGGACGCCGGGGTGAGCGCATGGACGGCCGGCCTGTTCGAACGCTACCTGGCGCATCCGTGGCTGCTCGACCTGCCGCTGCCGGGCGTCCCGCTCACCCCGCGGCACGCGTCCTGGGTCGAACGGCTCCTCACGATCACCGAGCCGCTGGCGCTCGACGTCGACGAACGCCTGGAGGCGGGGCTGCTGCTCGACGGCCACGCGCGCAACATCGCGAACCTCGCCCGTGCCCGCAGCGGCGGCGCGACCGTGTCGCCCGCCGAGCTGCTCGAGGTCGTCCCGCGCGCGGACTTCCCGCGCCTGTCCGCTGTCCTTCAGGGCGGACAGTTGCAGGACGAGGGCACACCCTCGATCGGTTTCGGTCTCGCGGTCATCCTGGACGGACTCCGCGCGCAGCTGGCGCGGCGCGGCTCCGCGCGCCCCTAGGGCTCGAGCACGATCCGGCCGAACACCGCCCCCGCGTCCATCCGGCGGTGCGCCTCCGCGGCCTCAGCGAGCGGCAGCACCTCGTGCACGACGGAGCCGAGCTCGCCCCGCGCCGCCCGCTCGAAGAGCTGCGCGCGGACACGGTTCCGCTCGGGAACGGGGACCGAATCCAGACTGAACGCGGCGATCGAACGGGAGAGCCGGAACCCGGTCAGCAGCGGGCGGCCGAAGTCGGCGGGCGGGAACCCGGCGACGGCGCCGACGAGCACGTAGCGGCCGTTCGGCGCGAGCCTGTCGACGAACGCGGGCACATCCTGGCCGCCGATGATGTCGACGATCACGTCGACCTGGTCGGGGAACGCGTCGTCCCCGGCGCCCGCCCGGTCGAGTAGGTGCGTGGCGCCGAGCCGCCGGAGGCGCCGCCCGCGTTCGGCCGACGACGTCGTGCCAGCGACGGCCGCCGCGCCCGCGTGCGCAGCGAGCTGGATCGCCGCGATGCCGATGCTTCCGGACGCGCCGCGCACGAGCACGGACTCGCCGGGCGCGAGGTGCGCGTGCGCGAGGGCGAAGTGCGCGACCGTCGCGGCGCTCCCCAGCGTCACCGCGTCGACGGAGTCCAGCGCGTCCGGGATGGCCGTGACGTCGTCGAGGCCGGCCGAGGCGTACTCGGCGTATCCGCCGGTGAGCCCGGTGAAGGCCCAGACCCGCCTGCCGAGCCAGCCGGGGTCCACGCCCGCGCCCACCGCCTCGACGACGCCGGCGACCTCGCTGCCGGGGACCATCCCCGGCTCCCCCGCCAGCCCGATGGTGCCGCGGCGGATCACCGCGTCCACACCGCCGACGCCGATCGCCTCCGTCCGCACCAGCAGCCGACCGGGTCCCGCCGCCGGCTTCGGGCGATCGGCCACCCGCATGCCGGCCGGGTCCCCGAACTCCTCGATGATCACTGCTTTCACGATTCCTCCTCGCCGCGTTCGAAGCTGTTACCCTTCGGACGGTAACGGACGCCTCCGTCCACTTACAGGAAGTGGAACAGATGACCCTGGAATCGACTCGGCTGCGCGCGGACGCGCAGGAGAACCGGGACCGCATCCTCGCCGCCGCGAGCGAGCTGTTCGCCGAGCGCGGCCTGGACGTCGGGATGCGCGACATCGCCCGGCGGGCGGGCGTCGGCCCCGCGACCCTGTACCGCCGGTTCCCGACCAGGCAGGACCTGATCGACGAGGCGTTCGCGGTGGAGACGGCGGCCTGCCGGCGGATCGTCGAGGACGGCTGCGCCGATCCCGATCCGTGGCGCGGGTTCAGCGAGGCGCTGCGCCGGCTGATCGTGCTCAACGTGCGCAACCGCGGGTTCGTGGATGCGCTCGTCTCGACCACCCCGTCGGCCGCGACCGCCGCCCACCGCCGAGAGCTGCTGGGGATGCTCGACGGTGTCGCGCGGCGCGCCAGGGAGCAGGGAACGCTGCGGGCGGACTACGCGCCCACCGACCTGATCCTCATCCTCTCCGCCGGCCGCGGCCTCAGCGCGTCGCGCCGCGACCTGCTCCCGGCCGCGGCACGCCGCTTCGCCGACCTCGCGATCGACGGCCTGCGCGCCTGACGCGGCCGGTCGCATCGCCGTGACGGTGAGACATCCGCGCCCCGGCAGCCGCCTTACCCCGCACCGCCCCCGAGGTCGTACGTCCGCAGCCGGCCGCACATCCCGAAGCCCCGCTCCCCCGGCGTCGGCGCGGCCGACCGAACGCGGCCCTGGCCCAGGTGGGACGCGTCGCCGGCGGCGATGGAGCGCGCGATCTCGAGCGAGCGTCGCGCCTGGGCGAGCGGTCCGTCGGCGATGAGCCGGTCCCAGGCGGCCGCGCGGTCCCGCACGAGGGCCCCCACCGCCGCGTACAGGTCCGCGAGCGCGCGCGGGTCACCGGACTCGGTGGCCTCCCGCAGCCGGGTGAAGCCGGCGACCGCCAGGTCGCGCCGACGGCGCGCCCGCTCGGCGCGGTCCTCGCCGCTGCCGAGGTCGGCGGCGGCCGCGTACTCCTCCGCGGAGGCGAGGATCTCGGGCGGGAACGTCATCACGGCGTCGCCGGCCTCTGGCAGCCCCGCGTTGCTCATCAGCACGACGACGCGCAGACCGCCGAGGTTGACCGCGCGGTGGATGGTGCCGGGCGTGAACGAGACGACCGTGCCCTCCTCCAGCGGCGTCTCGCGGAAGCCGTCGGCGGAGAGCGTCTGCAGCGTTCCCCGGCCGGAGGTCACGACGTACGCCTCGGTCGAGACCAGGTGGAGGTGCGGGGTGCCGCCGCGGCAGCCGTCCGGAGCCTCGGTGTCGTAGACATCCAGGTGCGACACCGCGGTTCCGCCGGGGAAGGTCGATCGGCTCATGAGTCGGACCGGACCCGCCCGCGCACCGCGTCCGCGAGCGCGGGGGCGTCGTCGGCATCGCCGTCCGCGATCCCGACGCCGTAGCGCAGCCGCAGCACGCCGTCCGCCGGGACTTCGTGCTCTTCGCTGAAGAACGGAGCCGGATTGAGCGCGGCGAAGTCCTCCGAGCGGGCGAACCACTGCGGCGGGTGCTGGAGGTTCCGGGTGTCGTCCAGCATCAGCAGCACCGACGACGCATCGGACTCGTCGTGTCTGCCGACGAACGCCATCCACTCGTGCCGCTGCCCGCGCAGCTCGTCGCCGCCGCTGACACCGGGAGCGACGAGCGTGCCGTCGGTGAACGACCGCGGGCCGCGCCAGAACAGTCCCCCGTAGCCCGCATTGTCGCGGCCGCGCGTGGTCGGAGAACCGATGGGGATCGCCTCGCCGCGCACGTTGCGCAACTCGGTGTCGAACGTGAGCACCCAGTCGTCGTCGCCCGCCGTCGTGGCCGTCAGCCTCCGGTGCTCCGTGAACCAGCGCTCGCCGGCCTGCGTGATCCACTCCAGGTCGTGCTCGATGACGACGGTTCCCGCCTCGCCGGTGATCCGTGCCTCCCCCGTGTGCCGCTGCGTCCCGTTGTTGGGCAGCCAGACATACCCCTCCCCGCGCACGTACGTCGGGCCGCCCCAGAAGTTCTCGTCGGCGACGACGGGGAGGGACCAGGTGATCCCCTTGTGCCAGACGTGGTCGTGGGGCCGGTACAGGCTGACCAGCCGGCCGCCGCGCGTGCGCAGCGGGTGGATGTACGGACGCGGCGACTCGACCGTCGGATGATCGGGCACGTACACGTAGCGGAACAGGTCGACGTCGCCGTCGCGCACGGTCACGGCGCGCCCGACCTCGTGGATCGCCTCCAGCCCCGTCATGCGATCTCCTCCTTCCGCGGCGGCCACGGCACGCGGCCGCCGCTCATCGACGTCAGGAACGGGTCGTCGCCCGCGATGGCACCCGCCGCGACAGGGATGCGCTGGAACGCGGACGCGTAGGTCGCCGCGGCGAACTCCAGGGTCCGGCGCGCGTCCGCCGTCGAGACCTCCGGCGCCTCGCCCGCGGCCAGCGCGTCGGCGATCGCCGCGAACTGGTCGCGGTGGGAGCTGCGGTCCACGGAAGCGGCGCCGGCGGCCCAGATCTCGGTCAGCTCCTCGTGCCCGGGTGCCGGGGTGAACGTCCAGTCGCCGCCGTCGTAACCGTAGACGTGCTCGACCTCGACGGTCGCGTGCTCGAAGTCGAAGCGCAGCCGGGAGCTCTCGCGCGGCGACACCAGCGAGTTGACGACGGTCGCCACCGCTCCGTTCTCGAAGCGAACCAGGGCGGCCGAGACATCCTCGGTGTCGGTCGGCCGGAGCTGCCGCGCCGCGATCGCCGTCACCTCCGCCCACGGGCCGAGCACCGCCAGCAGCACGTCGAACTGGTGGATGCCGTGACCCATCGTCGGGCCGCCGCCCTCCACCTCCCACCTGCCGCGCCACGGAACCGCGAAGTAGTCGTCGGTGCGGAACCACATCGTCTCGCAGGTGGCGACGAGCGGACGGCCGAGCACGCCCTCCCACACCAGCGCGCGCAGGTGCCGCACGGCCGGGCCGAAGCGGTGCTGGAACACCGTCAGCGTCGGCACGCCGGTCTCCTGCTCCACCCGGGCGATCTCGTCCAGCTCGGCCAGGCTCAGCGCGGTGGGCTTCTCGACGAGGGCAGGCACCCCCGCGCGCATGGCCTGGATGGCCAGCGCGGCATGCGTCTGCGGCGGGGTGCAGATGTGGACGAGGTCGACGCCTCCCGCGTCGAGCAGCTCGCCGGCGCTTCCGAACGTCTGGCCGACCCCGTAGGCGGCGGCGAACTCCCGAGCGCGTCCGGCGTCGATGTCCGACACCGCGACCAGCCGCATCCGGTCGCCGAGCGCGGCGATCGCCTGCGCGTGCGCGTGCGCGATGCCGCCGGTCCCGATGATGGCGGAGCGGATCGGCCCCCTCGGGCGGGGCGTCGATTGCGAACTCATGCGTCTCCTTCCTGTGCCGCGCGACGGCGTCGTTCCGCGGCGACGAGCGCGACGGCGGTGAGGCCGGGCGCGATGACGATCAGGGGCGGCAGCATCCACGCGACGACCAGCCCCACCCCGAGCCCGGCCAGCACCAGAAGGCTGCCGACCGGGTCGCCGACGGCGAGCGCTGCGCCCTCCCGCCACAGGCTCCCCCACCTGCTGCCGGGCGCCCAGAGCGCGGCCACCCGGCACGCGACGACGGCGACCGCTGCCGCGAGCACGCCGCTGACGACCGCGAGCGCGCCGCCGCCGGGGACGAGCCCCTGGACGCCGAGCGCCACGTTCACGAGCAGCATGCCGACGACGGCGGCGGACGCGAGGCCGGACAGCCAGCCGGACCGGATGGCCGACCACGCGAGCGAGAACAGGCTGCGCACCGAGTCCGGCCGGTCCGTCAGATGACCCTCGAGGTGACGGACACCGGCCGCGAGGGCCGGGACGGCCGTGACGATCGGCAGCGACAGCGCGGTGACCGCGAGTCCCACCACGAGCATCTCGCCGAACGCGCCGACGCCCCGGCCGCCGAAGCGCCGCATCCCGTCGAGCGGCGGCGCGCTCCTGCGACGGTCGTCCACCCGGCTCATCCCTTCAGCCCCTGGGTGGCCACCCCGGCGACGAGGTAGCGCTGGAACGCCATGAAGAACACCACGACCGGCAGCAGCGCGAGGATCGCCATCGCCATCTGCGCGCCGTAGTCGCTGCTCGAGGTCTGGTCGACGTAGAGCCGCAGGGCCAGCGGCATCGTGTAGGTGCCGGGGTCCTTCAGGTAGAGCAGCGGCCCGAAGAAGTCGTTCCACGACCAGATGAAGGCGAAGATCGAGCTCGTCACGAGCGCCGGCTTCATCAGCGGCAGGATCACCGAGACGAACGTGCGCACGTGGCCTGCGCCGTCGATCCGTGCCGCCTCGTCGAGCTCGCGGGGCAGGCCGCGCATGAACTGGATCATCAGGAACACGAAGAACGCGTCGGCGGCGAGGAACTTGCCCAGCAGCAGCGGCCAGTAGGTGTTGATCAGGCCCAGCTGGTTGAACACGATGTACTGCGGGATGATCACGACGTGGAACGGCAGCAGCATCGTCGCGATCATGCAGGCGAAGAAGAGCCCTCTGCCGGGGAAGCTGATCCTCGCGAAGGCGTACGCCGTCACCGAGCAGGAGACCACGACACCGATGACCGACGCGACCGCGAGGATCAGCGAGTTGGCGACGAACGTCCAGAACGAGATCCCGCCGATGCCCTTCAACGCGGTGACGTAGTTCTGCAGGCCGCCGTCGCGCGGGATGAGGTCGACCGACCCGATGATCTCGTTGCCCGGTTTGAACGACGACATCAGCATCCACACCGCCGGGTACAGGATGACGACGAGCACGGCGACGGCGAAGAGGTGGAACAGCACCGACTTCCATCCCCAGCGCCGGCGGCGTCCCCGCTGCTCGCGCCCGGCCGTCGGATCCGCGCCCGCGCTCGCCGGGGCGACCGGGCGGGTTCGGGTGTCCGTGGCGCTCATCGCTCGTCCCCCGCGTAGTGGACCCAGGCTTTGGAGGTGCGGAACAGCATGATCGTGACGATGCCCACCGCGATCACGAGCACCCATGCCATGGCGGAGGCGTACCCCATCTGGAAGTCGCGGAACCCGCGGAGGTAGAGGTACAGCGTGTAGAACAGCGTCGAGCCGGCCGGTCCCCCCGTCCCGTTCGAGATGATGTACGCGGAGTTGAAAATCTGGAAGGCATGGATGGTCTCCAGCAGCAGATTGAAGAACAGCACCGGCGAGAGCATCGGCAGCGTGACCGAGAAGAACCGCCGCACCGCCCCGGCGCCGTCGACGGACGCCGCCTCGTACAGTTCCGCCGGCACCTGCTTGAGCCCGGCGAGGAAGATCACCATCGGGGCGCCGAACTGCCACACCGTCAACAGGATCAGCATCGGCAGAGTGCGCGCGGGATCGCCCACCCATCCCCCCTCGCTCGCCGGCGGCCCGCCGATGAACGAGCCGATCTGGGAGACGACGCCGTTGTCGATGAACATCGCCTTCCACACGATGGCGATCGACACGCTGCCGCCGATGAGCGACGGGAGGTAGAACGCCGAGCGGTAGAAGCCCTGCCCTCGTCGCGGCTGGTTCAGCAGCATCGCCACGGCGAGCGCGGCGGCGAGCTTGAGCGGGGTGCCGACGAGCACGTAGAGGCCGGTGACCTTCACCGCCTGCAGGAAGTTCGGGTCCGTGAACAGGCGTGTGTAGTTGTCGAGGCCGGTGAACTCGGGCGCGGCGAACAGGTTGTAGTTCGTGAACGACAGGTAGAGCGAGGCGATCATCGGCCCCGCCGTGAGGGCGACGAAGCCGAGCAGCCACGGGCTCAGGAAGGCGTACCCTGCCCGGGCCTCCCGGCGCGCGCGGACAGAGCGCGCGCGCCGGGGACCGGTCGTGCGGTGGGTTGCCGTGGCCGTCATGAGCCCAGAGCCATCGACATCTCGGAGAAGAGCTCGTCGGCGAACTGCTTGCTGGTGATCTGGCCGTACTGCAGCTGCTGCGACAGGTCGCTCCACTTCGCCTCGATGGTCCCGTAGCCCGCGGGCAGGATGGGGTAGCTCGCGGTGAGCTGCTTCGAGACCGAGTCGAGGTAGTCCAGGTTGACGGTGTCCGCCGGCTGCTGGTCGACGGCGTCCCGGCCGGCCTCCGTCGCGGGCGTGCCGAGGGAGGTGCCGAAGATCTTCGCCACATCCGGCGAGGTGACCAGATAGTTCACCAGCGCGGCAGCGGCCTGCGGCTGCTTCGAGTTGGCGGAGACGCTGAGCAGCATGCTGGGCTTCGGGGCGAGGATGTGCGACTTCTTCCCCTCGTCCAGTGGCGGCGTCACCATCCCGATGTTCTCGGTGCCTGCGTCGGTCATCGCCTGCAGCACGGTCGTCGAGAAGTTGAACCAGACGGCGGTCTCGCCCGCGAGGAAGCCGCCGGAGGGCGAGAGCGCGATGCTCCGGTCGATCGGGTAGAAGTCGCCGCCCTTGCGCAGGCTGGACGCGCTGTCGAGATACGAGGTCACGTCCTTCTTCGTGAAGGCCGGCTTGCCCTCCTTCGTGAAGACCGCGTTCTTCTTCTGCATCAGGTGGTAGATGAAGTTGGGGAACCCGCCGGTGTAGTCCTCCGAGCCGTAGATCTTCGGGTCGGAGGAGGCTCCCGCCGCGTCGACCTTCTTGATGAACGCGTCGAACTCGTCCCACGTCATGTCACCGGTGGGGTAGGCGATCCCGAGCTTGTCGAGGACGTCCTTGTTGTACATCATCGACCACGCGTTGGTCCCGAGCGGGACGCTCTGGAGCTTGCCGTCGATGGTCCCGGAGCCGAGCACGTTGTCGGTGACGCCCTTCAGCGGAAGCAGGTTGTCGCGGTACGGGGTCAGGTCGCGGAGCAGGCTCTTGCTGGAGTACTCCCCCAGGTAGCCGGCGTCCATCATCACCACGTCGGGCAGCGCGTGGCCGGCGGCCTCGGTGTTGCGCGCGGTCCAGTAATCGCCCCACGCGTTGAAGTTCCTGACCACCTCGACGTTGGGATACTCCTTGTTGAACCCGGCGATGGCCTTCTCGAACCGGGCGGCCCGGTCGTCGTTCCCCCACCAGGAGAACGAGATCTTCGCCTTGGTGTCCTTGTCGAAGGTGATCTTCTCGGACGTCGATCCCCCTCCGGAGCCGCTGCAGCCCACGAGTGCGAGGGCGGCCGCGGCGGCGATCGCCACGGCTGTTGCGATCCTTCGTGACATGTGTTTCCTCCTCTTTGAGTCGGCCTGTGCGGCCTGGCCGGGCGACGCGTCGAGCGGCGCCCGAAGTCGGGTGGTGCGGGTCGGCGCTTCTCAGGCGCCGCCGGCGGCGACGCTCTCCTGCTCGGGGGCGGTGTCGCCCGCGACGAGCGCGCGCAGGGTCGCGAGCGGGAGCTTGGGCTCCCGACGCTCGGTCAGTAGGCCGTTGCGTTCCTGCATGGTGTCGGTCAACTGGGTCCAGCACCAGCCGGCGAGGCCGTCCGGCCGCGCCCGGAACCCTCGCGTCGCGGTGTTCACCGCCGAGAGGATGCTGCCGATGCGCGCGGCGTAGTCGCCCGCGTCCTCCGCCTCCGAGTAGCCCCAGGCGTCGGCCGGTCCCTCGTCCGCCGCCCAGGCCACCCCGCCGAACTCGGTCAGCATCACCGGCTGGCCGTCGTCGACCGTGCCGGGCAGCCGCACCTGCCGGCCGGAGGGGCCGATCCCCGCGATGAGGGCGCGCAGCTCGGCGTCGGTGACGTCGTAGCGGCGGAGCAGGACCTCCCCGTCCGCCTCGTAGTCGTGGAGCGTCCAGAGATCCGAGGTGCCCTGCTCCCAGCCGTCGTTGGAGATCACCGGCCGCGTGGGGTCGATGGCCCTGGTGAGCTGGTAGATGCCCTCCGCGAACGCGCGCTGGTCGGCACGGCCGGCGATGTGCTGCACGCCCCAGCTCTCGTTCAGCGGGACCCAGGTGACGATGCTCGGGTGGCTGCGGTCGCGCACGACCGCCTCGGTCCACTCGCCGACCGTGGCATGCACGGAACGACGGTCGAACGTGTAGGAAGCCGCCATCTCCCCCCAGACGAGGAGGCCGAGGCGGTCGGCCCAGTACAGGAAGCGGTCGTCCTCCACCTTCTGGTGGACGCGCACCGCGTTGAACCCCAGCTCGGCGATCAGCTCGGCTTCGCGCTTCAGCGCCGCTGCCGATGGCGCGGCCAGGTGCGAGGTCGGCCAGTACCCCTGGCTCAGCACGGAGCGCAGGACGACGGGCCGCTCGTTGAGCAGGAAGGCGCCGTCGGCGCAGCGCACGGAGCGGAGGCCCAGGTAGCTGGCCACGACGTCCTGCTCGACGCCGTCGACGTCCACGTGCACCCAGGTGTCGAGCAGGGTGGGATGCTCCGGAGACCACAGCAGCCTCTCGTACTCCTGCCCGTTCGCCTGGCCGGCGAGCGGGAACGTGACCGTCGCGACCGTGTCGTCGACGACCACCCGTGCAGAGCCCAGGATGCGCTCGTCGTGCGCCACGACGACCCGGACCGCTGACTCCACCCGCCGGCTGAGCTCGACGTCGACCGTCACGGTCCCGGCGGTCAGGTCGCTGCGCCACCACAGTCCCGTGACGTGCTGCGGGCGCACCGACTCCAGCCAGACCGGCTGCCAGATGCCGGTCGTGCGGTGGTACCAGATGGAGTGCGGCGTCTCGTGCCAGTCCTGCTTGCCGCGGGGCTGCGCGACGTCGTGGGGGTCGTCCTCCGCGCGGACGACGAGGACGTGGGTGCCGGTGTCCGCCGTGAGGGCATCGGTCACGTCGACCGAGAAGGGGGTGTGCCCGCCGGTGTGGCCGCCAACGAGCGTCCCGTCGACCCACACCTGCGCGCGGTAGTCGACCGCGCCGAAGTGGACGAGGAGCCGGTCGCCCGGTCGGTGCCCGGCGGCGTGCAGGTCGGCCTCGCCGAGCTCGCGCCGGTACCAGACGACGGGGTGGAAGCCGGTGTCGTGGATGCCGGAGTCCTCCGACTCCGGCGGGAACGGGACCGTGATCGTCAGCGGGAGCGCCCGGCCGTCGAACCAGCGCTCGGCGAGGCCGGCCGAGGCATCGTCGTACGCGAAGCCCCACTCGCCGTCGATGCCGTGGAAGGAGGAGCGCACCAGCTGCGGACGCGGTCGCGCCGGCTCCATGCGGCTCGCGCGCAGCGTCGCCGTCCCCGATCCGTCGTTGTTGGATGACACCTGTGCGACTCCCTCGTCCGTTGTGCGTCGTGCGTGCACCGGAAAGGGCTTTCCAGTGCTAGGACCCGACCATAGTTGAACGCTAAACTAGAGTCAAGAGGCAGCGCAGTCGACGGCGTGAAAGGATGATGAGATGCCGAGGGTGACGCTTGCCGATGTGGCCGAATCGGTCGGGGTGAGCGCGACCACCGTCTCCAACGTCGTGAACGGCACCGGCTGGGTCAGCGACGGCGTCAGGGCCCGCATCCTGGCGGCGATCGACGAGCTCGGCTACCGTCCCAACCTCGCGGCGCGCCAGTTGCGCAACGGCCGCAGCGGCCTCATCGCGCTCGTGGTCCCGGACCTGCGCGAGCCCTACTTCGCCGAGTTCGCGTCCCGCTTCGTCGCCCGCGCGCAGCGCCGGTCGTTCACGGTGCTCATCGCACAGACGAACGGCGACCGCGCGGCCGAACGCGACATGATGTCGGGCGTCGGCCTGCCAGCGCTCGACGGCATCGTGCTGAGCCCGCTGCAGCTCACGACCGACGACCTCGCCGGACGCAGCGCCGCTCCCCCGCTCATCCTCATCGGCGAGCAGGCGGAGGCCCTCGTCGGTCCCGGCGTCCAGCACGTCGGCATCGACAACGTCTCCGCCGCGGCGAGCGCGACGGCGCACCTCATCGCGCAGGGGCGCCGCCGCATCGCGGCGGTCGGGGTGCAGGAGTCCGGCCCGAGCGCCACCTCCCGGCTGCGATTCGACGGCTACCGGCAGGCGCTCGAGGCGGCCGGCCTCCCGGTCGATCCGGCGCTCTGGGCGACGGTCGAGCACTTCAACCGCGCCGAGGGCTCCCGCGCTCTACAGCGCCTGATCGATGACGGCGTCGCGTTCGACGCGCTGTTCTGCTTCAGCGACAGCCTGGCCCTCGGCGCGCTGTACACGCTCGGCTCGCACGGGATCGCCGTCCCGGACCGGGTCGCGGTGATGGGCTTCGACGGGATCGAGGAGGGCCGCTTCCACATCCCCGCCTTCTCGACCGTCAACCCCGGCGTCGAGGAGGCCGCAGACACCATCCTCGACCTCCTCGGATCGCGGACGTCACCGCCCGCGGCTCACCACAGCGTGCCGTACGAGATCATCGCCCGCTGAGCCGCGACGGCCCTTACTGCGGGTCGGTATACGGGATGTGGGCCGGGTCGGGATGCGTCAGCAGGCCCGACCGGGCGATGCCGCCCAGCCACGCGGCGCTCGGCTTCGGCGTGCGCTCGAATGTCTCCGCATCCCAGCCGATGAGACCGAAGGTGGGCTTGTAGCTGCCCCACTCGTAGTTGTCGAGCGCCGACCAGTGCAGGTATCCCTGGACGTCGACGCCATCGGCCATCGCGTCGTGCAGTCCGAGCAGCGCGTCGTGGGTGTAGTCGATACGGCGGGCGTCGTCCGCGGTGGCGATGCCGTTCTCCGTCACCAGCACCGGGGCCCCACCGGTCAGGTCCCAGGCGTGCCGGGCGGCGATCCCGAGCGCGGGAGGGAAGTACTCCCAGCCCGTGAGCGTCGTCTCAACACCCTCGCGCACGGGGACCGCGCCGTCCTTCCCGATGAACGTGCGCAGGTACGCCTGCACGCCGACGAAGTCGTCGCCGCGGGCGGCCTCGAGGAACAGGTCCTCGCGCGGGTGGCGGAAGGCGAGCATCTCCGCCTCGCAGCCCGGCTCGGCGTGGTACGCCTGGCCCGCGATCGCCCAGCCGGTCGCGGCCCCCGGCAGCTGGGTGAGGATCTCGCGCGACCGGCGGTGGGCGGCGACGAGCGCCTCGCTGACCGCGTCGTCCGGTGCGGGCAGGCCGATGGCGGCGAGGTCGCCCTCGTGCTTCCCGTGCATCATCGAGAGGATGTTCGGCTCGTTGATCGTGACGATCCGGCGCACGTCCCTCAGGATGGGCAGCACCGTCTCCACGTACCGGGCGAACCGGTCGACCGCGTCCCGGCCGTGCCAGCCGCCGCTCTCGGCGAACCAGCGCGGGCTGGTGAAGTGGTGGATGGTCACAACAGGCTCGAGCCCGGCGTCGATCGTGGTCTGGATCATCCGGCGGTAGTGCTGCAGCATCGCCCGCGAGACAAGGCCCTCCTCCGGCTCGATGCGCGCCCACTCGATGCTGAACCGGTAGGCGTTGAGCCCGGCGGCCGCCAGCAGCGCGATGTCCTCCGGGTAGCGGTGGAAGCTGTCCGCTGCGTCCCCGCTCGGCTCGGCGACGCCCGACCCCGGCGTGTGCTCGCGCACCCACCAGTCGGTGTTGATGTTGCTGCCCTCGATCTGGTGCGCGGCGGTCGACGCGCCCCAGAGGAAGCCGTCGGGGAACTGGCGGGGAGCCGTAGTCATGCGATGTCTCTTTCGGTTGTCACTTGATGCCGGTGCCGACGACGCTCTGCGTGAAGTAGCGCTGCAGAGCGAGGAACAGGACGACGACCGGCGCGATCACGAGCGTGGATCCGGCGAGCAGAAGCCCGTACTGTGTGGCGTTCTGCCCGACCGAGAACAGCGAGAGCGCGATCGGCAGGGTGTAGGTGCTCTGGCCTTGGGCGGCGACGAGCGGCCAGAGGAAGTTGTTCCACGAGGTGAGGAACGTGAGGATGGCGAGGGTCGCCAGCGGTGCGCCGCAGAGCGGCATCACGATGCGCAGGAAGATGCGCGCCTCCCCCGCCCCGTCCAGCCGGGCGGCCTCGATCAGCGAGTCCGGGATCCCGGCGATGAACTGGCGCATCAGGAACACGCCGATCGGCGACGCCAGGAAGGGCAGGAACAGCGAGGCGTACGTGTTGAGCAGGCCCAGCTTGCTCACCGTCACGAACATCGGGATGAACGTCACGACGGCCGGCACCATCAGCGTGATGAGCACGAGCGTGAACACGACGTTCTTGCCTCGGAAGCGCATCTTCGCCAGCGCGTAGCCCGCCATCGAGCAGAACACGAGGTTGCCGAGCACCGTCACCACGGCGACGACGAGCGTGTTCGTGAAGTACTGCCCGATGTTCAGCGGCCCGAACCACTGGGCGTAGTTGTCGAAGGTGAAGTGCTTCGGGAACCACGAGGTCGGGTCGCCGAGGATGTCGCCCTGCGTCTTGAACGAGCTGAGGAACATCCAGACCAGCGGCAGCAGCGTCACGACGAGCGCGACGACCAGCACGAGGTAGGTGATGGCGCGCGAGACGTCGAAGCCGCGTGTGCGGCGTCGCGTCGCCTGACGGGTGTCGGGCTGCGTCCGGTTCAGTGTGGTGGTCGTCATGTCAGTCCTGGGATCGCAGGGTCCGGAACTGGATGACGCTGACGAGCGCGATGACGATGAAGAGCAGGTAGCTCGCCGCCGACGCCAGGCCGTACTGTCCGAATCCGAACTGCTTGTAGATGAAGTAGGTGATCGAGAGGGTGGAGTCCAGCGGTCCGCCGCCGGTCATCACGAACGCCTCCTCGAAGAACTGGAGGTAGCCGACGCTGATCAGCACGCTGCCCAGCAGGATGGTCGGGCGCAGGATCGGCAGGGTGATCGCGGTGAAGCGCTTCCAGGCGCCGGCGCCGTCCATCATCCCGGCCTCCTGCACCTCGGCGGGCACGGCCTGGAGGCCGGCCAGGAAGATGATCATCAGCGTTCCGACGTTGCGCCAGGCGGCCATCACGATGATCGCGGGCATCGCCCACGTCGTCGAGTTCAGCCAGTCGGGACCGTGGATGCCGACCAGCGCCAGCACGCCGTTCAGGGGGCCGTCGTCCTGCAGGATGAAGCGCCAGCCGGTCGAGATCGCGACGATGCTGCAGACCACCGGCACGTAGAAGCCGACCCGGAACACGGCCCGGAACCGGCGGATGCCGTTGTTCAGCGCGACCGCGAGGGCGAGCGCCACGATCATCGTCAGCGGGATGCCCACCAGCACGAAGTAGGCCGTGTTGCCCAGCGAGTGCAGGAACTGCGCGTTGCCGAACAGCGAGATGTACTGGTCCAGCCCGACGAAGTTGACCCCGAACGGGCTCTGCACGTCGGTCGCCTTGAAGTCGGTGAACGACATCGCGAACGAGGACACCAGCGGCACGAGCGTGAAGACGCCGAAGATGATCAGGAACGGCGCGACGAAGATCCAGGGAGCCCAGGCCGACTGTCCGAGGCCGACCCGCCGCGACCGTCCCCGGCCGGGCCGCGCGGTGCGCGACCCGGCAGGGGCGAGAGTCGAGGAAGTCATTTCCCGGTGCCCACCCCGTCGGCGGCGCTCTGCAGCGCCTTCATCGCCTCGGCCGGGCTGGAGCCGCCGCGGACCATCTTCTCGAGCTGCGAGTCGGCGTCGGAGGAGACCTGGGTCCAGCCGGTGTTGGCCGGCGGGGACTTCGTGTCGCCGAGCTGGTCGCGGAAGACCTGCAGCAGCGGGTCGCTCTTCAGCTCGCCCTTGTCCCAGGCGCTGTCGACAGAGGGCAGGTCGCCCGTGAGCTTCCAGAACTGCGCCTGGACGTCCGGCTTGGAGAGGTACTGGACGAGCTTCCATGCGCCGTCGGCGTTCGACGCCTTCTTGAAGACGGCGAGGTCGGAGCCGCCGACGAACGACGTGGAGGACTTCTCCTTCGGGAAGCGCATCACGCCGATCTTGTCCTTGAACGCGTCGCCGCCGCCCGCCTGGGCGAGCTGGCTGATCTCGGCGGGCGCGTTGATGAGCATGGGCACCGAGCCGTTGGCGAAGTTCGCCTCGTTCGCGCCGACCGCCGTGTCCGCGCTCTTGTTGGAGATGCCGTCGGTGAAGTAGCTGTTGATGTACTCCATCGCCTTCACGTTCGCGGAGGTGTCGAACGTCCACTTCGTGCCGTCGGCGTTGGTGAGCTCGCCGCCGTTCGACCACAGGAACGGCAGGATCAGCTGAAAGTCGTCCGCGACCGCGCCGGTCGGAAGCGACATCCCGAACTTCGCGCCCGCCTTCTCCTGCATCGCCTTCGCCATGGCCTTGAGTCCGTCCCAGGTGGTGGGCGGGGTGGAGTAGCCGGCCTTCTCGGCGAGGTCCTTGCGGTAGTAGATCGCGCGGGTGTCGACGTACCACGGCACGCCCGCGTTCACGCCGTCGACCTTCGCCGCGTTGACGGCGGAGTCGTACATGCCGGAGGTGTCGACCGCGTCCGGGACGGTCTGGAACGCGTCCGCGAAGTCGGCCATCCAGGTCGTGCCCATCTGGGCGAGATCGGGGGTCGAGCCGCCGGCGATGGCCGTCTGGTACTTCTGGTGGGCCGAGGCCCACGGGATGGCCGTGATCTCGACCTTGGCGTCCGGGTTCTCCTTCTCGAAGCCCTTGACGATCTCCGGCAGGAACTGCGCCTCCGCGCCCTGCGCCCACACCTTGATCGTGCCTTTGGCCTTGCCGGACGAGATCGTGGCGGCCGAACCGCCCGCGTCCGAGCCATTGCTCCTGCCGCAGCCGGCGAGCACCAGCACGGTGGTCAGTGCGGCAGCTGCAGCGACGACCGCTCGCTTCCTCAACATCTTTGTCTCCCTCGGGACGTTCTCTTCTCCGACCGCCGGGGGTTGCCGGCCGGTTTGTCCCGGGTCAGTGTATGCGCGTACATTTTTAGATTGCAAGTCGGTCGAGCGTTTCTGTTTCGGCTCGGGATGCAGCAGGATAGCCACGCGCGCAGGGCGGCCGGAGCCCCTCTGCGCACACGAAGGAGACCGCATGGGTGACACCCCGACCGTGTACGACGTCGCAGCGCGCGTCGGCGTCTCGACGGCCACGATCTCCCGGTTCTTCCGCAACCCTGCCGTGGTGAAACCGGCCACCAGGGAGCTCATCGAGCGCGCCGTCGACGAACTCGGCTACACGCCGAGCGGGCTCGCCCGCGGCCTCGCCGAGAAGCACACCGGCGTCATCGGCCTGTACTCGTTCAGCGGCCACGAGCCGGACGAACTCGAGACGATCGACGCCGCCTCCGCCGACCTCGTGCGCACCGTGCGCGAGGAGGATTCCTCCCCCCGGCTCTACCCGCTGTTCGCGGACGAGGTGCTCCGCGGCGTCGAGCTGGAGTGCACCCTCCGCGGCATCCCGCTGGCCCTCGGCTGGCAGCAGGCGGACGCGAGCGGCGTCGCGATCGACGAGGTGGCACGACGTGTGGACGGGCTGATCGTGCTCCCCCACGTCATGTCCGACCAGGCGCTTCGCCGGCTCGGACGCACCAAGCCGATCGTGATGGTCAGCCACGAGCCCGCCCCGAGCACCGGCTTCAGCTCGGTGACGGTGAACAACCGGGCGGGGATGGCGGCCCTGACCGCGCACCTCGTCGAGACGCACGGCGTCGAGGAGTTCTGGTTCGCCGGACCGGCCGACGACTACGACCGCAGCAACCGCTACGCCGGGTTCCGGGAGGCGCTCACCGCGCGCGGCATCCCCGCCCCCGAGCCGCTGGCCCTCGGGGCGGGCGGCCGGATGGAGACGAAGAAGCTGTTCGCGCCGCTCGTCGCCGCCGGCCCGCTGCCCGGGGCGATCGTCTGCAGCTCCGACCAGACCGCCCTCGGCCTGCTCGAAGCGCTCGCGGCCGCCGGCGTCTCCGTGCCCGGCGACGTCATCGTCACCGGCTTCGACGGGATCGACGCCGGGCGCAGCGTCCGCCCGTCGCTCACCACGGTGCGCCAGCCGATGGATGCGCTCGGCCGGATCGCGGTCGAGCTCCTGGCCGACCGCATCGCCGACCCCGACACCGCACCCGAGAGCAGGATGCTCCCCGTGGAGCTCGTCCTCCGCCGCAGCTGCGGCTGCTGACCTTCCCGAGGGGCACGTTGTTGTCGCTTTTCGGGCAAGAAAGCGACAACCACGTGCCCTTCGGCGCGCGAAGGGCGGGGATGCGCGCGGGTTATGCGCGAGGGTCAGGGCGGAGGCCGTCGAGGCAGACGCCGACGACGCGCTCCAGCTGCCCCGACTGCGGGTAGTCGGCGAGGCCGATGCCGCTGAGCATCCGGAGGATGTCGTCGGCGGTCACATCCGTGCGCGCCTCGCCCGCCGCCTGCGCCGCGGCGAGGAGCGGTTCCGCTGTCCCGTAGATGCGCCGCCGCGCCGCGTAGACGATCTCCGTGTCGTGCGCCATCTCCTCCGCGAACGCGCGCTTGCCGATGATGAAGTCGACGAACCGGCGCAGCCAGGCGTCGAGCGCCTCACCCGGCGACCCGGCCCCCTCCCCCGCGCCGGGCGCGAGCAACTGGTCGACCTGACCCGAGTAGACGGCCTCGAACAGCGCGCCACGGGTCGGGAACCGCCGGTACAGCGTCGCGCTCCCCACACCCGCGCGCCGTGCCACCTCCTCCAGCGAGGCCGACGCCCCCGCCTCGGCGAACACCGCGGTCGCGGCCTCAACGATGCGCTCGTGATTGCGCCGGGCGTCGGCGCGGAGCGGGCGATCGGACATTTTCTGCCTCCCTCAGGAATAAGTGGGGGAATCCCCCCGTTTCGACTTTCGTAAGCGGGGGGCACCCCCCACTAATCCTAAGGAGCTACCGATGTCTTCCACAACGCCGACGCCGAGATGGCGCCGCACCGTCGTGCTGGCGCTCATCATGGGCGCGCAGCTGATGATGGTCCTCGACACCTCGATCGTCACGACGGCCCTCCCCCATCTGGTCGCCGAACTCGGCTTCTCCCCCACCTCGCTGTCGTGGGTGCAGAACGCCTACGTCCTCACCTTCGGCGGCCTGCTGCTGCTCGGCGCGCGCATCGGCGACCTCGCCGGGCGCCGTCGCGTCTTCGTGATCGCCGTCGCGGTCTTCGCGCTCGCGTCCCTGCTCGCCGGACTCGCCGTCAACGTGCCGACGCTGCTCGCCGCCCGCATCCTGCAGGGCGCCGCCTCGGCTTTCGCCATCCCGTCCACGCTCGCCCTCCTGGTCGGCGCCTACCCGGAGCCGGAACAGCGCAGCCGTGCCATCGCGATCTACAGCGCGGTGATCGGCGCGGGCGCGAGCGTCGGCATCATCGTCGGCGGCGTCTTCACCGACCTGCTCTCCTGGCGCTGGGGACTCCTCATCAACGTGCCGATCGGCCTGATCGTCGTGCTGCTCTCCCCGCGCTTCCTCACCGAGACCGCCCGCCGGCGCGGCAGCTTCGACCTGGCGGGCGCCCTGGCGATCACCGTCGGCATGACCGCCCTGGTCTGGGGCCTGATCGAGTCGAGCACCGCGGGCTGGACGTCGCCGATCGTCCTCGGTCTCCTCGCACTCGCGGCGGTGCTGGTCGCGGCCTTCGTGCTCATCGAGCGCCGAAGCGCCGAGCCGATCGTCCCACTCGGTCTGTTCGCGAACGCGACCCGGTCGGGCGCGTACATCGCCCGCGTCCTCATCGTCGGCGCGATGTTCTCGACGTTCTACTTCCTCAGCCAGTACCTGCAGGACGTCCTGCACTTCAGCGCGCTGCTCGCGGGCCTCAGCTTCATCCCACTGACCGGCATGTTCTTCGCGACGGTGTACGTGGTCCGCCCGCTGGTGCGATGGATGGGCCAGGAGCGGCTGCTCGTCGCCTCGCTGATCCTCGCCCTCGTGGGGATGGGCTGGCTCTCGACGGTCGGCGCAGGCACGGCGTTCCTGCCCTGGATCCTGCTGCCCCTGCTCGTCCTCGGCGTCGGTCAGGGCATCGCGATCATCCTGCTCACCCAGCTCGGGATGGCCGACGTGCCCGCGGAGCAGGCCGGCGCGGGCTCCGGACTGGTGAACACGGCACACCAGCTCGGCGGATCGGTCGGTCTCGCCATCCTGGCCGGCGTGTTCGTCGCGGCCGGCGGGGACCGGGCCGGGATCGCGGCGCAGGTCACCGGGTTCCAGAGCGTGTTCCACGTCGCGGCGGGCTTCTACGCGCTCGCCATCCTCGTCGGCGTCGTCATGCTCGTCGCCGCCCGCAGGTCGCGCGGCGGCGCGACGACGGCACCGGCCGCGACGGCACCCGCCGCGCCTGCCGCCGACCCCCGACTCGCCGAATCAAAATAACTTGTTTGACAGGTTATGCATTCGTATGCCAGGCTCATAACCGTTCTAACCAGTTATGAAAGGAAAGACATCATGGAACTGAAGCTCGAAATCGCCGTCATCCCCGTCGCGGACGTCGACCGCGCCAAGGACTTCTACGAGCGCGCCGGCTTCCGCCTGGACGCCGACTTCTCGACGGACAAGGGCCTGCGGGTCGTGCAGGTGACCCCTCCCGGATCGGAGGCGTCCGTCATCTTCGGCGAGAAGCTCACCAGCGCGGTCCCCGGCTCGTCGCAGGGCCTCCACCTCGTCACCGGCGACCTCGCCGGCGCCCGGGCGGAGCTGCTGGAGCGCGGCGTCGAGGTCAGCGAGATCTGGCACGACGCGGACGGCATCTTCCACTACGAGGGCGACGTGAACCGGGTCCCCGGACCGCACCCCGCCACCGACAGCTACGGCAGCTACGCCTCGTTCTCGGACCCGGATGGCAACGGCTGGACCATCCAGCAGGTCGTCAACCGCGCCCCGGGCCGCTGATGGGCGCGCACACCGAGGTCCGCGAGGTGGACCTGGTCGTCATCGGCGCCGGCCCGGTCGGCGAGAACGTCGCCGACAGGGCGATGCAGGGCGGCCTCGAGACCGTGATCGTGGAACGCGAACTGGTCGGCGGCGAGTGCTCCTACTGGGCCTGCGAACCGTCCAAGGCGCTCCTCCGCCCGGTCCACGCCGTCGAGCTCGCCCGCGCGACTCCCGGACTGTCGGAGCGGATCACGGGCGAGCTGGATGTGGAGGCGGTGCTGCGCAGGCGGGACGAGTCCACCAGCGGTTGGTCCGACGAGGACCAGGTGCGCTGGCTCGACCAGGCCGGGATCGCCCTGCTGCGCGGTCACGGCCGGCTGAGCGGCGAGCGCCGGGTCACCGTGACCCTCGCCGACGGCGGCACCGTCGAGCTGCGCGCCCGGCACGCGGTCGCGATCACGACCGGCTCCAGCGCGCGGATCCCCGGCATCCCGGGGCTCGCGGAGTCCGAGCCGTGGACGAACCGCGAGGCGACTGCGGTGCAGGAGCTGCCCGCACGGCTCGCCATCATCGGCGGCGGCGTGGTCGCCACCGAGATGGCGACCGCCTATCAGGCGCTCGGCTCGCAGGTCACGCTGATCGCCCGCGGCGGACTGCTCGGCGGGCTGGAGGAGTTCGCGGGCGAGGCCGTCGCGGAGGCCCTCCGCGGCGCCGGGGCGACCGTGCTCACCCGCACCGCCACCGAGGCGGTCGAGCGCGACGGCGGCGAGTACCGGATCCGGACGAGCGCCGGCACGGTGACCGCCGACCGGCTGCTGGTCGCGACCGGACGCGCGCCGGCCACCGGCGACGTCGGGCTGGAGACCGTGGGGCTGACGCCCGGCGCGTGGCTCCCGACCGACGACACCCTCCTCGTCGACGGCACCGACTGGCTCTACGCCGTCGGCGACGTGAACGGACGGGCCCTCCTCACCCACCAGGGCAAGTACCAGGCCCGTGCCGCCGGGGACGCGATCGCCGCCCGTGCCGCGGGTCGAGCCCTCGACGACGGGCCGTGGGGCGCCCACGTCGCCACCGCCGACCATGGCGCGGTGCCGCAGGTCGTGTTCACCTCCCCGGAGATCGCGTCCGTCGGCATCACCGCGGACGCCGCGCGTGCGGCGGGGCGCACCGTGCGCGTCGTCGACTACGACCTCGGACTGGTCGCCGGCGCCGCCCTCTCGCGCACCGGCTACCGCGGCCGGGCACGGCTGATCGTCGACCCCGACCGCGAGGTCGTCGTCGGCGCGACCTTCGTCGGCCCCGACGTCGCCGAGCTCGTCCAGACCGCGACGACGGCCATCGTCGGCGAGGTCCCGCTGAGCCGGCTGTGGCACGCCGTTCCGGCCTTCCCCACCGTCTCGGAGATCTGGCTGCGGCTCCTGGAGAGCTACGGCCGCGCATCCAGCAACACCGACCGAACAGGAGCAGCATCATGAGAATCGTCGACCGCATCTTCGGGCGGAACCTGGATCTGCCCGACACCCCCCTCGAGCCCGGCGTCACCCGGGCGGACGCGGAGGCCGTGGCCCGCTACGAGCGGCTGCTGGCATCGTCCTCCCCGAAGACGATCGAGCGGGTGCACGTCGAGGCGTTCGAGAAGCTGACGCCCGCGCAGCTCGACCTGCTCTTCGATCGCTTCACGGCGGAGGCGGCCACTCCCGCCGAGAAGCCGGCCGACGCCCGCCCGAAGAGCCTCGCGAAGGCGGCGGCCCGCTCCGAGAAGCGTCGCCCGGGAGCGATCCGGCGGGCGCTCGGCGACACCGACGACCCGGTGATGAAGACGATCGTCGGCTACACCATCTTCGACACGGTCGCGGACATCGCCCTCACCTCGGCCCTCTGGGCGAGCTTCGACGGCGGCCTCGGCTTCGACGGCTGGATCGACGGCGGCGACTGGTGGTGAGGCGGTTGCTAGCCTTCAACGGACACCAGCAGTGAGGACCGCCCATGACCACGTCTGCCCACGAGGAGCACCTGCGCCGCGCCATCCAGCTCGCCGCCGACGCGCGGGCGCACGGCAACCACCCCTTCGGCGCCGTGCTCGTGGGCCCGGACGGCAGGGTCGTCCTGGAGGCGGAGAACACGGTCACGAGCGGGAACGACGTCACCAACCACGCGGAGACCAACCTGGTCCGGATGGCCTCCCGCAGCATCCCTGCCGACGAGCTCCGGCAGCACACCCTCGTCACCTCGTGCGAGCCGTGCGCGATGTGCGCGGGCGCCATCTACTGGTCCGGGATCGGCGCGGTGGTCTACGGGCTGCCGGAGTCGGGCCTGCGCGCGGTGGCGGGCGACCACCCGGACACCCCGACGCTCGCCCACCCGTGCCGTCTGGTCTTCGCGGACGGCAACAGGGAGGTCACGGTCATCGGCCCGCTCCTGGAGGAGGAGGCCGCCGTGCCGCACGAGGGGTTCTGGGTCGGCTGACGCCGACGGTCGCCGCTTCTGCGGTAGCCCGTAACCCCTGCCCGCCCGCGCGCCGCCGCAGTGGTTACGCGGCGCCGCACTCACGGAATTCGGCGCTATTCGTCAACACCCCCTGGACCGTAGGGTCGTCCCCGTGGCAGCGATGAGGCCGCGCGGAAGGGAGAGTCATCATGGCTACCGTGCTCTACATGTCCGTCTCGCTGGACGGATTCGTCTCCACCCCGGACGACTTCCTCGGCGGCTCCGACGGCAACCGTCTGCACGATTGGTACGCGCCCGGAGGAGACGAGGCGGCGCTCACGGGCGACGCGAAGGCCCTCGCCGACGAGCTCGACGAGATCGGCGCGGTCGTGACCGGCCGCAGGACGGCCGAGCTGATGGACCACTGGGGCGGCGACGTGCACAACGGCGTCCCGATCTTTGTCCCCAGCCACCGGCCACCCGGCCCGGCCGCCCGCTGGGGCTACCCCAACGTCACGTACGTCCTCGACGGGATCCGCAGCGCAATCGCGCAGGCCGCGGCCGCCGCCGGCGACCGGAACGTCTATGTTCAGGGCGGCTACACCGCGAGAAAGGCAATCGAGGAGGGCGTGCTGGACGAGATCCAGGTGCACCTCATCCCGGTCCTCCTCGGGGATGGACACCGGCTGTTCGACACCCTCCCCGCCGAGGTTGAACTGGAGGTCCTCCGTGTGATCGACACGCCGCACGCCACCCACATCCGCTACCGCGTCCTCCGGTGAGCCCGCTAAGACCCGTGCGCCGTCGCCGGAGCCGTCGCGCTCGCGACGGGACGGGCGGGCTCATCCCGGCTCCCGGCGACGCGGGCGCTCGACCCGCGTTCCACGAGCGTCGGCTCCAGCGGTGCCGGTGATCGTCCCGTGCCCGGGCCGTCCAGCACCTCCAGGATCACGGTGAGCGCGGCCTCACCGAGAGCGCCGAAGTCCTGACGCACCGTCGTCAGGCCCGGGCGCAGGAACTGCGCTTCCGGGACGTCGTCGAAGCCGACGACGCTGACATCGCGCAGCACGTCGTAGCCACGTTCGGCGAGGGCGCCGATGAAACCCACCGCCATCGCGTCGTTGGCGATGAACGCGGCGGTGAAGGGTTCGGCGACCGGGAACGTGCGGCCGAACTCGTATCCGCTCGCCGCCGTCCAGTCTCCGACACCGTGCGGGCGCGCGTCTGTGTGGCCGAGGTCGATCAGGTGGCGCCGCCGCCCTAGGGTGGTGGGCATGAGCACAGCCGAGCCTCGAACCGCAGCTCCAGCACCCGCTCCCGCGTCCACGCCCACGCCCACGCCCACGCCCACCGGGACGATCGCCCTGATCGGCCCCGGAGCGATCGGGACCACCGTCGCGGCGGCCCTGCACGAGGCCGGCCGGCCCGTCCGGCTCTACGGGCGGACCGCTCGCGATCGCCTCGTTCTGCGCCGCGGCGATAGCGACACCGTCGTCCCCGGTCCGGTCGCCACCGACCCGACGACGGTCGGCGAGCCTGCCGAGCTCGTCTTCCTCGCGGTGAAGACGACCCAGCTGGCTGCCACGTCCTCGTGGCTGAACGCGCTTGTGGGCCCGCAGACCGTGGTCTGCGTCCTGCAGAACGGCGTCGAGCAGCTCGCGGCGCTGGAGCCGATCATGCCAGGGGCGCGGATCGTCCCCTCGGTGGTGTGGTTCCCCGCCGAGACGCAGCCAGACGGCTCTGTCCTGCTGCGCGGCGACGCGCGTCTCACGCTGCCGGACGATCCGGCGTCGGCGGTCGTGCGTCAGGCACTGCACGGCAGCTGGTGCGAGGTGGAGCTGTCCGCCGATTTCGCGTCCGTGGCCTGGCGCAAGCTGCTCCAGAACGCGGTCGCCGGGCTCATGGTGCTGACCGGCCGCCGGGCGGGGATGTTCCGCCGGGACGACATCGCGGCACTCGCGCTGGACTACCTGCGCGAGTGCCTCGCCGTCGCCCGCGCCGAGGGAGCGGCGTTGGACGACGACGTCCCGGCCGAGCTGCTGGCCCGGTTCCGGTCGTTCCCCGAAGACCTCGGCACGTCGATCCTCGCCGACCGGGAGGCCGGCCGGCCGCTCGAGTGGGACGCGCGCAACGGCGTGGTGCGACGCCTCGGACGGAAGCACGGCATCCCGACGCCGATCAGCGACGTGATCGTCCCCCTGCTCGCCGCGTCGAGCGACGGCGCCGACGCGGGCTAGATTCCACCCGCTCCTGACCCCATCTCGGCTGGGGCCTCGCGGACGGATCAGAGCACCCGGCTGAGCGCTTCGGTCATCGCCCGGAACCCGGGCGGCTCTGGAGCGAGCGGGGCTCCGTCGGCGGTCGCGCGCGTCCCATTCACGACGATGTCCGCGTAGCGGCGCCACAACTCGGGATCGTCCGCGCGTGTCGCGAGCGCGATTGTACTCACCATCGCGGCAAGGGCGATGGTGTCCTGGCGGGTGAAGCCGGGACGGAGCTCTCCGGCCGCGACCGCGTCGGCGATGAGGCGGTCGGCGGTGGAACCGAGCCGGTCGCTCAGTTCCGGTGGGAAGCGGTCGTAGCGACCGGGGGCGAACAGCACCGTGGCGAGGCTGCGGTCGGCGGCATGCAGCCCGATCATGCCGACGAGGTACGCGCGGAAGGCCTCGCCCGGGTCCGCCAGCTCGGCGGCCTCGTCGACCACCCGCATGATGGCGTCGATCCGGTCCTCGAAGAGGGCGTCCATCAGCGCCTGCTTGTCGGGGAACTTGCGGTAGATGGTGCCGATCCCGACCTTCGCGGCCGTCGCGACGTCACCGAGCGTCGCCGCCGGCCCGCGCTCCGCGAACACCCGGGTCGCGGCGTCGAGGATACGCCGGCGGTTGCGTTCCGCGTCCGCTCGCGGTCGCCTGCCGGACGGGGCTGGGGTGCTCACGCTGCCATCCTACCCGAATAAACGGATCCGGAGCTTCCGATTCCGTTTAATGCTACGGTGGGCACCAGCGACGCTCACCCGGAGCGTCGCCTGTCCCCTGGGAATGAGATCATCCCCTGCTCGTCGTCGTCGGATACGGTCCCGGAAACGGTCACGCCATCGCCCGCGAATTCGGAGGGAGGGGCTGGTCGGTCGCGGTGATCGGCCGCAACGCCGACCGGCTGGACGCCGGCGTCGCCGAGCTCGGCGCCGCCGGCATCGCCGCGCGGCCGTTCGTGGGCGACGCGAGCGACCCGGCATCCCTCAGCAGCACGTTGGAACGCATCCGCACCGAACTCGGCGCCGTGACCGCGCTCGCGCTTACCGCCTACCGGAGCGTCGCCGTGAACGACGTCCTCGACAGCGACCCGGCGCAGGTCGCGCACGTGTTCGACATCGGGGTCGCCGGGCTGCTCACCGCCGTCCAGGCAGTACGCGACGACCTCCGCGCGGCGGGCACCGGCTCGGTCCTCGTCGTCAACGGCGCCCTCGGTCTGCAGGACGACGCCATCGACGCGTACGCCGTCTCGTTCGGCGGCGACGGCGTCGCGCTGGAGTGCTCAGCCAAGACAAAGCTCGTCGGGCTGCTCGCCGCTCGCCTGCGCGAGGAGGGCGTCTACGTCGGCGAGATCGTCATCAACGGCTCGGTGAAGGGCTCCCCCTACGCGGGTCCGACGGCGATCGACCCTGCCGACATCGCCCACCGGCTCTGGACGATGGCCGAGGAGCGGACCGACGTCCACGTCCATATCACGGAACAGCGGCCCTGACGCGGCGACGGAAGGGAGACCGGGAGCGGGCGCCACGAACCCGCTCTTGACGCGTTCACCGTCGCTTGTATAGTTAGGTATATGCCTAACTATCACGACCAGCTCGACGGCGTGCTCCGCGCGCTCGCCGACCCGACGCGTCGCGCGGTCGTCGAGCGACTGGCGAAGGCGCCTGCGGTCGTGTCGGAGCTGGCGGAGCCGTTCGCCATGGCGCTCCCGTCGTTCCTGCAGCACCTCCGGGTGCTCGAGGACGCGGGCGTCATCACCTCCGAGAAGCACGGGAGGGTGCGCACCGTCACTCTCCGGCCGGGAGCCCTCGACGTGCTCCACCTGTGGCTCGGGGAGCAGCGCACGCCAGCGGAGCACCAGGCCGACCGGCTCGGCATCCACCTGATCCGCACCACCGAGAAGGAGCACTGACATGACCCGCGTCCGCATGGACCTCTTCGCCTCGCTCGACGGCTACACGCCCGACCCCGCCGATGCGACGCCCGACGAACCGATGGGCCCGGACTGGGGGCGCCTGACGGCCGCATACACCGCCACCCGCACCTTCCGCGCCAGGATCTTCGGGGACACCACCGGTGCCGGCACGACGGGAGTGGACGAGCGCTACGCCGCCGCGTTCTTCGAGGGCGTCGGCGCCGAGATCATGGGGGCCGGGATGTTCGGCCTGCACAGCTTCCCCGACGACCCGGACTGGAAGGGCTGGTGGGGCGAGCGGCCGCCGTTCGGCACCCCGGTCTACGTGCTCACGCACAGCGCGCCGCGGCCCTCCGTCGAGATGGCCGGCGGCACGACGTTCCACTTCCGCGACGCGAGCCCCGAGGACGTGCTCGCCGAGGCGACCCGGGCCGCCGGCGGCCGGGACGTGCGCATCGGCGGTGGATACGGCACCGCCAGCGCCTTCCTCCGAGCCGGACTCGTCGACGACCTGCATCTGATGGTGGCGCCGATCTTCCTCGGCCGGGGACACCGCCTGTTCGACGACCTCGCCGGCTTCGACGCCGACTACACCGTGACCAGCGAGGTCGCCGAGAGCGGCGAGCTCCACATCACCCTCACCCGCTGAGAAAGGAACGAATCATGACGATCGAACGCCGCCTGGCACGCTCCGGCTTCACGCTGACCCGCGACTACCCCGCACCGATCGAGCGCGTCTGGGACGCCTTCGCGGTCGAGCAGGAGAAGCTCGCCTGGTGGGGCGCCGGCGATGCCTTCGAGCAGAACCGCGAATGGGTCTTCGACTTCCGGGTCGGCGGCCGCGACATCGACGAGGCGAAGTTCCACGACGGACCCGTCTCGCGCTACGTCGCGACCTACACCGACATCGTGGAGCACGTCCGCATCGTGACGACCTACGACATGTGGCTCGACGGCGAGCACATGTCCACGTCCGTCGCCTCGCTGGAGTTCGACCCGATCGAGAGCGGAACGCGCTTCACGCACACCGAGCACGGCGTCTTCTTCGACCGCTTCTGGGCGGACGGGGTCAGCCGCGAGCGGGGCACGAAGGGGCTGATCGAGTCCCTCGGCCTCTACCTCACGCCTGCGCGCTGACCGCGTCGCCCTTCCGGATGCCCACCGCGGGCAGCAGGATGTCGTCGAGCACGCCCATGAGGAACGCACGGTCGACCGGCTTGCGCAGTACGAGCGTGCGGTAGGCGGCCATCGACGGCGCGAGGAGGGCGAGCTGGTCGATGTCCACGTCCGCCGGGATCTCGCCGCGGTCGACCGCCCGGCGCAGGAACACCCTGTTGATGGAGGCGCGCGGCTCGACGATCGCCTCGTTCACGGCGTCGGTGAACTCGGGACTCTGCGCGAGCATCGAGACCAAGCCGGCCATCACCTGCAGCTTCTTCTCGGCGTCCACGATCGTGTGCGGCTTCATCATCGCGATCAGATCCCCGCGAAGCGTCCCGGTGTCGGGCAGCTTCGCGGGGTCGGCATCCGCCTTCTTCATGCAGGCGACGGCCTCGATCACGAGGTCGGCCTTCGACGGCCAGCGCCGGTACACCGTGGCCTTGCCGGCCTTGGCGCGCGCGGCCACCATGTCCATGGTCATGCGGTCGTAGCCGACCTCTGCGAGCACGTCGAGGGCGGCGTCGAGGATCTCCGGGTCGCGCGTGTGGTCCCGCTTGCGCCCGAGCCTCGTCGCGGGGGCTGAAGTTTCCATTGCAGACAGTCTAGATGAATTTCTGAACAAAAGAGATCCGGAACTCGCGAGTTTCGTATATGCTGGCCCGCATGCCACAGACCTCGCCCACTCTTTCGCCGGCCGCACCCGGGCAGCCGGCCGCATCCACCCGCCGCTGGTGGACGCTCGTCACCGTCGCGCTGGCGCAGCTGATGGTCGTCCTCGACTCGACCGTCGTGAACATCGCACTGCCCTCCGCGCAGGCCGATCTCGGCTTCAGCAACGCGGACCGCCAGTGGATCGTGACCGCCTATTCGCTCGCCTTCGGCAGCCTCCTCCTCTTCGGCGGCCGCCTCTCCGACCTCATCGGCCGCAAACGCTCCTTCATCATCGGACTGATCGGGTTCGCCGGCGCCTCCGCGCTCGGCGGCGCGGCCACCACCTTCGGCCTGCTGGTCGGCGCGCGGGCCCTCCAGGGGGCGTTCGGCGCGCTGCTCGCCCCGACCGCCCTCGCCGTGCTGACAACGACCTTCACCGTGCCGAAGGAGCGCGCCCGCGCGTTCGGCATCTTCGGTGCCATCGCGGGAGCCGGCGGCGCCGTCGGCCTGCTGCTCGGCGGCGTGCTCACCGAGCAGCTCGACTGGCGCTGGAACCTCTACATCAACGTGGTCATCGCGATCGTCGCGATCGCGGGCGCCCTCGTCTTCGTCACCTCCGTGCCGCGCGTCGGACCGCGACCGAAGCTGGATGTGCCCGGCACCATCCTGGTCTCGGCCGCGCTGTTCTCGCTCGTGTACGGCTTCTCCAACGCGGAGTCCGACGGCTGGGACTCGCCGGCCTCGTGGGGCTTCCTCACCGCCGCGGGCGTGCTCCTGATCGCCTTCGTGCTCTGGCAGCGCCGTGCGGAGCACCCGCTGCTCCCGCTCCCGATCGTCCTGCACCGCAACCGGGCGGCGTCGTACAGCGCGATCCTGATCGCGGGCGCAGGGATGTTCGGCATCTTCCTGTTCGTCACCTACTACCTGCAGGCGACGCTGAAGTTCACGCCCATCCAGACGGGACTCGGCTTCCTGCCGATGATCGCGATGCTGGTGCTCGCCGCTCAGCTCTCGACCAACATCTTCCTGCCGCGCTTCGGACCGAAGGTCATGGTGCCGATCGGCATGACGATCGCCGCCAGCGGCATGGTCTACCTGACGCACCTCGGAGTGACCGCGAACTATGCTGTCGACCTTCTGCCTCCGCTCATGATCCTCGGCTTCGGGATGGGCTCGACGATGCCGGCGGCCATCCAGACCGCGACCCTCGGCGTCGACCGGCACTACGCGGGCGTGGCGTCCGCCATGGTCAACACCAGCCAGCAGGTCGGAGGCTCGATCGGCACGGCCCTGCTCAACACGCTGGCCGCGACCGCCGCGACCGACTACCTCGCGTCGCACCTGCCGCCGACCCCGGCCGTCGCGGCCGAGGCGGCCGTGCACAGCTACGCGACGGCGTATTGGTGGGGCGCGGCGTTCTTCGCGTTCGGCGCGGTGCTGACCGCGTTCCTCTACCGCCGGCGCCCCGTCACCGCCGCGGACTCGCCGGTCCGCGGTGCCGACACGGAGGCCGACGCCCCGGAGCCTGTCGTCGCCCACTGACCGTCATCCCGGCGTCACGGAGCGTACAACCCCCCGTCGAGCCCTCTCACGCCCGCGGCCCACTCGTCGTGGGCGGAGAGCTCGGCGGGGTAGCGCGCCGCCTCACGCTCGTCGAGGTCGATGCCCCAGCCGGGCGCCTCGTTCGGCGTGAGCCAGCCGTCGACGATGTCCAGCGTCCCGGGGAACACCTCGTGCGTCGCCTCGTTGTAGACGTGCCCTTCCTGGATGCCGAACGCGCTCGTCGTGACATCGACCGCCACGTTGGCGGCGGCGCCCACCGGCGAGGTGTCGCCCGGGGCGTGCCACGCGGTCCTGACTCCGAAGAACTCGGCGAGGGTGGCCAGCTTCTTGGCGGGCGTGAGGCCGCCGATCGCCGAGATGTGGGCGCGGATGAAGTCCACGCCTCCGCCGCTGATCAGCCGCGCGGCGTCGGTGAGGGAGGTGGCGAGCTCGCCGACCGCGATGGGCACCGGGGACTGCGAGCGCACCTCGGGGAGTCGGTCCCAGTGCTCGGGGGCCAGCACATCCTCCAGGAAGTACAGTCGGTACGGCTCCAGCGACCGGGCGAGGACGACCGCCTGCTTGGGCGTGAGCCGCGAGTGCACGTCGTGCAGCAGCTCGACGCCGTCGCCGAGGCGCTCGCGGGCCTGCTCGAACAGCCGGGGCAGACCGGCCAGGTACTCGCCGACGTTCCAGCCGCGCGGATACGGCGCGCCGGCGCGCGGCACCCCCTCGACCACAGGAGCGCCGTAGGTGCCGATGCCAGTCTGGCCGGACTGCAGCCGCACGTGGCGCCAGCCCTGCGCGACGAATTCCTCCGCCTGATCCAGCGTGCTCCGGATGTCACGGCCGCCGGCATGGATGTACGTGTCGGCCGCTGCCCGCACCTTGCCGCCGAGCAACTCGTGCACCGGAAGCCCCGCGCGCTTGCCCGCGATGTCCCACAGCGCCATGTCGAGGCCCGAGAGCGCGTTGTTCTCCACCGGGCCCTCGCGCCAGTAGCCGGAGTAGCGCGACAGCCGGGTCAGGTCGCCGATGTCACCGGGGTACCGCCCGACCACCAGCGGCGCGAGGTGCCGCTCGACGAACGCGACGACGGCGTGCCAGCGCTGGGTGAAGGTCGCGCAGCCGAGCCCGTACAGCCCGTCGACGTCGGTATCGACACGGACCACCACCAGGGGGATGCCCTCCGGCGCCGTCACGATGGCGCGGATGCCGGTGATGCGCACGGCCTCTCTGGCCGTCCACGGCTGGTCGAAGGTGTGGAACGGGGCGGTGTCACGCACGGAGGGCTCCCAACTCGAGCTCGTCGTCGGCCCGGTCGGGCCGGTGGATGGAGTGCTGCGGCTCGAAGCCGAGCAGGTCGCGCGCCCGTGTGGTGTCCACGAGCGGTCCGTGTGCGCCGATCACCCCACGCACAGGCACGGAGGGCGCGTAGGCACGGAGCAGCTCGGCGGCCGGGCGGTCGATCAGAAGGTCGTCCGCGCTGAGGCCGACGACGTGCGCACCGCTCAGCGGCACGGTCAGGGCCAGCTCGATGGCGCGGACACCGTCACGCAGGTCGAGGTACGCCCATCCCTCCCTGGCCATGCTCGACGGGTCGTTCGCGATGTCCTCCGCGCTCCGCAGGAGGGTGTCCCTGTCCTTGATGAGCGGGAACCGCAGCGCGACGCTGCTGATCCCCCAGCGCCGGAACGCCATCCGCGCGCTCGCCTCGTCGGCCTGCTTGGAGAGGGAGTAGCCGTCCGCGATGTCGGCGGGGATCTCCTCGTCGAGCGGGTAGTAGGCGGGCATCACCTGGTTCGTGTTCATCGGGACGCCGAACGCGTTGATGCTGCTGGCGATCACGGCACGCTGCACGCCCGCCTGCCCGGCCTGGGCGAGCACGGTGAACGTCGCGACGGCGTTCGTCCCGAAGACGACCGCAGGCGTCCCCAGCGAGGGATGCGGGATCGCCGCGAGGTGGACGACCGCGTCGGCGCCCTCCAGCGCCCCGGCCACGGTCGCCTCGTCGCGCGCGTCGCCGACGATCACCCGGTCGGCCGGGCTGTCCGCGGCGAAGTCGAGCGACAGCGCGGTCACGGCGACGCCGAGGCCGATCAGGCGCTCGGTGGTCGCGCGGCCGATCGAACCGTCGGCTCCGGTGACCAGCACGCGGCGGGGCAGCGCACCCAGAGGCCCGATCATCCCTTCACCCCGCCGGACATTCCGACGCCCCGGAGGAACGACCGCTGGAAGACGATGAACAGCACCACCGGGATGAGCAGCGCCAGGAACAGCCCCGCCATCTGGATGTTGAGCTCGCTGCGCGCCGCCAGCTTCGGCAGCGCGACCGACACCGGTTGGAGCGCCGGGTCGGGGAGCACGAGCAGGGGCCACAGGTAGTCCTTCCAGGAGGCGATGACGGCGAGCAGGGCGACGACGCCGAGGATGGGACGCGAGAGCGGGAGCACCACGGTCGTGAACACCCGCACGTGGCCGGCTCCGTCGATCCGGGCGGCCTCGAAGTACTCGCGCGGGATCGAGTCGAAGAAGCGCTTGATGACCAGCACGTTGAACGCGCTCGCGGCCGCCGGCAGCCAGACGGCCCAGTAGGTGTTGGTCAGGTTGGCCCCGATCACGGGCATCTTCAGCACGGTCAGGTAGAGCGGGACGAGGGAGACGATGCTCGGGATGAACAGCGTCGCGAGGATGGCGCCCGACAGGATCGGCCCCCACTTCGGCCGGAGGACGCTGAGCACGTACGCGCCGGTCGTGCAGACGAAGAGGTTGGCGATCATCGCGCCGAGCGCGAGGATCGCGGTGTTGCCCAGGTAGTAGCCGATGTGCCCCTGATCCCACGCCGTCGCGAGGTTCTGCCACTGCACGACGCCGGACGGGAACAGCGCGAGCGGTTCGCGCAGCGTGTCCTGAGTGGGCGAGATCGCCGCCTTCAGCAGCCACAGCAGCGGTCCGAGGCCGGCGATCACCAGCCCGACCAGGATGAGGATCTGCACGATGGTCAGCGGCACCCGCACGCGGAGGCGTTTGCGGTCGCTGAAGGAGATCACGCTCCGCTCGCCGCCGTCCGCAGCGCGCCGGCGTCTGCGGGCGGTGGGGACGACCGGCGCGTCGAGTCGCGCCTGCTCGTCGCTCTCGAGAAGTGAGCTGCTCATCAGTCTGTGCTCCATTTCCGCGTCGCGAGCTGGTAGACCGCGGAAAGGACGCACAGTCCCGCCGCGAGCAGGACGCTCAACGCCGTCGCCGCGCCGTAGTCGCCGTTGACGAACGCGTAGTTGTAGATGAGGAGGAGGATCGTGGTGGTCGCGCCCTGCGGGCCGCCGCCGGTGAACAGGTACGGCTCGGTGAACAGCTGCATCGTGCCGATGATCTGAAGCAGCAGCATCACCAGGATGATCCCGCGGATCTGCGGCAGGGTGATGTGCCAGACGCGCGACCAGACACTCGCCCCGTCGAGCTCCGCCGCCTCGTACAGCTCGGCGCGCACCGAGGTGAGAGCAGCGAGGTAGATGATGACCGCGGTCCCCGAGGCCGCCCAGGTGGACTCGAGCACGATGGAGGGCATCGCGGTCGCTGTCGAGTCCAGCCACGGCTGCGGAGGGATGCCGATCACGCCCAGGATGGAGTTGAACAGACCGTCGGCCGACGAGTCGTAGAACACCTTCCACAGCAGGATCGACACGACCGGCGGCACGATCACGGGCAGGTAGGCCAGCGTCGTGTAGATCCACGACCGGCCCTTGAGCTCGGCCATGAAGACGGCGAGGAAGATCGGCAGCGGAAAGCCGAAGATGATCGCCAGCACGGTGAAGTACAGGGTGTTGAGCGTCGCCTGCCCGAGCAGGGGATCCGCGAGAACGTAGGTGAAGTTGCCGATGCCCACCCACTGCGCGGGGTCGACGAGGTTCGTCTTCTGCAGGCTCATCAGCAGCCCGCTCACGATCGGCCCCCACGAGAAGTAGAGGAAGATCAGAACGATCGGCACGGCGAAGAGCACGACGACCAATCCGCCCTGGCGATACCAGCTGAGGAACCGGTTGCGCCGGCGTGCGCGAGGCGGCTCCACCGCCCGGCTGCGGGACTGAGGAATGGCCGGGGCTTGCTCCCTGATGACCATGGTGACTCCTTCGGGATGTCGCGGCCCGGCCGCACGCGAGCGTGCGTGCCGGGCCGCGGGGCGTCAGCGCCCGAGCTTCGCCTGGACGGCGCCTGCCGCCTTGGCGAGCAACGAGTCGATGTCGGCGTTCCGGTCGGTCAGCACCGCCTGGACCACCGGGTCCAGGGCGGCGTAGACCTCCTGCGCGTGGGACACCGGCTCGGGGATGATCTCCTGGTCGGCCGCCACCTTCACGTAGGGCGCGAAGTTGTCGACAGGCACGTTGACGTAGGGCTTGATCCAGTCGTTGTACTTCGCCTGCTGCTCGGCACTCAGGACGGGCAGCCCCGGAAGGCCGACGGGCTGGTTGTCGGCGGCGCTGGCCTTGGCGGTGGCCGTCGCCTTGCCCTCGTCCTGGTACTTGGCCAGGTAGTAGAACTCGATCCACTTGATCGCGGCCTGCTTCTGCTCCTCGGTCGCCTTCGGGCTGACCACCTCGACGGACCCTCCGGAGAGCGTGCCGTGCTCGCCGCCGTTCTGCGGCAGGCCGCCCACAGCGAAGTTCTTCGGGTCCATGCCGTTGGTGACCACCGAGGCGGAGTACTGGTCGGGCGCCGACATGAACATGCCGATCTTCCCTGCGGCGAACTGCTGGGCCATCGCGTCCAGGTCGAGGAGTGTCGTGCTGGGCATGGAGGCGTCGGTCCAGCGCATCTGCTGCAGCGCCTTCAGCGCATCCTTGGACGGCGCGCTGTCGAAGGTGACCTTCGTGCCGTCGGCGTTCTCGACGCTACCGCCGAACGCGTAGGTCTGGGTGGTGAACATCCAGCCGCCCTGGCCCTTGGTTGTCAGCTGCGCGTAGCCGGCGGCACCGGTCTTCTCGGTGATCTGCTTGGCGTCGGCGCGCAGCTCCTCCCAGGTGGTCGGGGGCTTGTCGGGGTCGAGGCCGGCCTTGGTGAACAGGTCGCGGTTGTAGATGAGGCCGACGGAGTACGCGGACACCGGGACGCCGTAGGTGTTGCCGCTGCTGTCCTGCGCCACCTTGAGCACCGTCGGGTTCAGCTGGTCGATCAGCTTGCTCGACTTCAGCACGCCGCTCAGGTCGGCGACCTGCTTGCGGGCGATGAGCCCCTGGGGCTCGGTGAACGGCACGCTGAGGACGTCGGGCAGATTGCCGCCCGCGACCAGGGCCTGGAAGGTGGTGGCGTCCCAGGCCGTCTCCATCGGTTTGAGGGTGATGGAGGGGTTGGCCTTTTCGAACGCCTTCACCTGGCTGTCGTAGAAGGCGCGATTGTCCTTGTCCGACGAGGCCGGCCGGTCGCCGATCGTGATCGTGACCTTGCCGTTGCCTGCCTCGGAGGCGGGCGAACTCGAGCATCCGACCAGTGCGGCGAGCACGGCGACTCCTGTCGCTGCGGCGACGGCGGCCTTACGCGATGGTTTCATCATTGAAACTCCTTGGTTGCTGCGGCGGGGAGAGCCGCTGTTCTCCGGAATGGAATGGGTAGCGCAAATGCTTTCGCATTCGCAGTCTGCCTCATGGACGGGCGCGAAGCAAGCATTTCGCAGATATGCGCAATCGCTTGCGCGAATTCGCCGACCAGCCTTGAACAGCGGCCGTGGGGCACGCGCAAGAGTTTTCGCGTTCGGCTTCGCAGCGGAACAAGGGGCACCCGTCGCGGACGCGTCGCACGGGCCTCCGAGCGAAATCGCTTACACTCGGATGACGCCGAGGCGTCTCCCCCACTAACGTTAGGTGAGCGCCATTCTCGAGGAGGACGGATGACGAAGCGGGCCAGCATGAGCGACGTCGCGCGCGCGGCGGGCGTCTCGCTCACGACGGCCTCGCGGGCGCTCGGAGGCGTCGGCCGGGTGTCCGCAGAGACGCGCGCGAAGGTGATCGAGACGGCGGAGCGCCTCCAGTTCCAGCCCGACATGATCGCCCGCTCCTTCGTCACGGGCCGCAGCTTCATCGTCGGGGTGCTGGCCGAGGCCGCACAGGGGCGCTTTAGCATGCCGCTCATCGTCGGCGCCACCGACCTGCTCGGCCGCGAGAACATCGCAGCGGTCACCCTCGACGCCCGGGGCACGCCGCGGCGGCTGAACGACTACCTGAAGCGGCTGCGGTCGCGTCGCATCGACGGCATCCTGGTCGTCGGCGACGATCCCAACCGCGCGAGCCTCGTTCTCTCGGAGGACTTCGCCGTGCCCGTCGTGTTCGCCTCCTCGTCGGCCACACCCGAGACCGACTACGTCGTGGCGCCGGACAACCGGGCCGCCGGACGCATCGCCGCCGAGCACCTGATCGGCCTCGGCCGCCGGCACATCGCCCACGTGACAGCGGCGGTCCACGAGCCCGCTGTCGACGCCCGCGCCGCAGGTTTCGCGGACGCGATGGCCGCCGCCGGGATCAGGACCGCGCTCGGCGGCCCGCTCTACGGCAGCTACCTGCAGCGCTGGGGCACCGACGCGGCCGAGCGGATCATGGCGAGTGGCGAGCCCGTCGATGCCATCTTCGCCGCGAACGACGAGATCGCGATCGGCCTCTTCGCCGAGTTCCACAAGCACGGCATCCGCGTGCCGGACGACATCGCCATCGTCGGCTACGACAACCGCCTCGCGGGCGTCCGCCGGCCGGACGATCCGTTCACCACCTTCGACCCGCAGCTCATCACGGTCGGGGAGCACGCCGCCAGACGGCTGCTCGCCGCCATCGGCGGCGACGGCGAGCCGGGCGTCGAGTACGTCGAGCCGAAGTTCATCGTCGGCCGGTCGACCGTTGGACCGACCCTGGAGCCGTACGACGTGCTCTGAGCGTCAGGCCACCGCCCACTGGAACGTCTCCCAGCCGAGGAGGCGCGGAGCGCTCGCCTTCACCGGGGCACCGTCCGTGTCCTGCCACGTGCTGACGAGGTCGCCGTTCGCCGAGCTGACCAGCCCCATGGAGCCCGCCCCGAGGACGACCCAGCGGAACGACTCCCACACCGCCACGGCGGTCACCGCCGCAGTCAGCGGACCGTCGGTCGTCGTCGGCTCCCAGGCGCTGACGTACCTGCCGTTCGCCTGAGCCTGCAGGGCGATCATGCCGTTCCCGGCGTCCACCACCGTGAACCGCTCCCAGACATCGACGACCGGGGCGATCGCCTGCAGCGGCGCCGTGCCGTCGTCCTGCTTCCTCGCACTCACGTACATCCCGTTCGATGCCCTCAGGGAGATCGTCGACCCGACGGGCGCCCCGCTCGCGACGGCATCGGGATGCGCGAACACGTCGTCCTGGTACGCGCTGTACGGGGGGTCCAACGGGGTGCCGTCGCCCTGGGTGAGACCCCACTTCGCCCCCTGATCGAGGCTGTAGAACATCGCCGACTGGAGGCCGACCGTCGTCCGCGCGGCCCGGAACTCCTGGAGCTGGGAGGGGATGTACGCGGCCCGGTGCGGGAGCGCGTCGTCCTCGTTGGAGTTCCACTCTGTGACCATGAACGGTTTGCCGTAGCGCGCCTTGGCGTAGATCGGCAGGTTGAAGGACGGCCCGGCGCCGTCCGTCCCGATGCGGAACAGGTCGCCGTCGACCTGGTAGTTGTGCCAGGTCGTGATGTCCCACCGCACCTGCGGATGGCCGCCGGAGCCGTCCGGCTGCATCCCGTCCCAGAGGGCGTCCGCAGCGCCGATGTCCGACCGGCAGAAGTTGATGCCGATCAGCGCGGACGGCTGGACGCCCTTGACGCCGTCGATCAGACCCAGCATGAAACCGCGCATGAGCGGCCAGGTGTCGTTGCGCCAGTCGATGGCCTTCGTGCCCGCGTCGTTCGTGTGGTCGGCGGCGACGACGTACGGGTCGCGGGTGAGCTCGTTCCCGCACTCGTACATGGTGACGCCGAGCGGCGCCATCGCGGTCGCCACCCGTCGGCCGATGTCCTGCGCGGCCGCACGGGCCTGCGCCTCGGAGCCGTACGCCAGATTCTTGCCGGCGTCCTGCAGTCCGGCGTCGATCACGGGGAACACGCTCTTGCCCACCTCTGTGACGCGCTGCGCGATCCCCGCCGCCGCCGCGATCGAGCCGTCGTCTCCGCCGGTGTTGACCCGGAGGACCGTCGCGCCGAGCGCGCCCATCGCCGCGACGATGTCGGTGGGCGACAGCGCCGTGTCGTGGTGGGTGTTGACCCCGTACATCATCCCTGCGGGAGCCGACAGCGGGATGCGGGGGTCGGTGACCTTCAGCCAGACGTCGTTGAGGCAGACGTACCACTGTCCACCCGTTCCCGAGTGATAGATCATCCCCCCGTACCAGAGCAGCAAGGTCACGTTGTAGGTGTTCCCGACGGTGGCGCCGTTCCGGTGGATCACTCCTCCCGACAGCGTCCACACGGCACCGCCGTTGTCGGTGATCGAGGAGGCCGACGGGATCGTCGTGCCGTCCGGCGACGCGTTCGGCGAGTCGCCCATCGGGCGGATGCCGAGCGGCGACGCCGATGCCTTCAGGGGCGGCCCTCCGGCCGCGAGGGCGAGTGACGCGGTGGCCGCCGCGGCGGCGGCGGCGCCGAGGAAGACCCGCCGCGGGATGGGCTCGGGCTCGGGCTCGGTCATCGTCGAGACTCCCCACTTCATCACGGCGCACACGTCGTCGTGAGGCTGATGCAACGCGCAATCGGTTGCACACCACAGAATGAGGCATGACGAGCGCCGGCGCAAGCCCCCATCGCCGAATGCGGCGAGCGCGGAAACCCGCGATTGACACTCGAGCCGCGCCGGGCCTAACCTGTGCGGACCGCGCACTTCCGCGCAAATTCACTCCCATTCTCGAACGATGGAGTTCACAGGTGAAGAATCGATCGTTGTCGATCGCGACGGCGCTGGTCATCCTCGGCGTCGCAGCAATTCCGACATCCGCGCAAGCAGTTGCGCAGAGCATGAACCGGGCGGAGACCACGGCCACCGCCCCGTCGCCGGCCGACTGCCCGGCCGCTGTACCCAATCCGACCTCCGGCAACGTGAGCGACTATCGGCTCGACTCCAACGTGGTCGGCGCCGGGCGCTGGTCCTACGAGTCGATCGACGGCGACGCCGTCAACCTGCTTCACAAGGGCGGCGCCGGCTCCTTCGCCTCCGACGAGTGGGCGGCCGACACGACCAAGCCGGAGCACGCCTGGTTCGTGAAGGCCGACGGTTCGATCGGCACCGACTGGCGCCCGATCGCCGAGACCTACACCGTCCCCGATATCGCCGACGGCAAGAACGTCCACATCGCCGGAAGCTTCACGTCGCCCGGTGGCCGCTTCCGCGTGCTGCTCTCGCACGATGGCCGCAGCGACTCGATCGGCAGCGCGAGCACGTTCCGCGAGCTCTTCACGTACACGGGGACCTCGACCACGTTCGACCTGAACGTCACGGCCGCAGCGGGCGACGACATCCTCTTCGTGGACGACGGGGTGTCGACGTGGTGGGTCCCCGGCTCGCTGAAGGCGACCGTCACCACGCAACTGTCCACTCCCCCGGCCGTCGTCACCGCGAAGCCCGGCGCCGGCGCGATCGACGCCGGTGACGCGGTCGCGCTCTCGAGTGCCACCGACGGCGCCTGCATCGCGTACACCACCGACGGGTCGGACCCGACGACCTCGGGCACGGCGAAGACCTACGCCGAGCCCATCACCATCACGGCCGACACGGACATCAAGGCCGTCGCGATCTCCAAGACCGGTGCACCGAGCGCGGTCTCGGACCTGCCGTTCGTGCTCAACGAGCCGTTCCGCGCCTTCGCCGGCATCAACCAGGCAGGCAGCACCGGCCTCACCGCCGGCGTGCAGTGGTCGCGGCAGGACTTCGACTGGGGCAGCGTCGAGCCCGCCAAGGGGCAGATCGACAAGGCCGCCCTCGCCGAGTACGTCCGCCAGTTCCGCGAGGCGAAGGCGCACGGCGAGACGATCCTCCCGGTGCTCGCCTACACCGCCGGGTGGGCGGCCAACCGCACCGGCTACAGCTACGACTTCCACGGCACCACCTACGTCTACGGTCCAGTCCTCTCCGAGCAGAACGGCAGCTTCACGCGCCAGCTCACGACGAAGGACTCCTCGGGGAAGGTCATCGAGAGCAAGCAGGTCCAGACGAACATCGGACGCACTCCCCCGCAGGATCCCGCCGACTGGACCGCCTTCGTGAAGCTCGCCGTGGACACGCTCAAGCCGCTCGGCATCACCTACTTCCAGGTGTGGAACGAGGCCTATCCCGGCTCCGGCTTCTGGGAGGGCGGCATGGATCAGTACATGCGCGACATCCAGCTCCCGGCCGCCGAGGTCATCCACGCCGCCGGCGTCAAGCTCGTCTACGGCGGCTGGATCTGCGGCGCTCCGCTCAGCGAGTACATCGCCCTGCTCGACAAGTGGAAGGCGTGGAAGAGCATCGACGTCTACGACATGCACTACATGCCCATCGGCACCATGCAGACGATCTACGCCGCGGCCCAGAAGCGCGGGATCAAGAACCCGTCCGTGTGGCAGACGGAGATCGGCTTCACCACCGAGGACAAGTTCATCGCCGACATCTACCCGCGGGTGTTCCAGTGGGCGCTGTCGAAGGGGACGAAGAACATCGATCAGACGAAGCTGATCTACTTCGCCGATTGGTCGCCCAGCGACCCGGCCGCCTTCGGCTACAACCGCACCATCCGCAGCGGCTCGGGCCTGAGCACGAAGGGCAAGACGCTCGTCACGCTGGCCTCGCTGCTGCGCGGCACGAAGGCCGAGACGTACACGGACTTCACGACCGACCCGGGTCTGAAGCCCGAGCTGAACGAGGCGCTCTCGACGGCCAACGGCTTCCGGCTGGACGACGACCGCGTCGTCCTCGCGATCGACCTCAAACGGCAGAACCAGGCGGACATCTTCGAGGATCAGGCCACGGGCGACACCATCCACCTGAACTTCGGAAACCCGACCATGACGGTGACGCTCCGCAACGTCCATCATGTGACGTCGCTCGACCGGGTCGACCTCTTCGGCAACAAGACGCCGCTGACGTGGAAGAGCACGGGCAAGAACACCATCCAGGTGCAGGTGCCGATCATCGACGCCGATCCCACCGTGCACGACCTCAACCAGACGGAGAACGAGGACGTATTCTACCTCTCGCTCACGCAGGGCTGAGAGAACCACCCGGGGCCGCCGTCCGACGGGCGGCGGCCCCGGTCCGTGCACACTCCCGATCGGGCGGAGCGATCCATCATCGCGGGGAACGACGAGACGGCGGCTTCTGATGCTGTAGCGAGGGGGGACTCGAATCCGCGACACCACGATTATGAGCCGTGTGCTCTAGCTGGGACGCCGGGACTCCCTGGAGCGTGGCGAGAATCCGCGGATCCGGCGGGTATTGCTACCGGGCAGTCCGTCGGTGCGCAGCGGGCCGGGCCGAGGCCGATCCTCCAATCGAGCGCATCACGCACTCAGGCAGGATCGTCTTCCTCAGGCCGGACTGACTGCTCTCCGCTCCCGGAGGGTCCTTCGACTTCGGCGTCAGTCGTCGCCGAGCTGATCCGGCCTGTCACGCGTTCCTCGGCCCTCGCGCGAGTCGCGGTCGTGTATTCGCTGGTGTGCCAATGCTGCGCATGCGCCTCAGTCCACCGATGTTCACGTGTTTCCGCCGCCACCTCGGCTGCGAGGTCGGCGTCTGATCCCACCGAGCCGCCCTCGTTGTCCCAACGCGCGTCCGCGTCCTGGCCCTCCGGCGTTCTGAACTCCATCGGATCGCCCGGGTCGCCGCCACTGCGGTCGTCTCGAGACTGTATCTCGTCCACGAGATGCGCCTCCCTATTTCCATCAGACTTGCAATGAGAATGAGAACGAGGGCGAGGGGCGCATCGACTCCGATGCGAACCTCGTCCCCGCGCCCGCTGGGAAACGCAGTTCACCGCCCCATGTCAGAATGGGTACGATCTGCCTTCCAGCATTTCAGAACGCTAAGACGTTTCGTCGTCGGTCGGGTCCGACAAGTACGCGTCATGTGCCTTCTGAATTCGGTCCGGGTCATCCCGGCGAGACGACCTTAAGGACTCCCAGGCTCTCTCGATGCGACGCTCGGTCTGATCCGCCGAGTCTTCAGGGAACAACTGTTCCGCCATAGCGCACTCTCCCCGGTCGACCACATCGACCGGCAGCGCGAGGAGACCCGGAATCAGCACCACCGGCCGGCAGAACACGCCTGGGAGGAGCCCGCAATTCATGTTACGCCTCCACCGGGCTGATGGACACTACCCCAGCCCACCCGGACGCGTGAGAGTGCCGAGTCCCCGCCGCCCCGTCATAGGCACGCGTCCCGGCTCGCCTTCTCCGACCCGATCGGCGCCGCGACGTGAGCTCAAAACCTCCGATCTGACCATGCTTGCGGCACGGGAGGCTTTCCCCGCAGCAAGCTCCAGGACGGTCACAACCGTGTCATCAACGGATTGAGGCGACATTTCCCGCATCTGCGCTCGCGGTTCCGTCACGGTGCACACGAGGGCCATACGACTCTGACGTCATCACGCGTCACCACTTCACGTGTGGGCAGAATGTGGGCGATGTCGCCTGCAAACACAAGAACGGCGGCTGTTCAACAGCCGCCGTTCCCCGTGTTTTCAACCTATGTAGCGAGGGCGGGACTCGAACCCGCGACACCACGATTATGAGCCGTGTGCTCTAACCACCTGAGCTACCCCGCCGGGGTCTCCCTCGTCGCGTTCGGGAGACGGAGCCCCCTGTGGGAATCGGACCCACTACCTCTTCCTTACCAAGGAAGTGCTCTACCAATGAGCTAAGGGGGCGAAGCCGACGTCGGCATCCGCCGGACGTTTTTGGCAACCGTACGAGGATACCATTCCTCCGGGGGTGCTCCGTACCACCGCGGACAGCCAAGGAGGCATGTTGGATCAGCTTTTCGGCGACCCGATGGGGTGGGCGCAGGATTGGGATAGCCGACCACTCGAGGGACCCGGAAGCAAGAAGTCGCTCTACCAAGGCGCTGTCGGCGAGGACTTCCTCGCGCGTCACATTCAGGTCGCGCTCGGACCAGGCCGAGCGGCCGGCGCCGTCCTCGGCGCTCGCGCTCGCCAGCGAGGACTGGGCGACTTCGACATGATCATCCACATCGCCGCCGGCACGGAAGACCACATCATGGTTGTGGACGCGAAGAACCTGCGCAGGGCGCACATCGACGACAGACAGGTCGTCAAGGCGCAGAAGCGGTTGGCCGAGCTCGTCTCGAGCGGCGGACTCGGCGAGACTCGTCGCGGCAAGAAGGACGGCTGGCACGGCGTCACGCTGAGCTACCACCTGGTCTTCGCGGGCGAAGCGACGACCGAGGAATGGCAGCGAGACGCACGAACCAAGCTCGTGCACGCCAAGCACCACCCCCGCACCGACGTCCACGATCTCGAGCACGTGATCGTGATCGAACCGTACGAAACGCTGATCGGCGACGTACTGTGCAGGGCGATGCGAAGCACCAGCGAAGACTCCCGCGCCCCACGATATGGCACGCGCATCCTCGACATGATCGCCGACCAGTACTACGCCGACAGCGCACCCCGTCCTTTCCGCTCCATCATGGAGCGGGACAGGTCCGTCGCGTGGTCCTGCTCTCATCCCTCATGCTGGAAACCTCCCGGGCGCGGCTACCTGCTCGCTCACCTCCACGACCAGGCGCACGTGTCAGGTCCGCCACGCGGCTCTCGATGGTTCCACGGGTGGATCGACGCGCTGGCCGCCGGAGCACAGCACGGCGTGCCGGAGTGGAAAGACCTGCTCGCGATCGATGACCTCTGGGATTGGACGCCGGGCTCCGCCGCTGCCGCGCTGCTCTATGGGGACAGCCACCCGCCGTACCCGGGTCCGCTGAGGTACCTCACATTTTCGGAGTCGGTCACGCCCTGACCAGCGGATACCATCACCGCGAGGGTGCTCCGTACCATCGGGAGCACCCTCGCGGTCGATCCGGTCACGCCGCGACGGCGGCCTCCGAGGCGCCGGAGAGCGCCTCCAGCTCGTCGGCGGTCAGCTCGAGCTCGACGGCCGCGAGCAGGTCGGGGAGCTGCTCCAGCGTGCGGGCGCTCGAGATCGGCGCCGTGATGGTCGGCTGGGCGGCGAGCCAGGCCAGCGCCACCGTCGCCACGGATGCGGAGTGCGCGGCCGCGACCTCGTCCAGGGTGGCCAGCACCGCGCGACCGGTGTCGTCAAGGTACTTGGCCGCGCCACCGGCGCGGGGGCTGTCCACCGTGACGCCGTCGCGGTACTTGCCGGTGAGGAAGCCTGCGGCGAGCGCGAAGTACGGCATCACGCCGAGGTCGTGGCGCTCGACGAGCGGCCGGTAGTTCTGCTCGTAGGCGCGCTCCACCAGGTTGTAGTGCGGCTGCAGCGCCACGGCGCGGTGAAGTCCCTCGCGCTCGGTGATCGCGAACCACTCCTCCACCCGCTCCGGAGAGTAGTTCGAGATGCCGATGTAGCGCACCTTGCCCGCGTCCACGAGCCCGGAGAGGGCGGCGACGGTCTCTTCCAGCGGCACCGTCTCGTCGTCGAAGTGCGCGTAGTAGAGGTCGATGTACTCGCTCTGCAGGCGCTCGAGCGAGGCGTCGGCGGCACGGCGGATGTTGTCGGCGGCGAGACCCTTGAAGTCGGGGTGCTGGCTGACCTTGGTGGCGAGGACGACGTCGTCCCGGTTGCCGCGGGCGTCGAACCACTCGCCGAGGATCCGCTCCGAGTCGCCGCCGGTGTTGCCGGGCACCCATGCCGAGTAGCCGTCCGCCGTGTCGACGAAGTTGCCACCGGCGGCCGTGTACGCGTCCAGCACCTGGAACGAGGTGTCCCGGTCGGCCGTCCAGCCGAAGACGTTGCCGCCGAGGGAGAGGGGGAAGACCGTCAGGTCGGAGGTTCCGATCGTGCGACGCGCAGAAGTCATGCCGTTTCGTCCTTTCGTTGGGGGTCATCCCACGCTAACGCCTGCTCGCCGGGCCTATTCCGGTTCCGTTCGGTTCGCGCCCGCCCGCCGTGGCGACTGTCCCCGCACGGCAGCGTGCGGCAGCGTGACTGCGCACGCGCGGGACGAGTGCGCCCGGGCGCCGGGGCGCACTCGTCCCACGACGCAGCAGTCACGGTGTCGCGGTCGCGGGCGCACGAGTGTGGAAAGGTGACGGGCCCGCCCATAGTGTGGAGGGATGGCCACCATCGTCGAGGAACCCCGCCGCGCGCTCCGCGCCGAGTGCGGCGACTGCGTCGGGCTCTGCTGCGTCGCCCTGGCCTTCGCGAAGTCCGCCGACTTCGCCTTCGACAAACCGGCCGGCGAGCCGTGCGTCAACCTCGACGGGGACGATCGGTGCAGCATCCACCCGCACCTGCGCGACCGCGGCTTCAAGGGCTGCACCGTCTTCGACTGCTTCGGCGCGGGCCAGCACGTGACCCGGCACACCTTCGACGGCCGCAGCTGGCGGGACGACGACGCCGTGCGAGCCGGGATGTTCGCCGTCTTCCCCATCGTCCGTCAGCTGCACGAGTTGCTCTGGTACCTCGAGGAGGCGCTGCGGATGCCCGCGGCGGCTCCCCTACATCCCGCTCTCCGCGAGGCGCGCGCCGAGGTGGAGGCGGCCGCCGACGCCCCCGCCGACGCCATCCGGATGCTGGACGTGGACGAGCTGCGCGCCCCCGCCGCCGAGCTCCTGCGCGAGGCCGCCCGCCTCACCCGAGAGACCGGCGAGCCCGCCGACTGCACCGCGCCGTTGCGGGTGAAGCGGTCCCGGATCCGCCCGGGCGCCGACCTGCTGGGCGCCGACCTGCGCGGCGCGGACCTCCGCGGCGCCGAACTGCGCGGCGCCCTCCTGATCGCGGCCGACCTGCGGGATGCGCGCCTCGTCCGCGCCGAGCTGATCGGCGCCGACCTGCGCGACGCCCGGCTCGGCGGGGCCGACCTCTCCGAGGCGATCTACCTCACCCAGACGCAGGTCAACGCCGCGACCGGCGACGCGCGAACCCGCCTCCCCCGCACGGTCGATCGCCCGTCGCACTGGCGCTGAGCCGGCCCCGGCGCGCGCCCCGGCGCCCTGAAGCGGCGCCCAGCGGATGGCGCTAGCATGTCGTGCAGCGCCGACGACGGCGCGACGACCCCGGCTCGCACCACCCCCGCAGACCCTGGGACCGGCCGCGCCCGCGGCCGCCGCGTTCCCACCCGCCGGCGTCGCCCGTCCCGTCCCTTCGATGACCAAGACAGGTGATCCGTATCCCCACTCCCACTTCCTCCCCTCTGTCCCCGAGCACGCCCGGCCGCGAGTGGTGGCGCTCCGCCGTCATCTACCAGGTGTATCCGCGCTCCTTCGCGGACTCCGACGGCGACGGGATCGGCGACCTGCCCGGCATCACGCACCGCCTGCCCGCCCTGCGCGAGCTCGGCGTCGACGCGGTCTGGCTGTCCCCCTTCCAGACCTCGCCGCAGCGCGACGCCGGCTACGACGTCGCCGACTACTGCGACGTCGACCCGCGCTTCGGCACGCTGGCGGACTTCGACGCCCTGCTGGGCACGGCGCACGAGCTGGGCCTGCGCGTCATCATCGACCTCGTCCCCAACCACTCCTCGAGCGACCACGTCTGGTTCCAGGAGGCGCTGGCCGCCGGCCCCGGCAGCCCCGAGCGCGCGCGGTACATCTTCCGCGACGGCACGGGAGCCGACGGCGAGCTGCCCCCGAACAACTGGGAGTCGATCTTCGGCGGCGCCGCGTGGACCCGCATCACGGAGGCGGACGGCCGTCCCGGTCAGTGGTACCTGCACCTCTTCGACAAGTCGCAGCCCGACCTGGACTGGGAGAACCCGTGGGTGTGGGAGCAGTTCCGCGGCATCCTGCGGTTCTGGCTCGACCGCGGCGTCGACGGCTTCCGGGTGGACGTCGCCCACGGCATGATCAAGGAGAAGGGCCTGCCCGACTACACGCCGCCCGCCCACGCGGGCAGCATGGGCGGCGGCCAGGTGCCGACGACCACCGGTGGCATCGCCCTGGAGCCGCAGATCGCCGGTCACGCCGGCGACGAGCCCGCGACTCCCCCGTACTTCGCGCAGGACGGTGTGCACGCCATCTACCGCGACTGGCACACAGTCCTCGAGGAGTACGAGGGCGACCGCGTGCTCTGCGGCGAGGCCTGGGTGGAGCCGCTGGAGAAGCTGGCCCGCTGGGTGCGCCCGGACGAGATGCAGCAGACCTTCAACTTCGGCTACCTGGAGACGCCGTGGGATGCGGTGGCGCTACGCACTGTGATCGACCGCTCGATCTCGGTGTTCGGCAGTGTCGGCGCGCCGAGTACCTGGGTGCTCTCGAACCACGATGTCGTGCGGCACGCGACCCGCCTCGCCCTGGAGGGCGAGAACCTGCAGGGCCACGGCATCGGACCGAACTCGACCGGCATCCCCGACCCGCAGTTCGCGCTCCGCCGCGCCCGCGCCGCGACCGCTCTCATGCTCGCGCTGCCGGGATCGGCGTACCTCTACCAGGGCGAGGAGCTCGGCCTGCCCGAGGCGATCGACCTGCCGGACGAGGCGCGTCAGGACCCCACCTGGTTCCGCACGAACGGCGAGCGCTACGGCCGCGACGGCTGCCGTGTCCCGATCCCGTGGGAGGGCACCGACCCGTCGTACGGCTTCGGTCCGACCGCGGCGAGCTGGCTTCCGCAGCCCGCGTCGTGGGCGTCGTACACGCGCTCGTCGCAGCGCGGCGTCCCCGGCTCGACCCTGTCGATGTACCAGGATGCGCTGGCCGCGCGCCGCGAGCACGACCTGGCCTTCGGCGAGCTGGAGTGGGCGAACGCCGGCGAGGACGCCCTCCTCTTCCGGTCGGGCGCGGTCACCGTGGCGGTCAACTTCGGCAAGGCCCCGCTCGAGCTCCCCGCCGGCGCGGTCATCCTCGCCAGCGGCCCGCTCGAGGGCCGTCTGCTCCCGCGCGACACGACCGCCTGGCTGATCTGACCCGCGCCGATTCGTGGCGAATGCGGCTCATTCCCGACGAATGACCCGCATTCGGCACGAATGTGCGGCCACTCAGGCGGCGTTCGCCTGCAGCCACGCGAACGGGTCCACCGGCTCGGTGCCGTTCAGGCGGATCTCGAGGTGCAGGTGCGCTCCGGTGGAGACGCCGGTGTTCCCCACCCGGCCCACGATGTCGGCCACCTTCACCCGCTGGCCGGCGCGCACCTGAACCGAGCCGACCTGCATGTGGCAGTACTTCGAGCTGACCAGCCGCCCGTCGATCATGTGATCGATCGTGACGTTCACACCGCACCCGCCGTTGTCGCCGGTGACGACCTCCCGCACCACGCCGTCGGCGATGATCTGGATCGGCACCCCGGCACCGGGGGTGAAGTCGACGCCGAGGTGGTTCGTCGACGCACCGGCGGTCGGCGCGACCCGCGGCCCGAACCCGGACGAGATCGGGACGCCGACCGGGAACGGCCACTGGATGGCGCCGTTCGGGTCGTTCCTGAACGTGTCGGCGATCCGCATCGAGCGGATGGCGGCGAGCTTCTCGGCGGAGGTGGCGGCACCGGCGTCGCGGACGATCTCCGCCGACGAGTCCAGTGTCACCTGGTCGAGCGCCTGCAGCTCGCCCTCCGTGGCCGTCCGCCCGGAGAAGTGCACCGCCTGCCCCGCGCGCACCTGCTCGTCGGTCAGCAGCGCCATCGCGGGCACCGAGGTCGCGACGCCGATCCCGAGCACGGACAGCATCGCCATCAGGGTCACCCCGCGGCTGAACCGGCGCTCGGGGACCCCGCTCTCGCGGACGCTGCGGTCGCGTTCGATGCGACGCTGCAGCACGCGCCGACGGGTGCGCCGTGCGGCCTCTTCAGCGAGCCGCCGTTCGCGGCGGGTGAGAGGCGTCTGCGGGGGTTCTGCGGCGCGCACCCGACCTAATGTAACGAATTGATAACCGCGGCACCAATCCCGCGGCGCGTCACTCCCACTCGGCGTAGTACCGCTGGACCAGCGGGTCGAGCTGTTCGTACAGTCCCGGCTCCGCCGCGAGGATCAAACGCTTGCCGGCGGGAGCATCCCCCAGGCCGCCGACCCTGGCGCCTGCCTCCCTCGCGATGAGGGCGCCCGCGGCGTGATCCCACGGGTTGAGTCCACGCTCGTAGTACGCGTCCAGCCGGCCGGCGGCGACGTTGCAGAGGTCGAGGGATGCGGCGCCGATCCTGCGCACATCCCGCACCTGGGGGATCAGCTCGTGCACGAACGCGGCCTGACGCCTGCGCACCTCGGCGTCGTAGCCGAAGCCGGTGCCGACGAGCGCCAGCGGCAGTTCGACACCCTCGTGCACCCGCAGCGGCCGTCCGTTGAGCGCTGCCCCGCCGCCCTCGAAGGCGGTGAAGACCTCGCCGAGCTCCGGGTTCACCACCGCGCCCGCGAGCGTGCGCCACGTCGACGGGTCCGGCTCGCCCTCCACCACGGCGACGCTCACCGCGTACGCGGGAATGCCGTAGTAGTAGTTGACGGTCCCGTCGATCGGGTCGACCACCCAGGTGAGGCCGCTGCTGCCCGGCTCGGCCTCCGACTCCTCGCCGAGGAAGCCGTCGCGCGGACGCGCCGCGGCGATGGCGCCGCGGATGAGGTCCTCCGCCTCCCGGTCGGCCTTCGTGACGATGTCGGTGAGCGTCGACTTGGACGCGGCGATCTCCACCCCGTCCCGCCTGCGCTGCAGGGCCAGCGCCGCGGCTCGGCGGGCGACGGTGGCGGCGATTTCGAGGAGCTCGGCGTTGGACGGCATGCCTCCAGCATCCCAGACCGCAGTCGGTGTCGCGCACGACGTCATCCCCGCGACGGACGCCGGGGTACGGCCCTGGCCGATACCGTCGACCGCATGAAGGGGGCTCTCATCGCGTTCGGCGCCGCCCTGCTCGCCATCGCCGGGCTCTTCGCGGTCCTCCAGGCCGGCTACGCCTGGAAGAACCCGTGCTCGCGGTACGGCCCGGTCCCCGCGGAGGCGCGCCCGACCGACGCCGGCGGAAGCGTGCACGAGACCCGGACGTGGTGGCCGATCGGGAGCGTGTGCGAGTGGATGCGCGCGGACGGCACCGGAACGGTCCGCTCGCAGGTCGGCGACGACGCCCTCACCCTGACCACGTACGGCCTCGCCGTCGCCGGAGTCGTGAGCATCGCCGTCAGCGGGACGGCGGCTCGGCGTCGCGAGCAGCGGGCGAGCCGCGGCTGAACAGAAGAAGCAGCGGGCGTCTCCCCGCTGCATTTCCAGGATACCGGACGACCCGGGGCTTGCGGCAAGGCCCTCCCGCTCGTGCAGAATGGCTGGTCGCGGGCGGATTCCCGCCGGGATGGAGGCTGTGGTGCAGGACGAGATGTTCGACGTCGCGATCGTCGGAGGCGGACCGACGGGGATGATGCTGGCGAGCGAGCTTCGGCTCCACGGCGTGCGCACGCTCGTGCTGGAGCGGGATGTCGAGCCCACTCCCCTCGTCCGTTCGCTCGGTCTGCACGCGCGAAGCCTCGAGATCCTGGACCAGCGCGGACTGCTCGACCGCTTCCTCGCGCTCGGCACGCGCTATCCCGTCACCGGCAGCTTCGCCGGGCTGACGCCCAGCCGGCCCGTGACGCTGGACACCGCCCACGGCTACACGCTCGGGCTCCCCCAACCGGTGACCGATCGGCTGCTCGCCGAGCGCGCGGCCGAGCTGGGCGCGGAGATCCGCCGCGGCGCGGAGGTGACCGGTTTCGAGCAGGACGACGATGGCGTCACGGTCGAACTCGGGGACGGCGCCCGCGTGCGGTCGCGGTGGCTGGTGGGCTGCGACGGCGGGCGAAGCATGATCCGGCGCACGCTCGGCGTCGGCTTCCCCGGCGAGGCGGCGACCACGGAGTGGCTGCTCGGCGAGGTGCAGGTGACCGCACCGGCCGACGAGATCGCCGCGGTGTCCGCGGAGGTCCGGAAGACCCACCGCGGCTTCGGCATCGGGCCGGCCGAGGGCGGCCTGTTCCGCGCCGTCGTCCCCGCCGCGACCGTCGCGGAGGACAGGACCGTACCGCCGACACTGGAGGACTTCACGGCCCAGCTGCGCGCGTACGCCGGCACCGACTTCGGCGCCCACTCGCCGCGGTCGCTCTCGCGCTTCACCGACGCCACGCGGCTCGCAGAGCGCTACCGGGTCGGCCGGATCTTCCTCGCCGGGGATGCGGCGCACGTCCATCCGCCGCTCGGCGGCCAGGGGCTGAACCTCGGCATCCAGGACGCGTTCGACCTGGGCTGGAAGCTGGCTGCGGAGGTCTCGGGATGGGCGCCGGAGGGCCTCCTGGACAGCTACGCCGACGAGCGCCGGCCCGCCGCCGAGGACGTGCTCACGATCACCCGCGCGCAGAGCGAGCTGATCTCGCCGGAGCCGGGGCCGCAGGCGGTCCGCCGGCTGCTCACGGAGCTCGTGGAGTTCGAGGACGTCGCCCGGTTCCTCGCCGAGAAGGTGACCGGAACGGGCATCCGCTACGACTTCGGCGACGGGCCGGACCTGCTCGGCAGGCGGATGCCGGACGTCGCCCTCGAGACCGGCCGCCTCTACGACCGGACGCACGAGGGCCGCGGACTGCTGCTCGACGGCACCGGCTCGCTGTCGGTCGCGGGATGGACGGACCGCGTCGACCGCGTGACCGACGTCGGCGCGGCGCTCGACGGGCTCGGTGCGCCCGCTCTGCTGCTCCGCCCGGACGGCCACGTCGCCTGGATGGGCGCCGAGCAGGAGGACCTGCAGCGCGCGCTCCCGACCTGGTTCGGAACGGAAGAAGCCCGGACACGAGTCCGGGCTTCCGATGGTGGCGAGTGAGGGATTCGAACCCCCGAAGTCGTAGACAGCTGATTTACAGTCAGATCCCTTTGGCCGCTTGGGTAACTCGCCATTCGCGCTTCCGACCACCAGTCAGCTGCTGACCGAAGGCGCCAGATAAGGATACTCGGCGGGCGCGTCCACGCGAAATCGAGCCGATGCGTCTGCCCGCGGCGAATTCGCGGGAGGCAGAAACGCGAGACGGGAGCGGGACCGCGCGAGCAGCATGAGCGCATGGACATGGACAAGACCTCACCCGTTCAGCGGCTCCTGGAGGAGCGGATCGTGTTCCTCGGCAGCGAGGTGAACGACGACTCCGCCGGGGAGATCTGCGCGCAGCTGCTGCTCCTCGACTCGATCGCCTCCGACCGCGACATCTACCTCTACATCAACTCCCCCGGCGGCTCGGTGACGGCCGGGTTCGCCATCTACGACACGATGAACTTCGTCCGCGCCGATGTGGCGACGGTCGCGATGGGGTTCGCAGCCTCGATGGGACAGTTCCTGCTGTCGTCGGGCACGAAGGGCAAGCGGTACGCGCTGCCGAACGCGTCGGTGGTGATGCACCAGCCGCACGGGGGATTCGGCGGCACCAGCGCGGACATCCAGACGCAGGCCAAACAGATCCTGCACTTCAAGCGCAAGATGGCGGAGCTGACCAGCGAGCAGACCGGCAGGCCGGTCGAGCAGATCATCGAGGACGGCGACCGCGACCGCTGGTTCACCGCGGAGCAGGCGCGCGACTACGGCTTCGTCGACCAGGTCATCGACACCACCCGCGCACTCGACCGCTGACCGAGGCCCCGTCGACCCCGCCACATTTGGCGCACATGTCGGTTCTGGCGCAGCCGAAGCCGACATGTGCGCCACATGTGCAGCGAGCGGGACTCCGACGCGGCTTCGCGCGGGGCTACGCGGCGAGCAGCAGCGCGCCGGGGCGCGCTGGCTCGGCCACCTCGTGCAGCGGCTCGACGACGCGCTCCGGCAGCAGGCTCAGCACCGGCGTGCCCGCGAACTCGGCGGCGACCAGGGTGAGCAGCTCGCCCTCCGTCACATCGAGCACGCGGCAGAGGGCCGCGAGGATCTCGGACGACGCCTCCTTGCGGCCCCGCTCGATCTCCGAGAGATAGGGGATGCTGATCCGCGACCGCTCGGATAGCTGGCGCAGCGTCGCACCGCGCTCCGTCCGGATCCGGCGGAGCACGGAACCCATCGCGTGCCGCAGAAGCATGGCAGCAGCCTAAGCCGCGCGGCCGCGTTCCGCGCGGGGCGGGTTCCGCGATTCTGCTGTCGGCAGAATCGGCGGCTCCGACTCACGCCGGCTCCGCCCCGGCGAGCACCTCGGGCGGGAGCACGCGCGTCGCGCCGATCACCTCGAAGCCGACCAGCCGCCCCGCCGCGTCGAACTCCGCATCCACATAGCTGCCTGCGGGGATGCCGCCCACCGTCGCCAGCCGCCCGCCCGGCGCCGCCGCATCGCCGAACACGACGTGCGCGATGTCCAGTTCCGGGTCGTAGACGATGCGCATACCCGTCACGCTACGGATCGGCGCGCGGGATGTCGTCGGACCCTCGTACCACTTCGCGACACACCCGTCCTCCTTCCGATTGTGTCGGTGGTCGGGCGCACAATCGAGGGCATGAGGACCTTGGAGATTTGCGAACGGTGCGACGGGACGGGTGCCGACCCCGTGCAGCGCAGTGAGGAGATCACCGTGTGCATCGAGTGCGCAGGTGATGGCTGCCACGTGACGTACTACGCCGAACTGGCGGAGACGGCCTGAACCGACCCGTCAGGTCGTCGGCGCCGAGGCGCGGTCGACGCCGATCTGCCAGATGAACGGCGGGACGGTGCCGTTGACGCTCCAGTCGCCGACGATCCGCGCCTTGTAGACCCACGGATTGTGGGAGGCGACGGTGCGTGCGTTCCGCCAGTGCCGATCCAGCCCGCTCGCGCGGCTGACGGCGGAGGCGCCGAGCGTGTCGAAGAGCCGCGTCGCCGCGAGCGGGACGGACTGGCTCAGCACGACCTGCGCCTGCGCGGAGGCGATCTCCGCGCGGATGTTCGCGGCGTCGTCCTCCGCGCTGCCGCGCTCCGCCGCGGTCGAGGCCGCCGCATCCAGCGCCTCCCCTACCGAGCGGACGAGCGAGCGGGCCGTGAACGCCACCGCGGAGATCTCTCCGACGACCGCCTGGAGCTGGCCGTCGTCCTTCGCGAACGGCGCGAGGCCGTGGCTGTACACGCGCTTGCGGGCGCGAAGCGCGGCGCCGGCGTCCCGCTCGACCGCCTGCGCGATCCCCGCCAGCACGGTCACCAGGGTCCACTGGTAGAGCGCCGTCTGGTAGCGGAACCGGTCGGCGAAGGGATACACGTGGTCCGCCGCCGCGTCGTCGAAGACGGCCGTCCCGGTGCCGGTCAGCTGCTGCCCGAAGCCGTCCCAGTCGTCGCTCACCACCACGCCGGGCTGCCCGGTGCGGACCAGCACGGTCACGTCGGCGCCGTCGTCGTCCTTCGCCGTCGCGTCGATCCAGTCGGCGTAGATGCTCCCCGTCGTGTAGTACTTGCGGCCATCCACGCGCGGTCCGCCCGCGCTGCTGCGGACGCGCGTGCCCGACTCGCCGAGCCCGACGGCGCCGGTCTCGCTCCAGGCGTTGCCGACGATCTCGCCCGCCGCGAAGCGCGCGAGCCACGTGTCGCGGTCGGCGGAGGCGGGCGCGACCAGTCGGTCCTCCGCGAACGCGAAGTGCCCGCGGAAGATCTGCGGCAGGTTGGAGTCCGCCGCCGCGAGGTCGACGAGCAGCCCGCCGAGCTCGACGAAGCTCAGCCCGGCGCCGCCGAGCTCGACCGGGAGGCGCAGCGCGCCGAGCCCGGCCGCCGCGAGCTCGCGCACCGCCTCGGTCGGGAGCTCGTGCTCGCGCTCGCGGCGGGACGCTCCCTCGGCCAGCCGCTCCAGGATGGGCGCGAAGCGCTCCCGCGCCTCCGCGGCGCCTGCCGGTGCGCGCAGTGTCGTGTCGGTCATGGTGGCTCCGTTCAGGTGTAGAGGGAGATGGGCTGCAGGTCGCCGTTGACGTAGTAGGCGCCGACCTCGAGCTTCTTGTAGTCCACCGGGTCGTGCAGGGTGTGCGTGCGCACGTTGCGCCACCACAGGTCCAGGCCGACCGATGCCTTGGCGGAGCTGGAGCCGGTGACCTCGAACACGCGCGTCGTCACCTCGATGGCGACCTCCGTCGACACCACCTTCAGCCGCGCGATCCGCTGGGCGAGGCGTCCACGATCCTCTGCGGTCACCGCGGAGCCGAGCTCCACCACCGCGTCGAACTCGCGGCCGACCGCGTCGGCGAGCGCCTCCACCGCATCCACCTTCGACAGCAGCTCGCCGAACACCCGCAGCACGAACGGGTCCTCCGCGTAGCGCTCGACTCCAGAGAGGAACCACGAGTTCGCCCTGGCGAGCGTCAGCTCCCTGGCGCGGGCGAGCGCCCCCTGCGCGACGCCCAGGTAGAGATCGCCGAACGCGAGCTGAATGCCCGGCGTGATGAGCGTCGAGAACGGCTCGTCGGTGAGTTCGCCGAGGATGTCCTCCTCCGCCACCCGCACGCCGTCGAACGTGACGGAGCCGCTGGCGGACAGCCGCTGGCCGAGCGCGTCCCAGTCGCCGTGGTAACGGATTCCCGCCCGGTCGTGGTCGAGCAGGACGAACACGGGCGTCCCGTCCCTGTCCCCGCCGCGGATCGTCCCGGCGGCCAGTACGACGTCCCCCACGGACGCCCCGGTCGAGAACCGCTTGGTGCCGTCCAGCCGGAACCCGCCGTCCGGGTGCGGAGTGAGCGCGAGGTCCGGGTCGACAGGGTTCACGGAGTCGCCCCACACCCAGCGGCCGGCGACGGTGCGCCGGTACAGGTCGGGCTGCTTCGCGAAGTCCACGGCGAAGCCGATGTTGCCGGAGTTGATGTAGTGGTACGCGAGCACCTGGGCGACGGACGCGTCGGCGCGGGCGAGCACGCGGACCACGCGGAACGCCGTCTGCCAGTGCGCGCCTCCCCCGCCGAACTCGGCCGGGTCGAGCAGGTTCACCAGGCCGGCGTCGCGGAGCAGCTGCAGCTCGGCGTGCGGGTCCTGGTTCGCGCGGTCACGCTCCAGCGCGTCGGCGGCGAGGGTCTCGGCGACCTGCGCGGCCACCGCCTCCCAGCGCTCCAGCTCGGCCACGTCTGCGGTGCCGGTCCAGTGACTGCGGGTCATGCCGCTCCTTCCGTCTCGCGCTCGCGGGCGTCCGCGGCGCTCGGTCCATCGGTGAACGCGCCGCGGTAGGCGTGCGCGGGGTGCCAGGAGGGGACGACCGCGTCCCCTGTGCCGTTCAGGCGGCCGCGCAGCGTCGTGCCCGGCTGGTCGTCGAGTCGTCCCCTCGCGCGCAGCTCCGGGACGACGAGCTCGACGAACTCCTCGAAGCTGCCGGGAGTCACGACATAGGCGAGGTTGAAGCCGTCGACACCGCCGACCTCGACCCAGCGCTCCAGCTCATCGGCGACCGTGGCGGGGCTTCCGACGATCACGGGACCGATACCGCCGATTCCGACGTACTCGGCGATGTCCCGCGCGGTCCAGCTGCGCGTCGGGTCGGCGATCGTGAAGATCGACAGCGCCGAGCGCGCGGCGTCGGTGTCGATGTACTTCAACGGCTCGTCGATGGGATGGTCGGCGAGGTCGAGGCCGGACCAGCCGCCGTAGAGGGCGAGGGCGCCCTCGGTGGAGACGTAGCCGCGGTACTCGGCCAGCTTGGCCTGCGCCTCCTCGTCGGTGGGCGCGACCACCACCGTCGCGAGCGTGAGGATCTTGACCGTGTCCCGCGGGCGCCCGAGGCGCTCGGCGCGGTCGCGGATGTCGTCGGTGGCCTTCCTGGTGAGCTCCGGGGTGAGTCCGTTGATGAAGATCGCCTCACCGTGCCGGGCGGCGAACTCCCGCCCGCGCGACGAGGCGCCGGCCTGGAAGACGACGGGCGTGCGCTGCGGGCTCGGCTCGGCGAGGTGGATGCCGGGAACGCGGAAGAACGCGCCGTCGTGACCGATGGGATGCACCTTCGCCGGGTCGGTGAACACGCCCGCCTCGCGGTCGCGGACGACCGCGTCGTCCTCCCACGACCCCTCCCAGAGCTTGTAGACGACGTCGAGGAACTCCTCGGCGATCCCGTAGCGGTCGTCGTGCCCGATCTGCGTGTCGAGACCGAGATTGCGGGCGGCGGAGTCGAGGTACGACGTCACGACGTTCCACCCGATCCGGCCCTTCGTCAGGTGGTCGAGGGTGGAGAAGCGGCGGGCGAGCAGGTACGGCTGCTCGTACGTGGTCGCCACCGTCACACCGAAGCCGAGCCGCTGCGTGACGGCGGCCATCGCGCTGATCTGGCCGATCGGGTCGCCGAGTGGGATCTGCGCCGCGTCGAGCAGTGCCGGGGCGGCGGAGTCTCGGTACACGTCGTAGACGCCGAGCACGTCGGCGAGGAACAGCGCATCGAACCCGCCGCGCTCGAGCGTGACCGCGAGGTCTGTCCAGTAGTCGAGGTCGGTGTAGCGGTGCGCCTGGTTGTCGGGGTGGCGCCACAGGCCCGGCGCCTGGTGGGTGACGCAGCTCATGTCGAACGCGTTGAGGATGATTCGTGCAGCCATAGGTGCCGGACTCTAGCGGCCACGACCGCGCCGGCCCAGCGAGTGTGACGCCCCGTTGCGGCGACGACTCACAGCGTCACATTCGGTTGCCCGCTCCGCCTCCGCACCCCTACCGTGCAGACCCTTGCACCCCATCCCGCACCCGAACACCAGGAGCCCCCCATGACATCCCGACGACCGCTCGCGGCCGCCGTCGCCGCCATCGCCGCCACGGCGCTCGCCCTCACCGGCTGCGCGGGCGGATCCGGCGCGTCCACCGCCTCCGGCGACAAGAAGTTCGCCGGACAGACCCTGACCGTCGAGATGATCTCGTCGCACGAAGGCGCGGCCAAGTGGCTCGCCGCCGAGTTCAAGAAGGAGACCGGCGCCACCATCAAGCCGGTCATCGTCCCTTACGACGAGATCGGGTCGAAGATCGCGCTCGACCAGCAGTCGGGGGCGAACACCATCGACGCCGCCGCGCCCTGGTATGTGTCGCTCGGCGACCTGGCGGCCGATGGCGCCATCCAGGACCTCACGAGCTGGATCAAGGACGACGCATCGCTCGACACGTCCGACTTCATCCCGTCGATCTACGACGCGTACAGCAAGGTCGGCGACAAGCGCTACGGCCTGCCGTTCGACGGCGACACGCACGTGCTGTTCTACAACAAGGAGATCCTCGCGAGGAACGGGATCGCGAACCCGCCGAAGACCTGGGACGAATACCTCGAGGACGTGAAGACGATCACGGCGAACGAGTCATCGAAGGGTGTCTACGGGGCTGCGGTCTTCGGCCAGAAGTCCCCGCTCATCCTCGGCGCGAGCTATGCGAACCGCCTCGCCGGCTTCGGCGGAGAGTTCCTGGACGACAAGGGACGTCCTGCCCTCGACTCCGAGGCGGCCGTCCAGGCCGCGCAGGCGCTGGTGGACGTCGACAAGTACGCGCTCCCGACTCCGGCCGAGACGGACTTCGGCGCGGGCAACAGCGCCTGGTTCGCCGGCAAGGTCGGCTTCATCGAAAACTGGACGGACCTCGGTGTGCGCTCCGAGGATGCGACGAGCGACTCGAAGGTCGCCGGCAAGTGGGGCGTCGTCACCCTTCCGGTCGGCGGTTCGAACACCACGTCGCGCGCCTCGCTGGTCGCCGGGTTCACGTGGGTGATCACGGCGAACACGAAGAAGACCGACCTGGCGAAGGCGTTCATCGCGTTCGCGACCTCGTCGAAGGTCAACGCGCAGCTGCTCGTCGCCTCCCCGCCGACCGGCATCGACCCGAACCGCAAGAGCTCGCTCGAGGATGCGACCTACGGCAAGGACTTCCCGGAGATCCAGACGGTGAACCGCGCCACCCTCACCGGCACGCTCGCCTGGCCGACCGGGCCGCACGCGACCGAACTGGCCCAGGTGCTCACCGACGGACTCGCCAAACTGCTCGCCGGCCAGGGCGGCTCGGCGAAGCAGACGATGGACGCCATCCAGGCCAAGTGGGAGAGCATCCTGAAGTGACCGAGGCCACCCTCGCCACCGGCGCCGTCCCCCGGCCCGCGGCGCGCTCCGGCGCACGCGGCCGGGCGGGCGGCGCCTGGCCGCGCCGTGCGATGGTCGCGCCGACCGTGCTGGCGACCGTCGTGCTCGGCGCCTACCCGCTCGTGTTCATCGTGCTGACCGCGTTCTCCCAGTCCTCGCTCGGCAGACCGCTGCAGGCGTGGGTCGGCACCGCCAACTTCGCGGAGGTGCTCACCGACACGGACGTGACCGCGTCGCTGCTGCGGAACATCGGCTACGCCGTGGTCGTGACAGTGGTGTCTGTGGCGCTCGGCGTTGTGACCGCGCTCGCCCTGCGCTCGGCGACGACGCGCGGATCCCTCGTGCGGACCCTGCTGCTCCTTCCGCTCATCACTCCGCCCGTCATCGTCGGGGTGCTGTGGAAGCTGATCTTCAACCCGTCCGGCGGTCTGCTCGGCACCGTCCTCTCGGCCCTCGGCCGGCGCGGCGACCCCGTCGCCGTGCTGTCCTCCCCCGCATCGGCCCTCGCCGGGATCGGCGTCGCCGACGTGTGGGAGTGGACCCCGCTGATCGCGCTGCTCGTGTTCGCGGCGCTCCTCGGCCAGGACCGGTCGGTCGCCGAGGCCGCCGCCCTGGACGGCGCGCACGGCTTCCGGTTCTTCTGCAGCATCACACTTCCCGCGATCGCGGGGACGATCGCCGCGGCATTCCTGGTGCGCCTTGTGCTCGCGTTCAAGGTCTTCGACCTGGTGTTCGTGCTCACCTCGGGCGGACCGGGGACCTCGACCAGCGTTCCCGCCTACCTCATCTACCAGGCGGCGCTGCAGCAGTTCGACCTGGGCCGCGCCTCCACCATCACCCTCCTGCTCGCGGTCGTGGTCACGGTCGTGACCCTTCCCGTCATCCTCATCGCCCGGAGGCTCCACCGTGACTGACCGCCTGCTCACCGGGACCCGGGCGCGTCGCCCGGCCGCCGCCGTCGTCGTGCTGGCGCTGGTGCTCGCCGGGACGCTGATCCCGATCGCCTACCTGGTGTCCGTCTCGTTCATGTCGCGGGCGGATGTGGGCGCGGGGCTCGTGCTGCCCGCGCATCCCCAGCCGGCGAACTGGTCGAACGCCCTGGCGGGCGGCCTGCTGCAGGGCATCGGCAACTCCCTCGTCGCCGCGCTCGGCGGAGCGCTGCTGACCCTTGCCATCGCGCTGCCCGCGTCGTGGGCGATCACCCGCTACCGGGCGGGCGGGAGGACGCTCGCCGCGACCGTCCTGAGCCCCTGGCTGCTGCCCCCGATCGTGGCGGTCATCCCGCTGTTCACCCTGCTGAGGACGCTGTCGCTGAACAACACCCTGCCCGGCCTCACGCTCGTCTACGCCCTGGCCAACGTAGCCGTGGCCGTGTGGCTGCTGGAGGGGTTCACCCGGCGCGTGCCCGCCGAGCTCGACGAGGCGGCGCAGCTGGACGGCGCGGGATCCTTCCGGGTGCTGTTCAGCGTCGTCGCGCCGCTCCTCACGCCCGCACTCGTGGCGGTCGGGATCATCGTGGCGGTGCTGAACTACAACGAGTTCCTGCTCGCGGCCTTCCTCACCCAGTCACCGGATTCGCAGACCCTGCCGGTCGTGCTGACCCTGATGCTCGGGGAACGGATCACCGACTACGGCAAGCTCGCCGCCGCGTCGGTCATCGGGCTCATCCCGGTCTTCGCCGCCGCCGCGTTGCTGCAGCGACGGCTGGTCTCCGGGCTGACCGCGGGCAGCGCCCGCTGAGGGCCCGCCGGCGCGGTCGTGTGCTCACCGGCGGGCGAGTTCGGTCTCCTCTCCGACGCGCGTGAGCTTGTGCGGGTTGCGGACGAAGTAGAGGCCGGTGATGCGGCCGTCCTGCACGTTCGCCGTCAGGACGCCGTCGAGCTCGCCGCCGAGTGTGAACACCAGCGCGGGGTTGCCGTTGACCTCGGAGGCGACCGCGTCGACGTCCGCCCCGCCCTTGCGCAGGCCGCCGATGATGAACCGCGACACCTTGTCCGCGCCGAGGATGGGCCGCAGCGCCGCCTGCTTCACGCCGCCGCCGTCGCTGATGAGCACGACGTCGGGGGCGAGCACGTCGAGGATCGCCTGCACGTCGCCGCTCTCGACCGCGGCCTTGAACGTCTCGAGGGCCGCCCGCACCTCCGCCGGCGCCACCGTGACGCGCGGACGCCTCGCCTCCACGTGCTCGCGGGCCCGGTGCGCGATCTGCCGAACTGCCGCCGGCGTCTTGTCGACCGCCGCCGCGATCTCGTCGAAGCCGAACCCGAACACCTCCCGCAGCACGAAGACGGCGCGCTCGGTCGGCCCGAGCGTCTCCAGCACGACCATGAGCGCGATCGACACGCTGTCCGCCAGCTCGACGTCGTCGGCGACGTCCGGCGCGGTCAGCAGCGGCTCGGGCAGCCATGGACCGATGTAGGACTCGCGCCGGCGCTTCACGTCGCGCAGCCGGTTGAGCGCGAGGCGGGTGGCGATCCTCACCAGGTACGCGCGCTCGTCCCGCACCTGGCTGCGGTCGACGCGCACCCAGCGCAGCCAGGTCTCCTGCAGGACGTCCTCCGCGTCCGCCGCCTGGCCGAGCATCTCGTACGCGACCGTGAACAGCAGGTTGCGGTGCGCGACGAACACCGCCGTCGCCGCGTCGGTTCCGCCGTCGGTCATCCCCGCACCCCCTGTTCCGCTGTCGCGAGCATACGGCGTCGGGCCGGATCCGCGAACGAGGCGGGCAGCCGCAGCCGGCCGGGATGCTTCGCCTCGATCTCCAGCTGCTTCACCGTCCCCCAGCACACGAACGCCTTCAGCGCCGCCCCCGCGCGGCCGGAGACGTGGAATCGGATGGCCGTGTCGTCCTTGTGCGCGAACTGGAAGATGCCGTGCCGGCGGCCGAGGCTGATGCACTCCCCGAAGAAGCCCATGACAAGGGGGGCGGGCCGCTCGCCCGCGATGCGCCGCAGGACCGTGTCCGCCGCGTGGCCGCCGAGAGGTTCCGCGGCCTGGCAGCTCATCCGCAACGGAACGCCGGAGGGCGCGGCCGAGTCGCCGGCGGCGACGATGCGGTCGTCGTCCACGCTGGTCAGCGACTCGTCGGTGAGCAGCCGGCCGGCCGCGTCGACGCTGAGCCCGCTGCGCCGGGCGAGATCCGGGACGCCGAACCCCGTCGTCCAGATGGTCACGTCGCTTGGCACGGAGCGGCCGTCGGCGAGCTCCACCGCGTCCGCCCGCACCGCGACGACGCGCGAGCCGGGCCCGTCCACGACACTCACCCCCAGTTGCGCGAGCCGCTTGGCCACGACCCTCCGGCCGCTCGGGTGCAGGTACGGGCCGAGCTGACCGCCGCAGAACAGGGTGACCGGGATGCCGTTCTCGCCGAGCTCGGCGGCCGTCTCGATCCCGGCCGGTCCCGATCCGACGACCGTCACGGCCGCGCCCGTGCCCGCGTCCGCGCTCCGCAGCGCCGCGCGCAGCCGCTCGGCGTCCGCGAGCTCGGCGATGGGATGCGCGTGCTCGGCCGCGCCAGGCACGTCGCCGACCCGTCCGTGGCTGCCCGCCGCGTACACCAGGTAGTCGTAGTCCAGCGTGGTGCCGGAGGCGAGCCGCAGCGTGCGGCCGGCCGCATCGATCGTCTCGACGGTGTCGACGACGAGCCGCACCCCGTCCGCCAGCACGTCGTCGAAGTCGACGACGGCGTCGTCCGACCCTCCCACCAGCTGGTGCAGCCGGATGCGCTCCACGAACACCGGCCGCGGGTTCACCACCGTCACGTCCACGTCCGACCCGCCCGTGAGCCGGTTCGCCGCCGTGACGCCCGCGTATCCCCCGCCGACCACGACGACCCGGGTGTGCTGTGCCATGAGTTCTCCTTCTCCTCGGCTTCACAACACCAGACACCGCCGCGGCCCCGCCTGTGACACCCGCGCTCGTAGACTGGGACGACAACCGCTAGGGAAGGAACGGAACCGTGGCAGACTCCTCGTTCGACGTCGTCAGCAAGGTCGACAAGATGGAGGCGGACAACGCCGTCAACCAGGCCCGCAAAGAGGTGGACCAGCGCTACGACTTCAAGAACGTCGGGGCGTCGGTCGAGTGGAGCGGCGAGAAGATCCTGCTCAAGGCGAACACCGAGGAGCGCGTGAAGGCGGTCCTCGAGGTGCTCGAGTCGAAGATGATCAAACGCGGCATCACGCTCAAGTCGTTGGACGCCGGCGACCCGTACGCCTCCGGCAAGGAGTTCCGCATCGAGATCGGCCTGAAGAACGGCATCGAGCAGGACGCCGCCAAGAAGATCAACAAGCTCATCCGCGACGAGGCGCCGAAGTCGGTCAAGTCGCAGATCCAGGGCGACGAGCTCCGCGTGAGCTCGAAGAGCCGCGACGACCTCCAGGCGACGATGGCCCTGCTCAAGGGCGCGGACCTCGACGTCGCGCTCCAGTTCGTCAACTTCCGCTGAGGGCGCCGCGGAGCCAGAGCGTCAGCTGCGCGTAGGCGGCCGCCCGCACCGACGGCGGCGACAGGAAGACGTCGTGCAGGGCCTCCTGGACGCGCGCGACGGTCACCGTCGGCGCGAGGCCCAGCGCCCGCACGGCGATGTCCTGCACCACGAGCACGACGTCCGACTTCAGCATGTCCGGCGTCCAGTACGGCAGCAGCGTCGACGCCGACGACAGCAGCGTGAGCACCGGCGCGTCGATGTGCAGGCCGGCCGCGACGCGGGTGTGCCCGGCGAGGATCGCCGTGAGCCACGCGGGGTACACGCGGAAGCCGCGCACGGGACGCCACGCCAGGTCGTAGTCCCACTCGCCGTCCATCGTCTTCGAGACCGAGCGCGTGTAGAAGCCGAGGTCGACGTTCGGCATCGCCGCCTTCGGGTCGATCCGCGCCTGCAGGTCGACGAGCGGCCCGAGCGCCGCGCGGCCGACCGAATGCGCCTGGAACTCGAGCCACGGACTGTTCAGGACGAGCGCGTCGGCGCGCCCGCGATGCCGGTCGGCCCAGAGGCTCAGCGTCAGCCCGCCGGTCGAGTGACCAACGAGGACGAGCCGGCGCGAGCGGGCGGACCCCCGATCGGCCTCGCCGTGCCCGATCGCCGCGAGCGCGGCCTCGATGTCCTCGTCGTACGTGGCCAGGTCGCTGACGTAGCCGGGCGTCTGCCCCTTCCGGAGGCTCCTGCCGTACTTGCGCAGGTCGAGCGCGTGGAAGCGCGCACCTGCGTCGTGCCAGAACCGGGCGAGCTCGGTCTGGAAGAAGTAGTCCGACCAGCCGTGCACGTAGAGCACGTCGGTGTCTGCGGCGGGATGCGCGCCGACGCGCAGCAGGTCGCCCAGGTGCGGCCCCGGCGCGTAGCGGACGAGCGTGGCGACGACATCGCCCTCGGCGTCCGCCGCCAGCGGCAGGGTCAGCTGCTCGAAGCCGTCGCCGAGGATGTCCGGCCGCCAGTCGTGCGCGCGCGTCATGGCACCAGCGTGCCAGACGACCGGCGCGCCCGGGAGGTCACTCCGCCGCCGGGACCTCCACCGGCGTGCCGTTGGACACCCGGACCATCTCGTCCCTCGGCACGACCTTGATGCGTGCCCGCCCGCGCTCCGCGCCCAGCTGCTGCTCGTGGGCGTCGAGGTTGTGCCAGCCGTCGAGGTTCGTGAACTCGACGCCGCGCTCCTCCAGCAGTCGCACGACGGACTCCTCCGACGGGTCGGCCGGCGCCCACCAGTTGCCCTGGTCGTTGATGACGTGCTTGATGGTCTCCATCGCGTCCGACTTGGTGTGACCGATCAGGCCCACCGGGCCGCGCTTGATCCACCCGGTCGCGTACACGCCGTACATGCGCTCGTTGTCCTCCTTGCGCAGCACCTGGCCCTCGTGGTTGGGGATGACGCCGTGCTTCTTGTCGAAGGGGATGCCCGGCAGCGGCGACCCGAAGTAGCCGACGGCGCGGTACAGCGCCTGGATCTCCACCTCGCGGATCTCGCCGGTTCCGCGCACGCCGCCCTCGCCGTCCGGCGCGGTGCGCTCGTAGCGGAAGGCCCGGACGTTGCCATCCTCATCCCCGACGACCTCGAGCGGCTTGGCGTAGAAGTGCAGGTGCAGCCGGCGCGACGCCTGCCCGACCTCGCGCTTCCGCCACTGCTGCAGCACGCGGTCGATCACCATGACCTGCTTGTTGCTGGCGATCGCGTCCTTCGACTGCTCGTCGTAGTCGAAGTCCTCGTCGTAGAGGATCATGTCAACGTCCCGCAGCTCGCCGAGCTCGCGGAGCTCGAGCGGGGTGAACTTCACCTGCGCCGGTCCCCTGCGTCCGAACACGTGCACGTCGGTGACCGGCGAGCTCTTGAGGATCTCGTAGACGTTGTCCGGGATCTCGGTGGGCAGCAGATCGTCGGCGTGCTTGGCGAGGATGCGGGAGACGTCGAGCGCGACATTGCCGTTGCCGATGACGGCGACCGACTGTGCCTCCAGCGGCCAGGTGCGCGGCACGTCCGGGTGGCCGTCGAACCAGCTGACGAAGTCGGCGGCGCCGTAGGAGCCGCCGAGGTCGATGCCGGGGATGTCGAGGTCGGCGTCGTGCACGGCTCCGGTCGCGAAGATGACCGCGTTGTAGTGCCGCTTCAGGTCGTCCAGCGTGATGTCTGTGCCGTACGTGACGTTGCCGAAGATGCGGATGTCGCCGCGGTCGAGCACCTCGCGCAGCGCGGTGATGATGCCCTTGATGCGGGGGTGGTCCGGCGCGACGCCGTAGCGGACCAGGCCGTACGGCGCCGGCAGCTGCTCGAACAGGTCGATCGAGACGTCGAACCCGCGCTCCGCCTTCAGCAGGATGTCGGCGGCGTAGATCCCGGCGGGTCCCGCCCCGACGATGGCCAGTCGGAGTTTGGTCATGCGTTGATTCCTTCGCTCAGCTCGAACGTTCGACGATGGTGTCGGCGAACCGCACCAGTGCCTTCTTCACCGGGCCGTCTGGCAGCGGCGCGAGCGCCTCCACGGCCTCGCGGGCCCAGCGGTGGGCCTCCTCCAGCGTCTGCTGGGTGACCTCGTGCTCGCGCAGCGCCGCGATGGCCGCGGTCGACTCCGGGGTGATCTCGCCGTCCTCGGCGGACCCCATCACGTCGCGCTCCAGGCGTTCCAGCAGTTCCGCCGCCGAGGCGTCGGTCGCTGCGCGCTCGCGCAGCCGCAGCACGGGGAGGGTCGCGACACCGGCGCGCAGGTCGTTGCCCGGCTGCTTCCCGGTCTCGGCGACGCCCTGCGAGGACAGGTCGATCACGTCGTCGATGAGCTGGAAGGCGACGCCGATCTTCTCGCCGAAGGTGACGACCGGCTCCTCGTACGCGCTGTCCGCTCCGGAGAAGACGACGCCCATCTGCGCGGCGACGGCGATCAGCGAACCGGTCTTGTCCTCCAGCACGCGGAGGTAGTGCTCGACCGGGTCCTCGCCGTCCTGCGGGCCGATGGTCTCGTGCAGCTGGCCGAGGCAGAGCCGCTCGAACGTGTCCGCCTGCAGCTGGATGGCCCGCTCGCCGAGCGCGGAGACCAGCTTGCTCGCCCGCGCGAACAGCAGGTCGCCGGTGAGGACGGCCACCGAGTTGCCCCACACGAACTGGGCGGTGGGGACACCGCGGCGCATCTGCGAGTCGTCCATCACGTCGTCGTGGTACAGCGACGCGAGGTGCGTGATCTCGACCGCCTGGGCCGCCTGCAGCACCTCGGGGGTGTTGCCCCGGCCGAGCTGGGCGGTCAGCAGCGTGAGCAGCGGGCGCACCCGCTTGCCGCCGGCCTCGAGGAGGTACCGGGTGGTGACGTCGGCGAGGTTGTCGGCGAAGCGCATCTGCTGGTGCAGGGCCTCCTCGACGAGCGCGAGACCGTCATCGACGGCGGAGGCGACCTTGCGGTCCTCGCCGCTGGCGAAGATCCGCTCGGTGAGGCCGAGCTGGCTGGTCAGCGACGCGGGACGTCGGACAGCCGGAACGCTGCGTGGCACTACTCCCCCTCGGGTGGGACGGCGGACGGCTGGGACGCGGACGGTTTCGCGGGCCCTGCGGGCTGCTTCGGCGCGGCCGGTTTCTTCGGCGCGGCGGGCTTCGCAGGCGTCGCCTTCGGCGCGGCGGGCTTCGCAGGCTTCTTGGCGGCGGCAGGCTTCGCGGCAGCGGCGGGCTTCTTCGCGGCAGCGGGCTTCGCGGCAGCGGCAGGTTTCGCGGCAGCGGCGGGCTTCGCCGCTGCGGGCTTCACGGCCGCAGCCGGCTTCTTCGCGGCAGCGGGCTTCGCTGCGGCAGCCGACTTCGCCGCGGCAGCGGGCTTCGCCGCGGGCGCCACCGGCGCGACCGCCACCCGCTCCGGCTTCCACGCGCGGTGCAGTGCAACGATGCCGGCCGTCAGGTTGCGCCACTCCACCCGCTCGAACCCGGCCTCGCGCAACCAGGCTGCAAGCTCCGGCTGGCTCGGCCACGCCTCGATGGACTCCATCAGATACTCGTACGCCGCCGGGTTCGAGCTCGCCGCCTTGGCGAGGATCGGCATCCCGTAACGAAGGTAGGCGCTGTATCCGGCGCGGATCGGGGCCAGCGTCGGCCGCGAGAACTCGCAGATCACGACCCGGCCACCTGGCTTCAGCACGCGCAGGAACTCGGCGAGCGCCGCGCGCGGGTCGACGATGTTGCGCAGGCCGAACGAGATGGTGACGGCGTCGAACGCGTCGTCGTCGAACGGCAGCGCCGTCGCGTCCGCCTGCACGAAGCTGACGAACGGGTTGTGGGCCTGCCTGCGGCGGCCCACCTCGATCATCCCCTCGGAGAAGTCCGCCGCCACCACGCTCGCGCCGTTGCGCGCGAGGGAGGCGCTGGAGGTGCCCGTCCCCGCCGCGACGTCGAGGATGGTCTCGCCGGCGCGCGGCCCGACGGCTCGCGTCGTCGCCACGCGCCAGAGGGTCGCGTTGCCCATCGAGAGGACGGTGTTGGTCCGGTCGTAATGGGTCGACACCTCGTCGAACATGGCGGCGACCTGGGCGGGCTGCTTGCTGAGGTCGGCCTTACTCACCCCACCAGCTTAGGCCGCCCCGCATTCGCCGCGCATTCTCGCGCGACCGCGCGCGACGCACGCGAGGAGAACCCCCAGCGCTCGCGCATCGGGCGCCCAGCATCCCGGGCGTAGGCTGGTCCGGTGACAGCACCCTCGACCACCCGCAGGGCGACGGGCGTGACGGCTCTCTCGGTCGAGACGACGCCGCTCGACGACGTCCGCCAGCTCATCCCCTTCCTCGACTCCCGCCGGCCCCTGGTCTGGCTCCGCAAGGGCGAGGGGATCGCGGGGATCGGCGAGGCGCTGCGGCTGGAGTTCTCCGGTCCCGATCGGATCCGCGAGGCGTCCGCCGCCTGGCGCGAGACGGTCTCCGCCGCCACCGTGAGCGACGATGTGCACACACCCGGCACGGGCCTGGTCGCCTTCGGCACGTTCGCGTTCGCCGACGACAGCGCGGCCACCAGCACGCTGATCGTCCCCGAGGTCGTGCTCGGTCGCAGGGCCGGGCGCAGCTGGATCACGCGCATCCGCCGGACGGATGACCTCGATGCTGCGACGACCGCACTGCCGCGTCCCACTGCCTTCGGCGACGAGTACCGGCTCACGCTGCTCCCCGGGTCGCTCGGCAAGGACGGCTACCGCTCGGCCGTGGCGTCCGCCGTCGAGCGGATCCGCGAGCACGACCTGTCCAAGGTCGTCCTCGCGCGCGAACTGACCGCGCATCTCCCCGCCGAGTCGGACGTCCGACGCGCCCTCGTGGAGCTCGCGCTCGGCTACCCCGACTGCTGGACCTTCGCGGTCGACGGCCTTGTCGGTTCCTCGCCGGAGACGCTGGTCCGCGTCCACCACGGCACGGTCACGGCTCGCGTGCTCGCCGGCACCATCTCGCGCGGCCGCGACGCCGCTTCCGACAATGACGCCGCGATCGCTCTCGCCGCCTCCACCAAGGACCAGGACGAGCACCGCTTCGCCGTGGCGAGCGTGCTGGATGCACTGCGCCCGCACAGCGCCGACCTTGCCGCGAGCGACCTGCCGTTCACCCTCAAGCTGCCCAACCTCTGGCACCTCGCCACGGACATCGCGGGGACCCTCAGCGACGGCGCGAGCTCGCTCGACCTGGCCGACGCCCTGCACCCGACCGCCGCGGTCGCCGGCACGCCGACACGGGATGCCGTCGCGCTCATCCGCGAGCTGGAGCCCTTCGACCGGGGCCGGTACGCCGGTCCCGTCGGCTGGGTCGGCGGCGACGGCGACGGCGAGTGGGCCATCGCCCTGCGCTGCGCCCAGCTCGCGGAGGGCGGCGACCTCACCGCCTTTGCTGGCGCCGGCATCGTGGCGGACTCCGATCCCGAGCGGGAGCTCGCGGAGACGGTGATGAAGTTCCGTCCGATCGTCGAGGCCTTCGGTTGACGCCGGCGCCGGCCTCCCGCCGTCAGGACCCGGCCAGCCGCGCCTTCTCGACCTCCACGTCGTAGTCGGCGGCGGGCCATTCGAGGTCCAGGTCCTCCAGCGCGTGGATGAGCAGGTGCTGCACTGCGAGCCGCGCGTACCACTTGCGGTCGGCCGGGACGACGAACCACGGCGCGTACGGCGTCGACGTCCGCTCGAACACCAGCTGGTACGCGGCCTGGTACTGGTCCCAGAGCAGACGTTCGTCGACGTCGCCCGGGTTGTACTTCCAGTGCTTGTCCGGGCGCTCCAGCCGGTCGGCGAGGCGGTCCTTCTGCTCGTCCTTGCCGAGATGCAGCATCACCTTCACGATCGTGGTGCCGCCCTCGGTGAGCTCCTTCTCGAACGCGTTGATGGCGTCGTAGCGCCGCTCGATCTCCTCGGGACGCGCCAGCTGCCGCACCCGGCCGATCAGCACGTCCTCGTAGTGCGAGCGGTCGAAGACGCCCACCTGCCCCGCCGCGGGGACCTGTCGCCAGACGCGCCAGAGGAAATCATGGGCCAGCTCCTCCTCCGTCGGCTTCTTGAACCCGCTGTAGCGCACGCCGTCCGGGTTCATCTGGCCGATCACGTGCGTGACGATCCCGCCCTTGCCCGCCGTGTCCATCGCCTGCAGCACCAGCAGCACGCTGCGGGTGTCGCCGGCCGTCCCCACCGCGAAGAGTTGTTCCTGCAGCTCGGCCAGGATGCCGGCGCCCTCGGCGAGCGCCTTCTCGCCGTCCGCCTTGTCGCCGTCGAATCCTGGCGTCCCATCGGTCGGTCGCTCCTCGAGCCGGAACTTCTTGCCGACCCTCAGCAGCTCGTCCGGGTCCGTCGCCCAATAGCCCTCTCGTCCCACTCCGCCTCCTCGCTCGCAGGTCGCCTCATCGTACGACCGCCCGGCGCGCGACGTGAGCGGCACCGTCGCAGGGAACCCGCAGGAGTCGCCGCCCGTTCACCAAAACGAACGGAATCACACGTCTAGCCACAATGGGCCGCCCGGCACTAGCGTGAGCGCACCGTGACGCAAAGGAGTCCGCAGTGAACAGTTTCTGGAGCTTCATCTGGCTGATCTTCTGGGCGTTCGCCTTCGTCGCCTATCTGATGGTGCTGTTCACGATCCTCGTCGACCTGTTCCGCGACGAGAAGCTGAACGGGTGGTGGAAGGCGGTCTGGGTGATCTTCCTCATCTTCGTGCCCTTCCTCACCGCGCTCGTGTACCTGATCGCGCGCGGCCGTGGCATGGCCGAGCGCAACCAGCGCGACCGGAGGACCGTGCCGGAGGACACCGACTACTACACCCACCCGACGCCGTCCGCGAATCCGGCCGCTGACATCGATCAGGCCAAGCGGCTCCTGGACTCCGGGGTGATCAACCAGAACGAGTTCGACGCGCTGAAAGCGAAGGCGCTGGGCGAGCGCTTCTGACGCGGCTCTGGCCCTGCGCCCGGGTGCCGGATGTAACATTCATGTATGCCTGTACCCGTTACCGAGGCCGTCAGCCCGCGACGGCTCATCCGCGACGAGGTGTTCCAGCGCCTCCTCGACGCCATCGTCGACGGCGACCTCACTCCCGGTGAGCAGCTGTACGACGCCGAGATCGAGAAGTGGGTCGGCGTCTCCCGCACCCCCGTCCGCGAGGCCCTGAACCAGCTCGCGGCGATGGGGCTGGTCGAGATCATGCCGCAGAAGCGCACCCGCGTCACCCCGATCGACCCCGCGCGGCTCCGCGAGCTCGTCGCCACCGTCGCGACCCTGCTGCACGGCACGGTGCGCGACGCGACGCCGCTGCTGACGGAGCAGGACGCGAAGACCCTGCGGTCCGCCGCGGACGCGGTGGCCCGCGCGAAGGACGGCGCGGCGCGCGCCAACGACGCGTTCATCACCGAGGCGCTCCTGGGCGTCTTCGTCCGCCGTCTGGACAACAGGTCGCTCGCGCGGCTGTTGGCGCGGCACCTGCCGGAGGTGCGCCGCGCGCTCCTCGCGGCACCGTCGGCCGCCGCGTTCGAGAAGGCGGCACCCGCCGTCGCCGCACTGGTCGACGCGGTGGACGCCGGCGACGCCGGGCGGGCCGCGCGCGCGGTCGACGACTACTGGAACACCGGCCTCGTCGCCGTCGCCGACGAGTTCGCAGCCCTGGAGAGGACCGCCTGATGCCGCTTCCCGTCAAGGACTCCGCTCCGGTCGAGCGCCGGCTGCTGCGCGACGTCGTCTACAACCGCCTCTACGAGGGCATCATCGACGGCACCCTGGAGCCGGGCGAGACGCTCCTCGACGACAAGCTCACCGCGTGGCTCGGCGTCTCCCGCACGCCGATCCGCGAAGCCCTGATGAAGCTCGCCGACATCGGCCTGGTGGAGATGGCGCCGAACCGGTACACCCGCGTGGCGCCCATCGACCTGCGCGCGATCGACGAGGCGATCTACTCCACCGGCCTGCTGCACGAGCAGGCGGCGCGCACGGCCGTCCCGCAGCTGGACAGCGCCGCCCTCGGCCGCATGGACAAGGCGCTCAAGGAGCTCAGGAAGGCCGCCAAGTCGGCCGACCTGCCCCAGCTCGGACGCTCGTTCAACGCCTTCTTCCTCGAGTTCGAGCGGGGAAGCGGCAACCGGGTCCTGCTCGCCGTGAGCGAGAGCCTCGGCCCGCAGCTGCTGCGCTACGTGTCGGTCTGGGAGAAGCCGTTCGGCGCGGACGACCTGGCAGGGCGCCTCGGCGAGATCCTCGAGGCGGCGAAGGCGCACGACGGCGAGAAGGCGGCCGAGCTCGTCCACGCGCTCTACGCGCCGACGCTCGACCAGTTCCTCTCCGACTACCGCCGCTCGGACGCGGAGATCGAGGAGTCCCCGGTCGTCTGACGCTCAGGCGTCGAGCGCCGCGAAGCGTTCGATGTCGCCGGAGCTGCCGGAGACGATGATGAGATCGTGGTTGGACACCACGGTCTCCGCCGTCGCGTAGGTGAAGGGCTTGCCGGGGCTCTTCACGCCGACGACCGTGATGTTGTACTTCGACCGCACGCCCGACTCGGTGAGGTTCAGCCCGCGGATCGGCTTCGGCGGGTACATCTTCACGAGCGCGAAGTCGTCGTCGAACTCGATGAAGTCGAGCATCCTGCCCGAGACCAGGTGCGCCACGCGCTCGCCGGCCTCCGCCTCCGGGTAGATCACGTGGTTCGCGCCGATGCGCTCCAGGATCTTGCCGTGCGACTGCGAGATCGCCTTCGCCCAGATCTGCGGGATGCGCAGATCCACCAGGTTCGCCGTGATGAGCACGCTCGCCTCGATGGACGATCCGACGGCGACCACCGCGATGGAGAAGTCCTCCGCGCCGATCTGACGCAGCGTCTCGATGGAGCGCGCGTCGGCCTGCACGGTGTGGGTGACGCGGTCGGCCCACTTCTGCACGAGCCCGGCGTCCGTGTCGATCGCCAGCACCTCGCGGTTCAGGCGGTCCAGCTGGCCGGCTGTCGCTGCCCCGAACCGGCCGAGGCCGATCACCAGGACGGGGGCGTTGTGCTTGATCCGGTCAACCAACGAGCGGCCTCTCCTCGGGGTTCTGGTACAGCTGCTTGCGCTGGCTCTGGGCCAGCGCGGCAGCGAGAGTCACTGTACCAACGCGGCCGCAGAACATCGTGGCGGCCAGCACGTAGACGCCGGCGTCCGGCAACCGTTCCGTGAGGCCGGTGGAGAGCCCGCACGTGGCGAACGCCGAGATCACGTCGAACAGCACGTGGTCCAGCGGCGCCTTCGTGATCTGCAGGATGAGGATGCTGGACACCGCCACGATCGTCGCGCCCCACAGCGCGACGGCGACCGACAGCCGCAGCACATCGATCGGGATGCGGCGTTTGAACGCATCCATCGACTCCACGCCGCGCGCCTCTGCGACGGCGGCGAGGAACAGGACGGCGAGCGTCGTCACCTTGATGCCGCCCGCGGTGGATGCGGAGCCTCCGCCAATGAACATCAGCATGTCGGTCACGAGCAGGCTGGAGCCATGCAGGTCGTCGATGTTGATCGTCGAGAAGCCGCCGGAGCGCGCCATCGTCGACAGGAACAGCGACTGGAACACGGTGTGTCCCGCATCCAGCCGCCCGAAGGTCTTCGGGTTGTCGTACTCGAGCACGATGTAGAGGATCGTGCCGGCCACCAGCAGGATCACCGACATCAGCAGCGTCAGCTTCACGTGGATCGACCAGCGCCGGCGCTTCTTCCGCAGGTTCGAGGCGATGGCCAGGATGACCGGGAAGCCGATCGCGCCGAGGAAGACGCCGATCATCAGCGCGCCGAGGAACCAGACGTCGTCGGCGAACGGGGTGAGCCCCTCGGTGTTCGGAGCGAACCCGGTGTTGGTGAAGGCCATCGCGGAGTAGTAGACGCTCTCCCAGAGGGACGAGCCGAAGCTCATCCCCGCAACGAGCATCCGCGGGAGCAGCAGGGCGGCGACGAGACCCTCGATCACGACCATGCTGATCGCGACCGTGGCGAGCAGCTTGCCGACCTCGCCGAGCCGCACGGCCTGGCCCTCCGCCACCGGGCCGGCGTGGATGCGCAGCGGGTTGCTGTCGCTCGCGGCGATGAGCTTGGCCCGCAGGCCGAGCCGGCGGGAGATGACGAGGCCGAGGATGCTCGCCATGGTGAGCACGCCGACGGCGCCGATCTGCACGCCGAGGTAGACAAGGATGTGCCCGAACACCGACCAGTGCGTAGCCATGTCCACGGTCGAGAGCCCGGTGACGCAGATCACCGAGACGGCGGTGAACAGCGAGTCGGCGAGCGGCGTCACCCGGCCGGACGAGGACGCGATCGGCAGCGAGAAGAGCAGCGTGAACACGAGGATGAGCAGCGTGAACACCAGGATGGCGAACCGTGACGGGCTGCGCTGGGCGAAGCCGTTGATCGCCGTCCTGACCCGTCCTCCGGTCGTGGAGGTGCCACTGCGGGCCGCCTGCGTCGCGCGCATCGTCCGTTCCCTCCCACCGACAGCTTCGGACATGGTACTCCGACACCCGGACGACTAGCCTGGTGGAATGGCCGACATCTTCGACGTGATCGCCGACCCGACCCGGCGCGACATCCTCAAAGTGCTGCTCGACCGCAACTCGGATGATTCGCAGTCGGTCGGCGAGATCTCGGTCTCGGAGATCGTGGCGCGGCTCGAGCTCAGCCAGCCGACGGTTTCGAAGCATCTGAAGGTGCTGCGCGAGGCGTCCCTGGTCGCGGTCCGCGAGGAGGGCCAGCACCGCTACTACCGGCTCGACCCGACGCCGCTGGAGGCGGTGGAGGACTGGGTCATCCCGTTCACCGCATCCGACATCGACGCGTCCGCGATCACCGCCCAGCTCGCGGAGGAGACTCGCGAGTTCGCGAGCACGGTCGGTAAGGTGCTCGCCGACACCCGGCGCCGTGTGGAGCGTGTGACGCCGAAGAAGTGGCGGCGCGACTAGCGCACGCGCCCGCGCGGCCTCTAGAGTTCCCTAGCGTCCCGTCGTCCCGACCCGAGTACGATGGCGGGCAGAAGGGGGCATGGATGGCTCACGACGCTGGTTCCGGATCGTTGCGCGATGTGCGCTTCCTGACGGTCGCAGAGGTGGCCGACATGATGCGCGTCTCCCGCATGACGGTCTACCGGCTCGTGCACTCCGGCGAGCTGCCGGCCATCCGTTTCGGCCGCTCCTTCCGTGTTCCGGAGTGGGCAGTAACACAGGTGCTTGAGAACGGCGTCGCCGACACGGCGTGACGTCGGGTAGACTGGCTGCTTGTGTCGCCGCGCATCCCGCGGCATGCCCCCTAACTTTTGTGAGGTCTACGTGGGTTCGGTTATCAAGAAGCGTCGCAAGCGTATGGCGAAGAAGAAGCACCGCAAGCTTCTCCGCAAGACGCGTCACCAGCGTCGCAACAAGAAGTAGACCCCAGAGTCTGCGGCTCGAGCGTCGGTCCGAACGGTCCGGCGCTTCATGCTTTAACGCGCTCGGTTAGGCTGGACGACGTGCCAACCACCGTCACGCTCACCCTGATCGGCAAGCCCGGCTGCCATCTCTGCGACGATGCGCGCGAAGCCGTCCGCGGGGTGCTCGAGGCGCTCCCCGACGGCGCTCCGGCCGTGGAGGTCGTGGAGCGCAACATCCTCGAGGAGCCGGCGCTGCACGAGCAGTACGTCGACGACATCCCGGTGATCCTCGTGGACGGCCGCATGCACACCTACTGGCGCGTCGACCCGGCCCGCCTGCGCACCGCCATCCTGGAGGACCGATGACTATCCGCCACGTCGTCACCTGGAAGCTCGCCACGACGGACGAGACGGAGCGCGCCGAGCAGGCCGCCCGCATCAAAGCCGGGCTGGAGGCGCTGCCGGCGTCCATCCCGGAGATCCTCGCCCTCGAGGTCGGCATCAACGCGTTGCTGCCCGGCGACAACTACGATGTCGTCCTGATCAGCGAGTTCGCCGACGCCGACGCCCTCCAGCGCTACGTCGAGGCCCCCGCCCACCAGGAGGTCGCGGCCTACATCCGCACCGTGGTCGCCGCCCGCTCCGCCGTCGACTTCCCCGCCTAGCCCGCTCCCCCGCCTCCCTCGCCAGCCCGGCCGCCGAGCACAGGAAAAGTGCTCCGATTTCGGCGGATTCGCGACACTTTTCCTGTTCTCGCGAGCGGCTGTGGAGAATGCGAGCGAAGTCGCGAGGGCTGCGGCAGGATGGCGCGATGTCGGATGAACGTGGTCACGCATTCACTTTCGCCGCCGCGCGCGCAGCAGGAATGAGCACCGGGCGCCTGCGCCACACGCGATTCGCGCGCCCGTTCCACGGTGTGCGGGTCGACGGACGATTCGACGGCACGGACATCGAAGCCCGGGCGCGCGCGCTTCGCCCACGAATGGCTGCCGGACAGTTCTTCGCGCACGCGACTGCCGCGGCGCTGCTCGGAATCCCTCTCCCTCGCCGTCTCGCCGATCCCGGTTCAGATCTTGAGCTCGGTGTGTTCGCGCCCGATCGCGCACCTCAGCTCCGCGGGGTCCGCTCGCACGAAATCACGTGGACGGGACAACAGCTCGTGAACCTCCGGGGGCTCCCGGTGCTCGGTCCCGCGGACACCTGGGCTCAGCTGTCGACGGCACTGAGCATCGAGGAGCTGGTCATCGCGGCCGATTGGCTCATCACGGGCGACGAGCCGTACTCCGGCGCGGCACCCCCTTCCTCGCTCGTGGAACTCGACCAGGCGATCGCGCGGCGCGGGCGGATGCGGGGAGTCCGGTCGCTGCGCGCGGCGAAGGAGCGGACCCGCTACGGCTCGCTCTCGCCGCAGGAGACACGGCTGAGACTGCTGCTCGCCGATGCGCACCTTCCGGAACCGGCGCTCAACCATCGAATCGTGGACGACCATGGCGCACTGGTGGCGATGGTGGACTTCGCGTATCCGGACCGCTCCGTCGCCCTCGAGTACCTCGGGGACCACCATCGCACCGAGCGGAGCGTCTACCGGGACGACATCCTCAGGCGAGAGCGGCTGACGGCGCGCGGATGGTCCGTGATCTACACGACCGCCGCAGACCTCGTCTCCCCCGCATTCCTCCTGATCCGCCTCCGCCGTTTGCTCGCGAGCACAGGGAAAACGTCGTGAAATCGGCGATTCGGGAGCACTTTTCCTGTGCTCAGCGGGCGGGCGCGGCGGTCAGCCGGCGGCGAGTTCGCGGGCGCGGGCGAGGGCAGCGTCGGTGGCGCGCGTGAAGAGGGCGGGGAGGTCGGCGGAGGCCAGGACCTCGATGGCGCGCTCGGTGGTGCCCTTGGGGCTGGTCACCCTGCGGCGGAGCTCCGCCGGGTCCTCTCCGGAGGAGACCAGCAGCTCGGACGCGCCGCGGAACGTGCCGTTCACCAGCACGCGCGCCTGCTCGGGAGTGAAGCCCTTCTCGAGCGCGGCGGCGGCGAGCGCCTCCACCAGGAAGAACACGTATGCGGGGCCGGAGCCCGAGATGGTGGACAGTGCGTCGAGCTGGGACTCCGGCACCTCGACCACCTCGCCGACGGTCTCGAACAGCGCCCGCACGAGAGCGACGTCGTCCGGCTCCGAGCGCGTGCCGGGACTGATCCCCGTCACGGCCCTGCCGATGACGGCGGGAGTGTTCGGCATCGACCGGACCACCGCGACCGACTCCGGGAGCAGCGACTCGAACGTCGCGACCGTGACACCGGCGGCCACGCTCACCACGATGGCGCCCGGCGTCAGCGACGGCGCGATCTCGCGAAGCAGGTCCGGGACCATCGCCGGCTTGACCGCGACGATCACCAGCTGGGCGCCGTCGACCGCGAGCCGGTTCGCCTCCGGCGTGCTCTCCGTCGCGTACGCGGTGACACCCTCGATCCCGGCCAGCTCGGCCGCGCGCGCCTCCGAGCGATTCGTCACCCGGATGCCGCCCGCCACGCTCACCCCGGGCGCGGTCAGCCCGGAGAGGATCGCCCTGCCCATCGAACCCGCCCCCAGCATGGCGACGGCAGGCAGCGTGACATTCTGGGTCTCGGTCATGCGCCCATCCTAGGATGAGGTCCATGAGCGCATCAGGTGGCACCAAGGCGATCGTCGCGGCCTTCGCGGCCAACCTCGGAATCGCGCTGACCAAGTTCATCGCCTGGGCCTTCTCCGGCTCGTCCTCGATGCTCGCAGAGGGCGTCCACTCGCTCGCCGACTCCGGCAACCAGCTGCTGCTCATGCTGGGCGGGAGGCGAGCGAAGCGTGCGGCGGACAAGGAGCACCCGTTCGGGTATGGCCGGGAACGCTACGTCTACGCGTTCGTCGTCTCGATCATCCTGTTCTCGGTCGGCGGCGTGTTCTCGGTCTACGAGGGCTTCGAGAAGCTCGCCCACCCGCACCCGCTCGAGAACTGGTGGCTCCCGCTCGCGGTCCTGGCGATCGCGATCGGCCTCGAGTCGTTCTCGCTGCGCACCGCCGTGCACGAGTCGCGCCCGCACAAGCTCGGGATGACGTGGCCGCAGTTCATCCGCCGCGCAAAGGCGCCCGAGCTCCCCGTCGTGCTGCTGGAGGACGTCGCCGCGCTCACCGGTCTGGTGTTCGCGCTGTTCGGCGTTGGGCTCACGATCATCACCGGCAACGGGGTCTTCGACGCGGTCGGCACGCTGCTGATCGGGACGCTGCTCATCCTCGTCGCGATCGTCCTCGGCATCGAGACCAAGAGCCTACTGGTGGGCGAGGGCGCGTCCGACGCCGACCTCGCCGCGATCGAGGCCGCGATCCTCGATGGGGACGACGTCGAGCGCATCATCCACATGAAGACGCTCTACCTGGGCCCGGACGAGATGATGGTCGGCGCGAAGCTGGCGGTCGCCGGCGAGCACCGGCTGGCCGACGTCGCGATCGCGATCGACAACGTGGAGCGCCGCATCCGCGCCGCCGTCCCCGCCGCGCGCGTCATCTACATCGAGCCGGACGTGTGGATCGACCCGAACGAGCGGCACCCCGCCACCGACACCATCATCCTGAAGGGCATCGATTGACCCGCACCGCTCTCGTCCTGCAGCACGACCCCAGCATCCACCTCGGCAACATCGGCCCCACCCTTCAGGAGCACGGCTACGAGCTCCGCGTCGTCCAGGTCGGCACGCCGGAGGACATCGCCGCCATCGACCCGCGCGAGGCAGACCTCGTCGTCGTGCTCGGCGGGGAGATGGGCGCCTACCAGACGGACGAGTTCCCGTTCCTCGCCGCCGAGCAGGACCTGCTCCGCGCCCGGCTGGATGCGGAACTCCCGACCCTCGGCGTGTGTCTCGGAGCGCAGCTGATGGCGGGCGCACTCGGCGAGCGCGTCTACAAGGGCGACACCACGCAGATCGGCTTCCGGCGGATCGAGCCGACGGATGCGGGCGCCGACTCCCCCATTCGGCACTTCGCCGGCGTGCCGGTGGTCGAGTGGCACGGCGACACGTTCGAGCTGCCGGAGCGTGCGACGTTGCTCGCGTCGTCGTCCGACTACTCGAACGAGGCGTTCGCGATCGGGGACTTCGCGCTGGCAGTGCAGTTCCATCCCGAGGTCACGGACGAGATGCACGAGACCTGGGTGAGCGACGGATACAACGAGCTGGACGAGCAGGCGATCGACCCGGACGCCCTGCGCCGCGACCGCGAAATCTACTCCGCCGGGATGCAGGAGGCGTCCCGCGCCGCCTTCTCGGAGTGGCTGGAGTCGCTCCCCCGCTAGCGCTCCACCGCTAGCGTTTGGCGCGGAAGAAGTCGAGCAGCAGTTCGGCGCACTCCTCGGCGAGCACCCCCGGGTAGACCGCGACCTGATGGTTGAGCCTGCGGTCGCGCAGCACGTCGTAGACCGAGCCCGCCGCGCCCGCCTTCTCGTCCCACGCCCCGAAGACGACGGTCGGGACGCGCGCGGCCAGCACCGCGCCCGCGCACATCACGCACGGCTCGAGCGTCACCACGAGCGTGCAGCCCTCCAGGTGCCAGTCGTCTCGGGATGCGGCCGCTGCCCGCAGCGCGAGGACCTCGGCGTGGGCCGTCGGGTCGTTGTGCAGCTCGCGCTCGTTCCTGCCGGTCCCGATCACCTCGCCCGACTCATCCAGCACCAGGGCGGCGACCGGGACGTCGCCTGTCCCGAACGCCAGCCGTGCGTCCGCGACGGCGCGGCGCATCCAGGCTTCGTAGGCGTCGGGGACGGCCAGGGTCACGCAGGGCTCCTCACGGGATGTTCGGCTAGCCTTGAGCCTATGCGAGTGCACGTAGCTGACCACCCCCTCATCACCCACAAGCTCTCCGTGCTCCGCAACAAGGAGACGCCCTCGCCGACCTTCCGGGCGCTGACCGAGGAGCTGGTGACGCTGCTCGCCTACGAGGCGACCCGCGCCGTCCGGGTCGAGCCCGTCCAGATCGAGACGCCGGTCACCACCACCATGGGCGTGACCCTCAGCGAACCGCGCCCGCTCGTCGTGCCGATCCTGCGCGCCGGTCTCGGGATGCTGGAGGGCATGGTGCGCCTGATGCCGACCGCCGAGGTCGGGTTCCTCGGCATGGCCCGCAACGAGGAGACCCTCGAGCCGACCACCTACGCCGAGCGCCTGCCGATGGACCTCTCCGACCGCCAGTGCTTCGTGCTCGACCCGATGCTGGCCACCGGAGGCTCGCTCGGCGCGGCCATCGACTTCCTCTTCAAGCGCAACGCCGTCGACGTCACGGCCATCTGCATCCTCGCCGCGCCCGAGGGCCTCGAGGCCCTGGAGAAGGCGACGGAGGGCCGCGACGTGACCATCGTCCTCGGCGCGCTCGACGAGCGCCTCAACGAGAACGGCTACATCGTCCCCGGCCTCGGCGACGCCGGCGACCGGCTCTACGGACTCGTCTAGCAGCGCCGTAACACGCCGTAACGATTTGACACGGCGAGTCATGGGACGTTTTACTACAGTGCATGACTGACAACTCGCGTCCCCTGACCTCCTTCGAGGCCCTTGGGAATGCCGGCATGATGATGGCCGGCCGCGACTCGGTCATGTGTTGCCGAATGTGTCGCTGATCTGACGACCCTTCGCCGAGCGACCGCCCTCCGACGCCAACTGCGTCGACGCCGGGCCCAGCTCCCCGGGAGCGCCACACGAACGCCCCCGCGCACAGGTACCCGTTCCTGACGGGACCGACCATACGCACCGCGAATCCCCGCACATCCGCTCCATCCGCGGATCGTCGCCGTACCGGGATCCGGCACATCATCATCACGAAGGACTTCCCTCCCATGTCTCTCGCCACTGTCGACTCGACTTTCGCCCCCGCCATCGCCGTCCGCCCCGCTCCCGTGACCGCAGCGGCGGCGCCCGCTCCTGCCGCACCGGCGCCCTCCGCCCCGCGCATCCGCGCCGTCCCGGAGGGCACCGAGGCCCGCGGCTTCGTCCTCTACGTCGGCATCGACGAGGCCAAGGCCGCCGCTGACGGCACGGACCTCGGCCGCATCGTGGAGGCGCTGAAGCAGCTGACCGCCGAGCTCGCGCCCTCCGCCGAGACCTACGCCGCCGTCGCACTCGCCCCGGCCGGCGCAGGTGGCCGCGACGTGGACGTCGTGCGCCTCGCCCTGCAGGACCCTGCCGCCATCGCCAAGCACCGCCACGTCGCAACCGTCGACGAGGACGAGGACCGCGCCGCCTCCGGCGTCGTCGTCGACATCTCCCGCAAGCGCCTCGTGCTGGACAACCAGACGGTCGCGCTGACCTACAAGGAGTTCGAGCTGCTGCAGTACCTCGTGCTGCGCGAGGGCCGGACGATCGAGCGCGCGGAGCTGATCACCTCGCTGTGGGCGGGTGCCGATGAGGACGAGGTCCCCAACGAGCGCACCATCGACGTGCACGTGCGCCGGCTCCGCGCCAAGCTCGGCCGTTACGAGGACATCGTGCGCACGGTCCGCGGCGTCGGCTACCGCTTCGACCGCCACGCGGACGTGTCGATCCGTCACGCCAGCGCGCCCTCTCCCGACCTGTTCTGAGCGGTCGTCCGGAGCCTTCGGCGCCCCGATAACCGGTCCATAGGAAATTGGCAGAAAAAATAACGACTTGGTAACTAGTCCCCGTTACCTCTTCGTTATATAGTTCAAGGGCAGTGGTTGTTTGCTGTGGCAGCCACCGCGGAATGTGATTGCAGGACACTCTTGGTGCAAGGGAGAGGGCCGGCCGCTAGCCTCTGCGGCCGGCCCTCAATCTGTTAAGCGCGAGTGCCCGTGCTGGCACGGATGGCGTTGTCGCCGGATGATGAGAGGATGCGAATGCATTCATTCGCATCCTGCGTCGGAAGGGGAGACGTCATGAGCACGAACACGGCAACGGCCGGACCCGCCAGACGTGCCAGGACGACCGCCGTCTCCGCCTGGGAGTCGCTGTTCCGCGCGCAGGTCGCCGTGATGCGAACGCTCGCCGCCGAGTTCCCCACCCGCGACATCTCGTTCAACGAGTACGACGTGCTCTTCAACCTCTCCCGCCAGCCCGACCGCTCCCTGCGCCTGCGCGACCTCAACAAGCACGTGCTGCTCACCCAGCCGAGCGTCAGCCGGCTCGTGGACCGCCTCGTCGCGCGCGGTCTCGTCGCGAAGTGCCCCGAGCCCTCGGACGCCCGTGGCACGGTCATCCGGCTCACCGACACCGGCTTCGACATGTTCCGCCGCGTGGCCGTCGAGCACATGAAGACGATCACCGATCGGGTCGGCACGCGACTCGACCAGGCGGAGCTCGAGACGCTCGCCGCACTCTGCGACAAGCTCCGTGACCCTTCCTGAACAAGTTCTCCACAACGCCGCGCCGTCCCAGGAACGCCCTCATGCGCGCCGCGTATCATGGCGCGCATGACACCGGAGCGACGCAGGAGATGGAAGTGGGCCCCCGCGCTGCTGGGGTTCGTGGCGCTCAGTGGTCTGGCGGGTGTGCTCGCCGCCGCGGCGGTGACACCCGCCGTCGCCCTCACGGGATCCGCCGCCGACTCGACGATCAGCGTGTTCGACGGGCTGCCGGAGTACATCAAGGTGGAGCCGCTCGCACAGGCCTCCACGATGTACGCCACCTCGAACGGCAAGCCGGTGGCGATCGCGTCGTTCTACTCGCAGAACCGCGTCGAGGTGGGCTGGGACGCGATCTCGCAGAACCTCAAGGACGCCGCCGTCGCGACGGAGGACCCGCGCTTCTACGAGCACGGCGGTGTCGACGTGACCGGAACGATCCGCGGCGCCGTGCTCACCGCGCTGCACAAGTCGGTGCAGGGCGGATCGTCGATCACGCAGCAGTACGTCAAGAACATCCTCGTGCAGCGGTGTGAGAGCAAGCAGCCGGACCCGACGGCGACCGCCGCGGTGCAGAAGAAGCAGTACACCGCGTACCAGAGCTGCTACAACGACGCCACCGAGGTGGACCCGGCGCGCAAGCTCAAGGAGATGCGGTACGCCATCGGGCTCGAGAAGGAGTACTCGAAGAACGACATCCTGCAGAGCTACCTGAACATCGCCCTCTTCGGCGGTCGCACCTATGGCGTGCAGTCGGCCGCCGAGTACTACTTCGGCGTCCCCGCCAAGGATGTGAACCTGCAGCAGGCGGCGACCCTGATCGCCATCCTGAACAACCCGGACAACCTGCGCATCGACCGCCCGGCGGACAAGACCAACGGGGCGGCGAACGGCTACAAGGAGACCCTCGACCGGCGCAACTACGTGCTGAACCGGATGCTCGCGAACGGCAAGATCACCCAGGAGCAGCACGACGCGGCGATCAAGACCAAGGTCGAGCCGAAGATCAGCCCGGTGCAGAACGGCTGCATGACGGCCCAGAAGTACAACGCCGCGTTCTTCTGCGACTACGTCGAGCGCGTGATCGAGCAGGACCCGATCTTCGGCAAGACGACCGACGACCGCGCGAGCTTCCTCACCCGCGGCGGGCTCAAGATCTACACCACCCTGAACCTTGACCTTCAGCAGTCCGCACAGCAGGCCGTCTCCGCCTACATCCCGCCGACCAGCCCCAACCTCGACCTCGGCTCCTCGAACACCTCGGTGGAGGTCGGCACGGGACGTGTCGTCACGATGGTGCAGAACCGCCCGTACGACAACACCGCCGCGCCCGCGGCGGGCACGACAGCGGTGAACTACAACACGGACTACAACTACGGCGGGTCGGAGGGCTTCCAGACCGGCTCGTCATACAAGGCGTTCGACCTGCTCGAGTGGCTGAACGAGGGCCATTCGCTGTACACGACGGTGAGCGGGACGCAGCACCTCTTCCCGCAGAGCTCCTTCCATTCCAGCGATCCGTGCAATGACATCGGTGGCGCTCCATGGCCGGTCTCCAACGATGAGGGCGAGTCGGTGACCGCGACGACGGTCATGAACGCTACGGCGGCCTCCATCAACACGATCTTCGCGAAGATGGCGACGCAGCTGGACCTGTGCGGCATCAAGCAGCGCGCCCAGGACCTGCTCGTGCACGGAGCGGACGAGGCCGCGAACCCGTACATGGCGAACCCGTCGTCCGTGCTCGGCACGAACTACATCGCACCGCTGACGATGGCCACCGCGTACGCCGGCATCGCGAACAAGGGCGTCGCGTGCAGCCCGATCGCGATCGACAAGATCGTCGGCAGCGACGGCGCCGCGCACGCGGTCCCGAAGTCGGTGTGCTCCAAGACGCCGATCGATCCCGGCGTCGCCGCGGCGGCGATCTACGCGCTGCAGGGCGTGCTGCGCGGAGGCGGGACGGCCACGTCCGCGAACCCGGGCGACGGCGTTCCGATCTTCGGCAAGACCGGCACGACGGACGACTCGCTGCAGAACTGGCTGGTCACCTCCACCACCAAGGTCGCTCAGGCGACCTGGGTCGGCAACGTGGAGGGCGCGGTCCCGCTGCGCAGCCAGGAATTCCAGGGCATCGGCGGCGGTAACGTCAAGTTCTCCATCGTGCGACAGATCCAGACGGCGCTGAACCACCTCTACGGCGGCAGCGACTTCCCGGCTCCGCCATCCAAGTACGTGTACACGCCGCCGCCGCCCAAGCAGCCGACCACGAAGGCGCCGACGCAGCCTGGCCCCGGCGGCAATCAGGGCGGCGGGAACGGCGGCAACCAGGGCGGCGGTCCCGGCGGGAACCAGGGTCCGAACCCGCCCAAGAAGCCCTGATCCCCGGCAGCCGCTTTCCTGCCGATTTCCGCAGGTATGGCGCGTGATATCTCGTCTATCGTTATGCCATGGGACGCACACCTGACCCCAACCGCAAGCCGGAGCTGCTCGCACGGATCATGGATCACGTCGCCACCGAGCCGCTCTCGCGGATGACGTTCCGTAGCCTCGCCAGCGCGCTTGGCGTGAGCACCTACTCCTTCGTCTACCACTTCGGGTCGCGTCAGGAGATGATCGACGCGATCCTGGAGGAGGGGGTCAGGCAGCAGACCTCCGCCCAGGAGGGCGTCGACTTCTCCGCGTTCGACCGCGACCAGTTCGCCGACTGGTACAAGGCGGCCTTCCGCACCTCGCTCAAGGACGCGAACCGCACCGGGCTGCGGCTCCAGTTCGAGGCCGGCGCGCTCGAACCGGTCGACCCCGACATCGGCAAGCGCGTCACCACGTCCTTCACCGAGTGGCGCGGCACGGTGAAGGCCTGGATCAAGCAGCAGGGCGTCGAGACGCGTCGCGCCGGCGTGCTCGCGCACTGGATGGTGGACACGGCGGCAGGCCTCCACTTCGGCTACCTGCTCTCCGGTGACCGCACGGCGACCGTGCAGGCCTTCGACCTGTTCCTGAACGCGTTCTTCCGCGAGGTCTACGCGGAGTAGCCGGCCTCGCGCTCCGCGACCGTGCGCACCCCGCGGAGCATCGCATCCCAGTTGTCGCTCGAGTGCTGGGCGGCCTCGGCGGTCGGGTTGTTGTCCTGGTCCAGGGTGACCAGGGTGCCGGTCGGGGTCTCGTCCAGCTCGAACCGCAGGGTGTGGTAGTTCTCCGGCACGTCGGGCTGACCCGTCATCGGGCTGAAGTGCGTGAGCACGATGCGCCACGGCTCCGACCGGTCGTCCAGCTCGACCACACGGCCGTGGTCCTCGAACGACCGGCCCTCCCACTCGCCGCGCCACACGATCCGGGAGCCCAGCCGCCAGTCCGAGACGATCTCGGCGCCGGCGAGGATCTCGGGATGCGAACCGCTGGTGGTCAGCAGCCGCCACACGGCGCGGCGGGGGGCCTTCACCTCCACCTCGGCTCTCGCCACAAAGCTGCCCATGCCCACACCTTTCGGATGTGCGCCCATCCCACACCCGAGGCGCCCGGTCGGGCAAGGGGTGAATGCGGGTGTGCTCAGGCCTTGCGCAGGACGAGCGTCTCCCAGGGGCCGAGCGTGCCGTGGGCGCTGCGCTCGGTGACGTCTCCGAGCAGGACCGCCGCGCCCTCCCAGCCGGGAAGCTCGGCGGTGTCGAACACCGCGTCCTCGCCGGTCAGGTTCGCGAGCACGAGCAGGGACTCGTCCTCGGTCGAGCGCGTGTACGCGAACAGCTGCGGGTGATCGGCGAGCACGAGCGCGAAGTCGCCGTCCGCGATCGCGTCCGACTCGTGCCGCAGTGCGATGAGGCGCCGGTAGTGGGCGAAGACCGAGTCGGGGTCGGCCGTCTCCGCCCCGGCGTTGATCTCGATGTGGTTGGGGTTCGCCTCGATCCACGGTGTCCCGGTCGTGAAACCGGCCGCGGGCCCCGCCGTCCACTGCATCGGGGTGCGCGCGTTGTCCCTGCTGGTCCGGCGCAGCGCTGTCAGCACCTCCTGAGGGTCGTGGCCGAGGATGTCGACGGCCTCCGCGTAGTGGTTCAGGGTCTCGATGTCGCGGAAGTCGTCGATGGAGTCGAACGGCACGTTCGTCATCCCCAGCTCCTCGCCCTGGTAGACGTACGGTGTGCCGCGCATGAGGTGGAGGACAGTGCCGAGCGCCTTCGCCGAGGCCACCCGGTGCTCGCCGTCGTCGCCGAAGCGGCTGACGACCCGCGGCTGGTCGTGGTTGTTCCAGTAGAGGCTGTTCCAACCGGCCTCGAGCAGCCCCTCCTGCCACTTGGCGAGGTTGCGCTTGAGGTCAAGGACGCTCGCCGGGCGGTAGTCCCACTTGCCGCCGGGGCCGTGGTCGAGGTCGACGTGCTCGAACTGGAAGACCATGTCGAGCTCGGCGCTGGCGGGGTCGGTGAAGAGTCGTGCCTGGTCGACCGAGACACCGGGCATCTCGCCGACGGTGAGGTAGCGGTCCTCGCGGTCGGCGAAGACGCGCTCGTGCATCTCGTGCAGGAACTCGTGGATGCGCGGACCCTGGCCGAAGAACGGGTAGCCCTGGCCGTACAGGCCGCCCTCCGGCACCTCGCCGTCGGGAAGCCCCGGCACCTTGGAGATGAAGTTGATGACGTCCATCCGGAAGCCGTCGACGCCGCGGTCCAGCCACCAGTTCATCATCTCGTAGACCGCGTCGCGGACCTCCGGGTTCTCCCAGCTGAGGTCGGGCTGCTTGCGCGAGAACAGGTGCAGGTAGTACTCGCCGGTCTGGGGGTCCAGCTGCCAGGCCGGGCCGGAGAAGAAGGATCCCCAGTTGTTCGGCTCGGCGCCGTGCTCGCCGGGCTCGCGGCCGTCGCGCGGGGGACGCCACCAGTACCAGTCGCGCTTGGGGTTGTCGAGCGAGGACGCCGACTCGACGAACCAGGGGTGCTCGTCGGAGGTGTGGTTGACCACCAGATCCATGACGAGCTTGATGCCGCGCTCGTGCATCCCGGCCAGCAGCTCGTCGAAGTCGTCGAGCGTGCCGAACAGCGGGTCGATGCGCTGGTAGTCGCTGATGTCGTAGCCGTTGTCGTCGTGCGGGGACGCGTAGATGGGAGACAGCCAGACGACGTCGACACCGAGCTCGGCCAGATAGTCGAGGTGCCCGATGATGCCGCGCAGGTCGCCGATGCCGTCACCGTCGCTGTCCGCGAAACTGCGCGGGTACACCTGATAGACGACCGCGGATTGCCACCAATTCTCACTCACGGGCCAACCATACCCGCGAGGGGGATGCGGCGGCCGGTGCGGAGGGACTCGGCCGCGGCGAGGCACACGCGCAGGGCCTCGACGGCGGAGCCGACGGGCGCGCGCAGCGGCGGCGTCCCGTCTGCGATGCACGCGAGGAGATAGCGGGCCTGGGCCTCGAACGGATCGCCGGGCAGGTCGGCCATCGCATCCACGCCGGACTCGCCCACCACCTCCAGCGATGTACGGAAGCGGGTGCCGTCCGGCAGATCGGAGACGGCGAACAGCTGGGCGACGCCGCCGCCCCCGTACTCGACGGTGATGGCGGCGGGCGCGCCGAAGCCGCCACCGGCTCCGGGCGCTGCCGTCGCGGTGACGGCCACAGGCGTGCCGAGGAGCAGGTTCGCCTGGTCGACGTCGTGGATGGCGAAGTCGACCACCATGCCGCCCGAGCGCTCCTCGTCGGCGAGCCACGCCGACCCGGCCGGCGCCGCGGAGAGGCGCGCGGCGCGCACAGCACGCGGCCGCCCGACGGAGCCAGCGGCGACCCGGTCGGCGAGCGCCGCGTAGCCCGGCGTGAACCGGACGACATGGGCGACCATCAGGATCCCGGTGGCGGAGGCCGCGGCGGAGGCGACGCGTTCCGCATCCTCCAGCGTGAGCGCGATCGGCTTCTCGAGCAGCACGTTCCGCCCGGCGGCGAGCGCGTCCGTGGCGAGGTCGGCGTGGGTCGGGGTCGGGGTGCAGACGGAGACGATGGTGACGGCGGGATCGGCGAGCGCCTCGTCGAGCGTCGTCGCCCAGGCCGCGTCGGGCGCGGCCGCGAGCTCGGGCCGGCGACGCGGCGAGACGACCCAGCGCACCGGGACGTCGCACGCGGCCCACGCCGCCGCGTGCGCCGCGCCCATCCTGCCCGCGCCGACGACGGCGACCGCGTGCGACCGCGCGGTGCTCGGCGTGCTCACCGCACCGCGCTGTCGACCCGGGCGGGGTCGAAGAGGGCGTCGAGGACGAGGCGGGCCGCGCCGCGGATGCCCGCGTCCTGCTTCGCCACGCTGACGGCGATGTCCAGCTGATCGGTGATCATCGGCAGGCAATCGGAGTAGATGGCGGAGCGGACGCCGGCCACGAACGCCTCCGCCTCGCCGAGGATGCCGCCGAGGACGAGCCGCTGCGGGTTGAAGAAGTTCATGATGGTCGCAAGGACGCCACCGGTGCGCAGCCCCGCCTCCCGCAGCATCTGGGTGGCGAGTGGATGGGCGTCCCTCGCGAGGGCGAGAACGTCCCTGGTGTCGGCGACCTCCACGCCGTCCCGCCGCAGCGCCTGGACGATCGCGGCGCCACCGGCCACCGCGTCCAGGCAGCCGACGCGGCCGCACGAGCACAGCACGTCGGGAGCGCCGGGAACCGTCACGTGGCTGATGTCGCCGGCCATGCCGTGATGGCCGCGGTACACGCCGCCGAACGCGATGACGCCGCAGCCGATGCTCGAGCCGGCCTTGACGAAGACCAGCTGGCCGCCGTCGGCGTCGCCGCCGCGGTCGCCGAGAGCGTCGTGCTCGCCGAGCGCCATCAGGTTGGCGTCGTTGTCGGCCGCGACGGTCAAGCCGGTGATCGCGCGGAGCTCGGCGGCGACGTCCACGCCGTTCCAGCCGGGCATCCGCGACGGCGACACCATGCGGCCGTTCGTCGAGTCGACGGGTCCGGGCAGGCCGATGCCGAAGCCGCGCAGCTCCTGGCCGGGCGCCGCGTTCGCCGCGCGCAGCTCCTCGGCCGTCGCCGCGATCCAGCGCAGGACCGCGTCCGGACCGGAGCCGATGTCGGTCTCCTCGGTGCGGGAGGCGAGGAGGCGGCCGGAGAGGTCGAACAGGCCGAAGGTGGCGTGGTGCGAGCCGAGATCGGTGGCGACGACGACGCCGGAACTCGGGTCCACCTCCAGCGCCCGGGGACGCCGGCCGCCGTGCGAGACGCCCTCCCCCGCCTCGCGCAGGAAACCGGCGCCGAGCAGGGCGTCGACGCGCTGGGTGACGGTCGAGGGCGAGAGTCCGGTGTGCCGGGCGATGTCGGCGCGGGAGCTCGCGCGGCCCGAGCGGACGAGGTGGAGGATGCCGCCGGGCGTGGCCTGGGCGTTGCCCGGCGCCACGGTGTGCGTGCTGCTCATCTTCGGCGCATCCCCTCGTGTGACGCGCTCGCGGCGCGCTCGTCTTCGATGAGGATACTGTAACGACTTTCTTCGATATCGAACTAAGCAAATTCGAAATTGCACGAACAGGACTTACTTAGTACGCTCATCGCATCCTGACCGACGATGATGCGAGGAACCCGATGGAAGCACCGAACGCACGGCCCATGGTCAGCCTGCGCGCCGTCGACAAGCACTTCGGCGAGCTGCACGTCCTGAAGTCGATCGACCTTGACGTCGCGCCCCGCGAGGTCGTCGTCGTGGTCGGCCCGTCCGGCTCCGGCAAGTCGACGCTGTGCCGCTCGATCAACCGGCTTGAGACGATCGACGGCGGCGAGATCCGCGTCGACGGCGAACTGCTGCCCCAGGAGGGCGCCTCGCTCGCCCGGCTGCGGGCCGAGGTCGGGATGGTCTTCCAGTCGTTCAACCTCTTCGCCCACCGCACCGTCCTGGACAACGTGGCCCTCGCCCCGGTCAAGGTGCGCAAGCTGAAGAAGGCCGAGGCCGAGCGCCAGGCCATGGAGCTGCTCGACCGGGTGGGCATCGCCGACAAGGCGGGGAGCCACCCCGCTCAGCTCTCCGGCGGTCAGCAGCAGCGCGCCGCGATCGCGCGCGCACTCGCGATGCAGCCCAAGGTGATGCTCTTCGACGAGCCGACCAGCGCGCTCGACCCGGAGATGGTCGGCGAGGTGCTCGACGTGATGACGTCGCTCGCGCGCGACGGCATGACCATGATCGTGGTCACCCACGAGATGGGCTTCGCCCGCCGCGCCGCCGACCGGGTGGTCTTCATGGACCGCGGACAGATCGTCGAGCAGGCGACGCCCGCCGAATTCTTCGACTCGCCCCGCACCGAGCGGGCGCGGTCGTTCCTGGCCTCGGTGCTCTCGCACTGACGAAGGCCGTCGCTCCACCGTTCCACACAGCACCGAACCCCGTCCGAATCAGAAAGGGAACACCATGACCCGCAGCACGACCCGCAGGAGGGCCGCCTTCACCGGCGCCCTGTTCGCGGCCGTGGCGCTCGCCGTCACCGCCTGCTCCTCCGGCACCACGGCACTGCCCGGCAATGACGCCAGCTCCACCGCATCCAGCGACAGCGTGTTCGCCGACGCCCCCGTCGCCAAGGCCGACCTCATCCTCTCCGGCTCGACCATGGAGAAGATCAAGAAGCGCGGCAAGCTGATCGTCGCCGAGGCGCTCGACGCCCCGCTGCTCTCGCAGCAGGACCCGACCGACCCGAACACGGTCAGCGGCTTCGACGCCGACCTCGCCAAGCTGCTCGCGATCTACATCCTGGGCAAGCCGAACGTCGAGATCGTCCCGCCGGCGTCCGAGACGCGCGAGGCGATGCTCCAGAACGGCACCGTCGACGTGGTCTTCAACACGTACACGATCACCGAGGAGCGCGCCAAGCAGGTCGCGTTCGCCGGCCCGTACTTCGAGTCCGGCCTCGCCGTCGCCGTCAAGAGCGACAACAAGGACATCAAGAGCGAGAAGGACCTCGACGGCAAGAACGTGATCGTCGGTGCCAACACGCCGGCCGTCACCGAGGTGCCGAAGATCGCGCCGACGGCGAAGCTCACCGCGTTCGGCACCGACCCGGCCGCCGTCCAGGCGCTCATCCAGGGCCGCGGCGACGCGTACGTGCAGGACTACACCCTCCTCGCCAGCGACGCCGCCAGCGAGAAGCAGATCAAGGTGGTCGGCCAGCCGTTCACCAAGGAGCCCTACGGCATCGGCCTGAAGCACGGCGACGACGACTTCAAGTCGTTCGTCAACGACTGGCTGAAGACCATCCAGAAGGACGGCCAGTGGGGCAAGGCGTGGAAGACCACGCTCGGCACCGTGACCGACTCCGCCATCCCGACCCCGCCGGAGATCGGCTCGGTCCCGGGTTCCTGACCCACTCCGGGGCGGGGTCGCTCGCGCGGCCCCGCCCTCCCCTCCTTCTTCCTCACGAGTGAGCGAGCGATGAACCCCCTGATCGACAACCTCGGGCCGCTGTTGCAGGCCCTCGGCACGACGCTGCTGATGGCCGTCGTGGCCGGCATCGGCTCGATCGTGCTCGGCGTGCTGGTCACGATCGCGCGCGTCAGCCCGATCCCGGTGCTGCGCGCCGCGGCCTTCCTGTACGTGCAGTTCTTCATCAACGTCCCGCTGCTGGCGCTGCTGCTGCTCGCGGTGTTCGCGCTGCCGGACGCCGGGCTGCTGCTGCCGCTCACGCCCACCGCGATCATCGTGCTCACCGTGTACGAGGCGGCCTACGTCGCAGAGGCTGTCCGCTCCGGCGTCAACACCATCCCTGTCGGGCAGGTTGAGGCATCCCGCGCGCTCGGCTTCACCCTCGGCCAGTCCCTCCGGTACGTCGTCGTGCCGCAGGCGCTCCGTGCGGTCGTCCAGCCCATCGGCAACGTGATGATCGCGCTCGCGATGAACACCGCCCTCGCCGCGGCGGTCGGTGTCGTCGAACTCACCGCGGAGGTCAACAAGATCAACCTCGTCGCCGCCCAGCCCATCCTGATCTTCTCGAGCGCGGGCCTGATCTACATGGCCATCGCGCTGGCGATCGGCCTGGCCGCCGGCTGGGTCGAGCGGAAGGTGGCGATCGCCCGATGACCGCACAGCTCATCCCCGACCGGCCCGCCCCCGTGCGCCGGAAGCGCCCCCGTCGTGTGTATGCCGCCGCGTTCATGTACGACGAGCCCGGCCCGGTCGGCCGGCGCCGCATCCTGCTGGGTTCGATCGTCAGCATCGTCGCCATCGTCGCGATCGTCGGCTACGGCCTCTGGCAGTTCGGTTCTCACGGCCAGCTCGACGCGGCCCGATGGGCGCCGTTCACCGAGTGGCCGATCTGGCAGTACCTGCTCGTCGGCCTGCTGGGAACGCTGGAGGCGGCGGCGATCGTCGCCGTGCTCGGTGGCCTGCTCGGCGTGGTGCTCGCGCTCGGCCGCATCAGCAACGTCCGCGCACTGCGCTGGCTGTCCGGGCTCTACATCGAGATCGCGCGCACCATCCCGGTGCTGCTGATGATCTACCTGATGCTCTTCGGGCTCCCCCAGCTCGGGATCAACCTGCCGACGCTCTGGAAGCTCGTCGTCCCCCTGACGATCGCGAACTCCGCCGTCTTCGCCGAGATCGTCCGGGCCGGCATCCTCAGCCTGCCGCGCGGCCAGCGCGAGGCCGCGCTCAGCCTCGGGATGCGTCCGGTCCAGGCGATGCGCCACGTTGTGCTTCCGCAGGCCTTCCGCAACGTGACGCCGTCGCTCGTCACGCAGCTGGTCAGCCTCCTGAAGGACACGTCGCTCGGCTACATCGTCGCCTTCACCGAGCTGCTGTACCGCGGCCAGGTGCTCGCGTCCTATCTGCACCTGCTCATCCCCACCTACGTCGCCGTGACCGTCATCTACCTCGTCGTCAACGGCAGCCTCTCGGCGCTCGCCTCGCGTCTCCAGCGCGGGCCGCGACGCCGCCCCTCCGCGCAGCCGGTGCTCCCCGCGCTGCCGGCGACCCCGCACCAGGAAGAGTCCCATGTCTAGCACCACCGCCGTCCGTCCCCTCGCCGAGCTCGCCGCCGTCCGCCGCTCCGGGCTGATCGAGAGCCGCCACTTCGGCAGCCTCATCGCCCTCGCCCCGGACGGCAGCGCCCTCCTGGAGCTCGGCGATCCGGACGCGGTGGTGCTGCCCCGCAGCACCGTGAAGCCGCTGCAGGCGCTGGCCTGCCTCACCGCCGGCGCCGAGTTGGCCGGGCCCGAGCTCGCCATCGCGGCGGGCAGCCACACCGGCGAGGACGAGCACGTGCGCATCGTGCGCGAGCTGCTCGCCCGCGCAGGCGTCGACGACGACGCCCTCGGCTGCCCGGTCGACCGGCCGGAGGACGAGGGCACCTTCGAGCGGATGATCCGCGCCGGCGAGCCGCGCGCCCGGGTCCGGATGAACTGCTCGGGCAAGCACGCCGCCATGCTCCTCGCCGCCGCCGCGAACGGCTGGCCGACCGAGGGCTACCTCGACCCCGCGCATCCCCTCCAGCAGCATGTGCGCGAGACGATGGCCGCGGTCACCGGTGTCCCCGTCGGCCACGACGCCATCGACGGCTGCGGCGCCCCGCTCTTCGGCACCACCGTGCGCGGCGTCGCCCGCGCGTTCGGCCGGCTCGTCACCGCGGCAGAGGGCACGCCGGAGCGCGCCGTCGCCGACGCGATGCGAGCGCATCCCTTCTACGTCGGCGGCAGCGGCCACCAGAACTCGACGCTCATGGAGACGGTGCCGGGCGCGCTCGCCAAAGGCGGGGCCGAGGGCGTCATCGGCGTCGCGGCCGCGGACGGCACGGCCGTCGCGATGAAGATCATCGACGGGAGCCCCCGGGCGACGACGCTGCTCGCGCTCCGCGTGCTGGAGGCGCTCGGCACCGACATCGGCGGAGCCGCCGCCCTCGTCGAGCTGCCCGTGCTGGGCGGCGGAGTGCCGGTGGGCCGCATCGAGGTCGGCGCCGACCTGGCGGACGCGCTGGAGCGCCTCGCGTGACGGGGCGCATCGCCGTCGAGATCTGCCTGGAGGACCTCGCGGGCGTGCGCACGGCCGAAGCCGCGGGCGCCGACCGCATCGAGCTCTGTGCCGCGCTCTCCGAGGGCGGCATCACCCCCTCCATCGGGACCGTCGCCGCTGCTCTGGGCGCCGTGACGACGATGGGCGTCAACGTGCTGGTGCGTCAGCGCGGCGGCGACTTCGTGTTCGACGCGGACGAGCTGGATGCGATGGTCGGGGACATCCGCGCCATCCGCGGCCTGCCGAATCCCTCCGGTGTGCCGCTCGCCTTCGTGGTCGGCGCCCTGAACCCGGACGGCACGGTGGACCTGGACGCGACGCGCGCGCTCGTCGACGCGTGCGGGGATGCGCCGGTCACCTTCCACAAGGCGTTCGATCAGACCCCGGACCTGGCGGCCGCCCTGGAGACCCTCATCGGTCTCGGCGTCGCGCGGGTGCTCACCTCGGGCGGCGCTCCGAACGTGATCGACGGAGAGGACGCGCTCGTCCGGCTGGTGGCACAGTCCGACGGCCGGATCGCGGTGCTCGCCGGCGGCGGCGTCCGCCCGGCGAACGTCGCAGAGCTGGTGCGCCGGACCGGGGTGACCGAGGTGCACCTCCGCGCCGCGCAGACGGTGCCGAGCGCCGCGGCGCGCACGAGTGCGTACGATCCCGGGACGCGGGAGACGACCTCGTCCTCCATGGTCGAGGCCGTCGTCGGCGCCGTGCGGGAGGCCGCCGCGTGAGCGCCGACGCACCGCTGGTGCTCGCCGTCGACCTCGGCGGCACCGCGATGAAGGGGGCGGTGGTCGCGCAAGGCGGCGCCGTTCGCACCGAGCTCACCCGTCCCACCCCGTCGGCCGACATCCTCGGCGCGCTCATCGAGCTGCTGCGGGAGCTGCGCGAGCACGCCGACGGCGACGTGGTCGGCGCGGGTGTCGCGACCCCGGGCATGCTCGACGAGCAGAACGGCATCGTGCACTACGCGTCCAACCTCGACTGGCGGGACGTGCCGCTGCTCGACATCCTGCGCAGGGAGCTGCGGCTGCCGGTCGCGGTCGGCCACGACGTCCGTGCGGCCGGACTCGCGGAGCGCACGCTCGGCGCCGCACGCGGCTCCGACGACTTCGTGCTCGTGCCGATCGGCACGGGTGTCGCCGCCGCGCTCGTCACCGCGGGCGGCACCATCACCGGGGCGACCGGCGCCGCCGGCGAGTTCGGCCACATCCCGGTGGTCCCCGGCGGCGAGCCGTGCACGTGCGGTCAGCGTGGCTGCCTCGAGGTATACATGTCGGGAGCGGGCGTCGCGCGCCGCTACCGTGCGGCGGGCGGCGACGCGCTCAGCACGCGGCGCATCGTCGAGCGGCTCGGCAGCGACCCGCTCGCCGACCGCGTCTGGGGCGAGGCGGTGGAGGTGCTGGCCCAGGGCCTGACCATCCTCACGCTTCTGCTCGACCCGCGCGTGATCGTGCTCGGCGGCGGCGTCTCTCACGCCGGCGACGCACTGTTCCCCCCGCTCGAGAAGGCGGTGTCGGCCGGCCTCGCCTGGCGCGAGCGCCCGCAGATCGTGCGCAGCGGGCTCGGCGGTGACGCCGGGCGCACCGGCGCCGGACTGCTGGCGTTCGGCGCGGCGCGGTAGCGGCCGCGCCGTCGGCGGCGTTCTGTAGCCTGTCCGAGCCGGGGACGGATCGGAGGGGGACGACGTGCGCTTCACGCGGGAGCAGCTGCTGGTGGAGGTCGACGAGGAGACGGTGCGGGAGGCGCGCGCGTTCTACGCGAAGCGTCCATCCGGCCGCGGCCCGGCGAGCGAGGCGGAACTGCGTGACGTGCGTGCGCTGCGCGCCGCGACGACGCCGTCCGATCCGCCACCGGCCGTCGAGGTCGTCGCGGCGGGCGGCAGGAGCGTCCCGGTGCGGATCTTCACCCCGGCGGGCGGACGCGCGCGCGGGGTCCACCTCGACATCCACGGCGGCGGCTTCTACATGGACTCGGCGGCGCGCAACGATGTGCGCAATCGCGACCTCGCCGACCGGCTGGGCTTCGCCGTCGTGAGCGTCGACTACCGGCTGGCACCCGAGCATCCCTGGCCGGCGGCTCCCGACGACTGCGAGACGGCGGCGCTCTGGCTGGCGGAGCACGCCGCCGAGCGGTTCGGGACGTCGCGCCTCTCGGTCGGCGGCCACTCGTCCGGCGCGACGCTCGCCATGACGACGCTGCTTCGGCTGCGCGACCGCGGCGTCCGCGCGTACCGCGGCGGCGTGCTCGAGGCCGGCACCTGGGACCTCAGCGCGCGGACGCCGTGGGGCAGCAGGATCGCCGACGAGTACTTCCTGGAGGCGTACCTGGGCCCGGCGACGGACCGGTCGGCGCCCGACGTGTCCCCGCTGTTCGCGGACCTGCACGGCCTGCCGCCCATCCTCATCGTCATCGGCGAGAACGACGTGGTGCTCGAGGACAACCTTGCGATGGCCGGCCGGCTGGCCGTCGCCGGCGTCGAGCTCGAACTCCGGGTGTATCCCGTCGCCCCGCACGGTTTCGTCGGCCACGGCACCGCGCTCGCCCGGACGGCACGCGAGCAGACCGAACAGTGGATGGCCGCGGTCGGCTGACGATCTCCGCTCGCCGTTCACGCACCCGGAACGGCCCCCTCCCATCCGGTGCCAGGATGGGTGCGTGAAGCACCTCGGCAGCCCGATCGTCGCCCTTGTGATGACGGCGGCGGCCGCTGGAGCATGCGCAACCACCTGGTACGTCGCGCAGGCGTTCGGCGCGGGAGGATCCCCCGCGGTGCTGGCCACTGTGGTGGCCCTCAGCGTCGGCCGCCGTGACTTCGCTGGCCGCGCGGAGTTCGCTCGGGCGGCGTTGGTGCTGCCGCTCACCAGTGTGGCCGCAGCGGTGGTCGGCTGGCTCCTCGTGACCGTGCCGATCGTCGGCGCGCTCGTGTTCATCGGCGGGATGAGCGTGCCGATCTGGATGCGCCGCTTCGGCCAACGCATCGCGCACCTCGGTGCGCTGGCGGCGCTGCCGCTGACTGCGATGCTGGTCGTGCCCGTATCGGGGATGCCGTGGTGGCTCGGAGGGATGTTGGCGCTCATCGCGGGGGTGGTCGCGGTGCTGTGGGTGGCGCTGGCGCGGGAGGTGCTAGCGCTGGCGCGGCTGCGAGGATCCACCGCCGAGCCCGGAACGTCCCCGCCGTCCCGCGCGACACCCTCCCCCGCTGCCGCTCCCGCCCCGGCCACTTCCCGCGCTCCACGCCGACTCCCCGCGAGCACACGCATGGCCGTGCAGATGGCCGTCGCCCTCGCCGCGGCGTTCGTCGTCGGCTGGGGGCTGTTCCCCGAGCACGCGATGTGGGTGGTGCTGACGGCGTTCATCGTGAACGCCGGCAACCGCGGCCGGGGCGACGTCCTCCACAGAAGCGCGCTGCGCGTCGTCGGGGCCGTGGCGGGCTCGCTCGCAGCGGTGCTGCTCGCACTGGCCGTGCCCCGGATCTCAGGCCTCCCCGCCGTGGCCGTGATCTTCGCCGCCCTTTTCGTCGGCGGCTGGCTCCGCGCCGTCAGCTACGCCTATTGGTCGTTCGCGGTCACGCTTGTCGTGTCGCTGCTTCAGGAACTGTTCGGCACCGCTCCGTTCGCCGGGGAGGCGGGGATGCTGATCGAGCGGGTCGCGGCTATCGTCGTGGGCGGTGTGCTCGGGGTCGCGGCGGCCTGGCTGGTGCTGCCCGTGAGATCGACGGATGTGCTGCGCAAGCGGCTCTCGGACATGCTGATCACGCTCGGCGCCGTGTTCTCGCCGGCCGAACCGGCCGAGCGAGCCGCGCGCCTCGACGCCTTCCACGCTGCGGTCGATCGCGTCGAGGAGCTGGCGCCGGCACACCGCGCACGGCGGATGCTCGGCGGACACCGCGCACAGCCGATCGACTGCATCACAGCGGCCGCCGCCCTCCCCGCCATCGTGCGCGCCCGGATCGCCGCCGGCCCGACGCCACCGCAGCTGCGCGCGGCTGTAGGCGACGCACGCCGTGCTCTCGCCGCGCCGGTCGACCTGGAGCGGGTGCGCACCTCTCTCCTCGCTCTCGCCACGATGCTCGGTCCCGACTCGGCCCGATAGCCTGGAGCACATGCTCACCCCGCCCGTCGCCCCGAAGAAGCCGACCGAACGCAGCCACCACGGTGACACCGTCATCGACGACTACGAGTGGCTGCGCGACAAGGAGGACCCGGCGGTCGTCGCGCACCTGACCGAGGAGAACGCGTACACGAACGCCCGCACCGAGCACCTCGCCGTGCTCCGCGAGCAGATCTTCGACGAGATCAAGTCCCGAACCCGCGAGACCGACCTCAGCGTCCCCGTGCGCGAGGGCGACTGGTGGTACTACACCCGCACGGTGGAGGGGAAGCAGTACGGCATCCACTGCCGCGCGCCCATCGCCGGCGCCGACGACTGGGAGCCGCCCGCGCTCAACGAGCACGCCCAGCGGCACGGCCTTCCCGGCGAGCAGGTGCTGCTCGACGACAACGCCGAGGCGGAGGGCCACGAGTTCTACGCGCTCGGGAGCTTCGACGTGAGCAGCGATGGGACGCGCCTGCTCTACGCCGTGGACACCGAGGGCGACGAGCGCTACACGATCCGCGTCCGCTCCCTCGCCGGCGACGGCGCGGAGTACCCGGACGAGATCGCCGGGACAGCGGCCGGCGCCCTGTTCGACCCGAGCGGCGAGCACCTGTTCTACACGACGGTGGACGACGCCTGGCGCCCCGACACCGTGTGGCGGCACCGCGTCGGCCAGGGTCCGGACGGCGAGGCCGACGTGCGGGTGTTCCACGATCCGGACGAGCGCTACTGGATCGGTGTCGGGCTCACCCGCAGCCGCCGCTTCCTCGTCATCGAGGCCGGTTCGAGCATCACGAGCGAGGCCTGGCTGCTGCCGGCCGAGGATCCGACGGGCACCTTCACGGTCGTCTGGCCGCGCGAGGAGGGCGTCGAATACGACGTCGAGCACGTGGTCGCCGGCGGCCGCGACCGGCTGCTGATCGTGCACAACCGCGATGCGATCAACTTCGAGCTGGTCAGTGTCGCCGCCGACGACCCGCAGGGCCCGCAGCGCGTGCTGCTCCCCCACAACCCGGCGGTCCGGATCGAGGGCGTGGATGCGTTCCGCGACTTCGTGGCCGTCGAGTACCGCCGCGACGGGATGACCAGGGTCGCCGTCGCGTGCATCCCAGAGAAGACGGACGACGGCGCCCCGGGCGACGACACCCTGCACGAGCTGCACTTCGACGAGGAGCTGTTCACCGTCGGCGTCGGCGGCAACCCGGAGTGGACGCAGCCGTTCCTGCGCCTCGGCTACGGGAGCTTCGTCACACCGTCGAGCGTCTACGACTACGACGTCCGCACGCGCAGCCTCACGCTGCGCAAGCAGCAGCCGGTGCTCGGCGAGTTCGAGCCGGAGCTGTTCGAGCAGCGGCGCGAGTGGGCCGTCGCCGAGGACGGCACGCGCATCCCGATCTCCCTGGTCTACCGCAGCGACCTGGTGACGCCGGGCGAGCCGGCGCCGCTCGTCCTCTACGGCTATGGCTCGTACGAGGCGAGCATGGACCCGTCGTTCGGCATCCCGCGGCTCAGCCTCCTCGACCGTGGCGTCGTGTTCGCGATCGCTCACGTGCGCGGCGGCGGGGAGCTCGGCCGCCTCTGGTACGAGAACGGCAAGAAGCTGCACAAGAAGAACACCTTCACCGACTTCGTCGCGGCGGGAAAGCACCTGATCGACCAGGGCTGGACGTCTCCGGACCGGATGGCCGCGCAGGGCGGAAGCGCGGGCGGCCTGCTGATGGGCGCCGTCGCGAACCTGGCGCCGCGGATCTTCGCGGGCATCCTCGCCGAGGTGCCGTTCGTCGACCCGCTCACCTCGATCCTCGACCCGTCGCTGCCGCTCACGGTGATCGAGTGGGACGAGTGGGGCGACCCGCTGCACGACGAGGACGTGTATTACTACATGAAGTCGTACAGCCCGGTCGAGAACATCCACCACACCACGTACCCGCGCATCCTCGCGGTGACCAGCCTGAACGACACCCGCGTGCTCTACGTGGAACCGGCGAAGTGGGTCGCGAAGCTCCGCGAGGTCGGGGCGGACGCGCTGCTGAAGACCGAGATGGCGGCGGGCCACGGAGGCGTCTCCGGACGCTACGCGGCGTGGCGCGAGCGCGCGTTCTCGCTCGCCTGGCTGCTGGACGTGGTGGGAGCGCACCCGAGCTACGAGTAGTCGGAAAGGCCGCCCCGGTCGTCAGCAGGCGTAGTTCGTGACGCCCAGGGCGACGACGCCTTCCCCGCCCACGTAGACCAGGGTGCGGGCGTTCGCGTCGGCCAACGCCTGCAGGGTCGACGTGGGAGCGCACTGCGACTTCGTGAGCAGCAGGGCACCAGGGGTCGCGCCCGCGAGGATGGCCGTGGTCAGGCCGTCGGCGAAGACCAGCCCGTTCGCCAGGTATGCGATGCCGGCGCTCGGCGACGGCAGCGTCCTGGCCACGGCCGCCGCCGTCGCGAACCGGTCCGATCCTGCTGCGCGCGTCACGTCGATCGGGGACTTCAGGGAGGCCTGCACGCCGTTCGAAATGACGCCGGTGCCACCGACGATCGTGACCGTCGTCGTGCCCCAGGCGTGAAGCGCGGCGGCCGTCGCAGGGTCCATCGACGCGCGCGCCCCGTCCGTCAGCAGAACCGCGGCGCCCGCGCCGGCCGCCGCTGCTGCCGCGGCCAGCGCATCCGGATAGTCACGGCCGGTCACCAGGAACACGGCGGGCACGGAGCCGCCGAATGCGTCCTCGATCACCGCGCGCGACGACGCGTACCGGTCGATGCCACCGATCCGGTCCACCGTGGGCGCGAACGGCAGCGCCCGCAGCGCCGCCACCACCGTCTCGGAGACCGCGCCGGTACCGCCGACGACCACGATCCGCGCGGGATGCAGGCGCACCAGCTCGGTCGAGACCCGGCTGTCCAATGATCCGGGAGGCGTCAGCAGCAGCGTGCCGTGCTGCTCCACCGCCGCGGCTCCGGCCGACAGCGCATCCGGGAACATCACCCCCGAGGCGACGTACGCGACGGGAGCACCGACGGACGCGTCCGGGAACGCGCGCTGGGACGTCGCGATCGCCGTCGCGTAGCGGTCGGCTCCGGCGGCCCGGCCGGGGGTCGCGTTCAACGGGAAGGTCACGTTGAGCTGCGCGGAGGTCTGCTCGATCACCACAGAGGGGAGTGTGCTGGTGACCCTCGCGGTCATGGCACGCCCCACCAGAGCGGCACCGGGAGTGACGGTCGCGTTCGTGCCTCCCGGCACGAGGTACGGCCCTCGGCCCGCGCGCGGGTCCCAGTACGTCCATCGGTAACTGTTCGTCCCGCCGCTCGGCTGAGACAGCCCCACGGTGGCCGAGGTGCCGAGCGGGACCTCGTACTGCGTCCCCGCTGTCGTCGCGGTGAGGCGGAAGGCGGGGCGCTTCGCCGGCACGTTCACGGTCTTGCACGCCACGGTCGCGCTCTCCGGGTAGGTGGAGAGGCTGTACAGCCGGACGCAAATGTTCAGCGTCCCCGCTTTGACGGTCCCCAGGTAGCGTTCGAAGCCCTGGTTCGGTCCGAGGCCGGGGTGGGCGCGCTGGACGTCCGGACGCGGCAGGCCGAACGAGGCCTTGTCCTCCGCCCAGCCCAGCGTGGTGTGCGCTCCGTTCGCGCCGAGGATGTAGATCTCGAGCCCGGTCTGGCCGCGCGCGCTCCCGCCGTTGGCAGAGCCGTTGTTGGCGTCCGCCGCCCACCCGACCACGTGAAGGCCGGGCGCGTCGTCCGACGCGCTGTACGTGACGGCGATCGTGTCGATCGAGCCGATCGCGGCGAGCGGATGCAGAGTGCCGGCTGAGGCGGGAGCGGCGGCGAGCCCACCGATCACGGCGGCGGCGGCGACGACGGACGCGATGCGCGTGCGGATTCTCATGTCCCGGCTCTCTGCGACGCGGATCGCGGGCACCCCCCTCGCGTGCCCCGTGCACGCGCGACCCGTCGCTCGGTCAGCATAGCGGTGCACAGCCGCGACCAGCCACAGGCGCGGTCCCGCGGTCAGCCCAGGTCGTCCGGGTCCTTCCCGGTGCGCTCGCCGGTCTCCAGCGAGGCGATGGCGGCACAGTCGTCGGCGTCCAGCTCGAAGCCGAACACGTCGAGGTTCTCGCGGATACGCGCGGGCGTCGACGACTTCGGGATGACCACGTTGCCGAGCTGCAGCTGCCAGCGGATGACGACCTGGGCTGGGCTCACGCCGTGCTTGCGCGCGAGGGCGTCCAGGATGGGATCGCCGAGGACGCGACCGCGCGCGAGCGGCGACCACGCCTCCGTGACGATTCCCTGCGCCTCGTCGTATTGACGGATCGCCGTCTGGGGGAGCCACGGGTGCAGCTCCACCTGGTTGACGGCGGGCACCGTCGAGGTCTCCTGCGCCAGGCGCTGGAGGTGGTGGATGTGGAAGTTGGCGACACCGATCGAGCGGGCCCGGCCCTCCTCCCGGATCCGCTCCAGCGCGCGCCACGTCTCGACGTACTTGTCGTGCTTCGGCGCGGGCCAGTGGATGAGGAACAGGTCGACGGAGTCGAAGCCGAGCCGCTCCAGGCTCGCGTCGAACGACCGGAGCGCCGAGTCGTACCCGTTCTCCGTCCACCACACCTTCGTGGTCACGTACACCTCGGAGCGGTCGAGGCCGCTGCGCCTGATCGCCTCGCCGACGCCGCGCTCGTTCTCGTAGAACGCGGCGGTGTCGATGTGGCGGTAGCCGGCGTCCAGGGCGGTGAGCACCGCATCCACCGTCTCGGCGTCGGGGATCTTGTAGACGCCGAAGCCGAGCTGCGGGATGCTCGAGCCGTCGTTGAGAGCCACCTGGGGGATGTTCGCCATGGGTTCATTCTGCCCCGGTCGCGGGGTACGGATGGGGTTCAGACGAAGGGAGACGAGATGACACTCGAGAACAAGACGGTCGCGTTCCTGGTCGGGCCGGAAGGCATCGAGCAGGCCGAGCTGGTGGAGCCGTGGAAGGCGGTGTCCGAGGCCGGAGGGACGCCGCGGCTGGTGTCGAAGGATTCGGGGACGGTGCAGGCGTTCAACCACCTGACGCCCGCGGACGAGTTCCCGGTGGATGTGACGCTCGACGACGCGTCCGCCGATCAGTTCGACGCGCTGGTGCTCCCCGGCGGCGTCGCCAACGGGGATCAGGTGCGCACGTTCCCCGCCGCTGTGTCGTTCGTGAAGGCGATCGCCGACGCGGGCAAGCCGATCGCGGTGATCTGCCACGGCGGCTGGGTGCTGATCGAGGCCGACCTCGTCCGCGACCGCACGCTCACGAGCTGGCCGAGCCTGCAGACCGACTACCGCAACGCCGGCGCCACCTGGCAGGACCAGGAGACGGTGGTCGACGAGGGCGCGTTCACCCTGGTCTCCTCGCGCAAGCCGGACGACCTCCCCGCCTTCAACCGGGAGCTGGTGCGCGCGTTCGAGTGACCCCACGGCCCGCACCTGGCATCCACCTCACCGCTCCGTCAACGTTTCCTGGCAATGGCGCGGTCCGGGGTTGTGCGTCCCGGCCGTCGGCGGGAACGTGGGCCACTCCTGGAGGAACAACGGAAGGAGAGCACATGCTCACCCTCACTGAGAACGCCAGCACGATCGTCAAGACCCTCACGGATCAGGCGCCCGACGACACCGCGGGCCTGCGCATCAGCAGCAGCAACCCGCAGAACACGGCCTTCGCCGCCGCGGTGACGCCGTCCCCCGAGCCCGCCGACGAGGTGGTCGAGTCCGGAGGCGCCCGCCTCTTCCTGGAGGCCGGCGCCGCGGTCGCCCTCGACGACAAGGTGCTCGACGCCCAGGTCGACGACCAGGGCGCTGTGAGCTTCGCGATCGGCGCCCTCGCGTAAGGGCACCGGACGCGAGAAGGCCCCCGGCGGTTTCGCCGGGGGCCTTCGTCGTGTGCGGAGACTGGGATCAGTCGGCGGTCTCGTCCTCGACCACCCCGGCATCGCGGCGCGCCCTCGCCACCACCGGGCCGAGTGCGAACGCCGCCAGCAGCAGCACGATGATCCCGACCGCCAGCGGGACGCTGCCGCCGACCAGCGTCGGCAGGTTCTGCACGATCAGCACGAGGAAGACGATCAGGCCGGCAAGCCCCAGCGCCGGGGCGATCGCCCGCCGCCAGAGCGAGACGCCCGCTCCGCGGTTGCGGGCGAAGAACACCAGGACGGCGACGCTCGTGATGCCAAGCAGCAGCACGATGCCCACCGACGAGAAGCCCGCCAGCCACGTGTAGAACTGGTTGATCGGGTCGAGCCCGCTGACGACGCCGGCGAGGAGCAGGACGCCGACCACGACGCCCGCCGCGACCGAGGCCCGGTGCGGGGAACCGAAGCGGGAGTGCGCGTGGCCGAGCCGCCGCGGCAGCGCCGCCCGGCCAGAGAGCGTGAAGATGTAGCGCGACACGATGTTGTGGAACGACAGGATGCACGCGAACAGGCTGGTCACGAACAGCACCTGGATGATGTGCTCGCCGACGGTGCCGAGGTACCGCTGGGTGACGTCGGAGAGCAGCGTCCCGCTGTTGTCCGCCGCGGTCTTGACCGCCTTCGAGTCACCAACCGCGCTGATCAGCGCCCAGCTGGAGAGCGCGTAGAAGACGCCGATCAGCACGAGCGAGAGGTAGGTGGCGCGCGGGATGGTGCGGTCGGGGTCGCGCGCCTCGTCGCGGAAGACCGCCGTCGCCTCGAAGCCGATGAAGCTGAGGATCGCGAACAGGATGCCGATGCCGGGCGCGCCGGAGACGATGGCGGACGGCGTGACGATTCCGGTCGAGAGCCCCTCCGGGCCGCCGCCGGAGAACACGATCACCGCGTCCAGCACGAGCACGATGACGACCTCGGCGACGAGCAGCACCGCGAGCACCCGGCCGGACAGCTCGATGTTGCGGTAGCCGAGGAACACGACGACGGCGAACGCGACCAGGGCGTACAGCCACCACGGGATGCTCGGGACGCCGTACGACTCCAGCAGCGAGCCGATGCCGGGGCCGATCAGACCGAACACCGCGGCCTCCAGCGTCAGGTACGACAGCAGCGCGGCGAAGCCGGTGCCGAGCCCGGCGCTACGGCCGAGGCTGCGGTCCACGTACGAGTAGAACGCGCCGGCGGACTTCACGTACGGCGTCATGGTCGTGAAGCCCACCGCGAAGAGCAGCAGCACGACGGTGGCGACGATGAAGGTGAACGGGAAGCCGGTGCCGTTGCCGTTCGCGATCCCGAGCGGCACCGGGCCGCCGATCACGCCGAGCGGCGACGCGGCGGCGACCACCATGAACACGATGGAGGCGACTCCGAGGTTGCCGCGCAGGCGCGACCGGGAGGGGGCGGTGGCGACGGCGGGCGCCGCCGTCTGATCGTCGATGGCCATGAGGTTTCCTCGGGGGTCTGGTGGTGCCGGGTTCGGGGTGGGCCGACTGTAGCGGCGGGCGGGCGGCGCTGTCGCGCCGGATTACCGAATGTTGCCGGCGGGCTCGCCGATGCTCACCCGGGCGGCGGGATGCGTGTCGTCCAGCCGCGGCCCGGCTCCGGTGAGCTTCTCGCGCAGGGTGCCTGGCCGGTAGGCCGTCTGGTAGCGGCCGCGACGCTGCAACTCGGGGACGAGCAGGTCGACGACGCCCTCCCACGTCTCGGGGACCGCCGCCGCGGCGAGGTTGAAACCGTCGACGCCGGTCTCGTCCACCCACGCCTCCAGCGCGTCCGCGACCGTCTCCGGCGATCCGGCGATGACCGGGCCGTCGCCGCCGATGCGCGCGTACTCGGCGATCTCGCGCACCGTCCACTCGCGGTCGGGGTCGGCGGCCGAGAACGCACGGACGACAGACTGGATGGCGTTCGACTCCTGGTCGCGGAGCACCGCATCCGGATCCAGCCGCGAGAAGTCGATGCCGGTCCACCCGGACATCAGGGTCAGGGCGCCCTCCGCCGAGGCGACCGCGAGGTACTCCTCGAGCCGGCGCTGCGCCTCCGCATCCGTCTCGGCCACGATGACCGTCTGCTGGTTGATCACGGCGACCCGGCCGGCATCGCGCCCTGCTGCGGCGACCGCCTCGCGCAGCCCGGCCACCTGCCCGGCGAGCACCCGCTTCGACGGCGCGGCGACGAACACGTTCTCGGCGTGAGCGGCCGCGAACGCGACGCCCCGCGGCGACGCTCCCGCCTGGAACAGGAACGGGGTGCGCTGCGGGCTCGGCTCGCTGAGGTGGATGCCCGGCACCCGGAAGAACTCACCGACGTGGTCGATGGGGTGCACGCGCTCGGGGTCCGCGTATATGCCGCTCGCGGCATCCGCGATCACGGCGTCGTCGTCCCAGCTGCGCTCCCACAGCTTGTAGACCACCGCGAGGTACTCCTCGGCGATCTCGTAACGGCGGTCGTGCGCCTCCTGGCCGCTGACCCCGAGGTTCAGGGCGCCGCTGTTCAGGTAGCTGGTGACGATGTTCCAGCCGATCCGCCCACGGGTGAGATGATCCAGCGTCGACATCCGGCGTGCGAACGGATAGGGATGCTCGAACGACACGCTCGCGGTGACGCCGAACCCGAGGTGCTCCGTCACGGCCGCCATCGCGGGGATGACCTGGAGGGGGTCGTTGACGGGCAGCTGCACGCCGCCGCGCACCGCCGCATCCCTGCTCCCGCCGTAGACGTCGTAGACGCCGAGCACGTCGGCGAGGAAGACCGCGTCGATGAGACCGCGCTCGAGGGTCGCGGCGAGTCCCGTCCAATAGCCGAGATCGAGATAGCGGCGGGACTCGTCCCGCGGGTGCCGCCAGAGCCCGGGCGAGAGGTGCCCGACCGAGTTCATGGTGAAGGCGTTGAGGCGGATCTGCTTCGGCATGGTGGGCGTCCGGTCCGTTCCGTCAGATCCAGGAGTGCCGGGCCGGCAGCGTCCCGTTCAGCACGTAGTCGCCGACGATGACCGGCTTCCAGCGGACTGGGTCGTGCAGCGTGTGGACGCGGGCGTTGCGCCAGTACCGGTCCAGCGCCTTCGCGCCGAGCGTCGACCGGGTGCCGCCGAGCTCCAGCAGGCGCGACGACGCCTCCAGCGCGAGCTCGGTCGTCAGCACCTTGGCGCGCGCCACGGCGATGGAGGCTGCGGCGACGTTCCGCTCGTCCGCGGCCGGCTTTGCGGCATCCACCGCCTCGCCCGCCTTCTCGGTGAGCGCCTCGGCGGCCGCCAGGTCGATGTCGAGGCGGCCGACGCGCTCCAGTGTCAGCGGGTCCTTGCTCGCCGAGTCGACGCCGCTGTCGATCCAGGGCCGCGCCGCACGGACGGCGTCGTGCGTCTCCCGGATCGCGCCCCGCGCGATGCCGAGGTCGATGGCGAGCGTGGTCAGCTGGGCGAACGGCCCGGCGATGGTCGGGTTCTCGTACTCGGTGTGCATCGGGAACACCCGGTCGGCGGGGACTCGGAGGCCTTCCAGGAGGACCGTGCCGCTGGAGGTGGCGCGCTGGCCGAACGCCGACCAGTCGTCGACGACGGTGAGGCCGTCGCTGCCGCGCTCGGCGAAGACGAGCTTCTCCAGACCCTCATCGTCCACGGCGAGCACGGGGATCCAGTGCGCGTAGGCCGAGCCGGTCGAGTAGAACTTACGGCCGGTCACGACGACCTCGTCGCCGTCCGCCACCAGCCGGGTCTGGATCTCGGCGACGTTCTTGCCTCCCGCCTCGGAGAACGCGTTCGCGAACCGGGCGCCCGCGAGCACCAGCTCGAAGAAGAAGGACTTCTGCTCCTCGGTGCCGGAGAGCCGGATGTCCTCCACCAGGCAGTAGTGGTTCTGCGGGATCTGCCCGAGCGACGGCTCCACCGCCGAGACGGTGGCGATCACGTCGGCGAGGGTTGCGTGCGACACCTCGGCGCCGCCGAACGCGCGCGGAACGGTGATCGCCCAGAGTCCGGTGCCGCTGAACGCGTCGACCACCTCGTCCGGGATGCGCCGCTCGGCGTCGATCTGCGCGGCGTACGGACGCACCGACTCGGCGAAGTCGCGTGCGACCGCGCGCGCCTCCGCGTCGGAGGCGATGACGCGTGCGCGGGTCGGAGCGGAGGTGACGGCGGTGTCGCTGGCCATGGCGTGATCCTTCGCGGCTCGGGGCGGCCGTCCGTGCACGGCTCACTGCCGGAACGCTACCGGCCTCCGGACGGCAGCCGCGTCCACCCCGAAACGCGCGTTAACAAAGGCCGAGGGGCACGCGACCGCCTCCATCCTCGCGGGATGGGGACGGCGACGTGCCCCTCGGCAGGCGGTCAGGCGGGAGTGGATGCCGGGGCGGACTCCGTGGCTCCGGCGTCCTCCTCCTCGATCGCCGCGCCGCGGAACTGGGTCATGTACAGGTCGTAGTACGCGCCCTTCTTCTCCAGCAGCGTGGCGTGGTCGCCCTGCTCGACGATGCGGCCGTTCTCCATCACCAGGATGGTGTGCGCATCCCGGATGGTGGAGAGGCGGTGCGCGATGACGAACGAGGTGCGGTCGGAGCGCAACGCCGCCATCGCGTGCTGCACGAGCAGCTCGGTGCGGGTGTCCACCGACGAGGTCGCCTCGTCGAGGATGAGCAGCGAAGGATTCGCGATGAACGCGCGCGCGATGGTGAGCAGCTGGCGCTCACCGGCCGAGACGTTGCTGCCGTCCGCCTCGATCATCGTGTCGTAGCCGTCCGGCAGCTGTCGCACGAACCGGTCGACCATGGTCGCCTTCGCCGCCTCGATCACCTCCTCGTCGGTGGCGTCGAGCCGGCCGTAGCGGATGTTCTCGCGGATGGTCCCGGAGAACAGCCACGCGTCCTGCAGCACCATGCCGACCTGGCCGCGCAGCTCGGCGCGGGACAGCTCGGTGGTGTCGATGCCGTCCAGCCGGATGGCGCCGCCGTTCAGCTCGTAGAACCGCATGATCAGGTTCACCAGCGTGGTCTTCCCCGCGCCGGTCGGGCCGACGATCGCCACGGTGTGGCCCGGTTCGACCGACAGCGACAGGTCGCGGATCAGCTCCGTGTCCGGGTCGTACGAGAAGTCGACGTGGTCGAGCTGCACCCGGCCGTCGGCGCGCTCCGGCAGGTGCTGCGTCTCCGACTCGGGGATCTGCTCGTCCGCATCCAGGAACTCGAACGTGCGCTCGGCGGAGGCGACACCCGACTGCAGCATGTTCGCCATGCCGGCGATCTGCCCGATCGGCTGCGAGAACTCCCGCGAGTACTGGATGAACGCGGTCGCGTCGCCGATGGTCAGCTGGCCGGATGCGACGCGCAGGCCGCCGACGACGGCGATCAGCACGTAGGAGAGGTACGACACGAAGTTCATCGCCGGCATGATCATGCCCGACACGAACTGCGCGCCGACCGTCGACTTCCAGAGCGACCCGTTGCGCTTGTCGAACTCGTCCAGCATGACCTCGTCGCGACCGAAGGCGCGCACCAGCTCCAGGCCGGAATACGACTCCTCGATGTGCCCGTTCAGGGCGCCCGTCGAGCTCCACTGCTGCTTGAACAGTTTCTGCGAGCGGGTGCCGATCACACCGGCGATGATGCCGGAGAGCGGGATCGAGATCAGCGCGATGAGCGCGAGCTGCCACGACACGATGAACATCATGATGCCGATGCCGATCACCATCAGGATCGACTGGATCAGTTGCGAGAACGCCTGCTGCAGCGCGGTCTGGATGTTGTCGACGTCGTTGGTGACGCGGGACATCAGGTCACCGCGCTGGCGGGTGTCGAAGTAGCTGAGCGGCAGTCGGTTCAGCTTCGTCTCGACGTCGGCGCGCAGCCGGTAGACGACGCGCATCACCAGCGCGTTCAGGATGTAGCCCTGCCACCACTGCAGCAGCGAGGCGACCGTGTACATGGCCAGCACGATCAGCAGCAGCCTGCCGAGCTGGACGAAGTCGATCCCGTGCCCGGGGACGATGCCGCTCGGGGTGATCGTGCCCACCGCGCCCTCGAAGATGACGTTGGTGGCGTCGCCGAGGATCCGCGGCGCGATGACCGTGAGCGCGACCGACACGACCACGAGGACGGTGACGAACACCATCCCGACCCACTCGCTGCGGAGCAGGCCGAGCAGGCGCTTGAACGACGGCCAGAAGTGCTCCGCCTTCTTGGCCGGCGTGCCGCCGAACATGTCGCCGTCGGACTCGGTGGGCTCGTACTCGTACTCGAGCTCCAGTTCCTCGATGGCGGTGTCGACACCGGCCTCGGTGAGCAGCGGCTCGTCCTTCTTCCCGCGGCCGTTCTTCGGGTTCTTCTGCTGGCGCGCCATCTCAGGCCACCTCCAGGCTCAGCTGGGACTCGACGATCTCGCGGTAGGTCTCGCTCGTCTCCAGCAGCTCGTCATGGGTGCCGCGGCCGACGACCCGGCCGTCGTCGAGGACGACGATCGAGTCCGCCTCGCGGATGGTCGAGACGCGCTGCGCGACGACGATCACCGTCGCGTCCCCCGTCGACTGGGAGAGCGCCCGTCTCAGCCGGGCGTCCGTCGCGACGTCGAGCGCCGAGAAGGAGTCGTCGAACAGGAACACCTTCGGCTCGGCGACGAGCGCGCGGGCGATGCACAGCCGCTGTCGCTGGCCGCCGGACACGTTGGTGCCGCCCTGCGCGATCCGCTCGTCGAGACCGTGCTCCTTTGCGCGGACGAAGTCCTCCGCCTGCGCGATGCGCAGAGCCTGCCACAGCTCGTCGTCCGTCGCGTCCGGCCGCCCGAAGCGGAGATTGGAGGCGACGGTGCCGGAGAACAGGTACGGCTTCTGCGGCACCAGGCCGAGCACGCCGGAGAGCTGCTCGCGGCTGAGTCTGTCGACGTCCACGCCGCCGATGCGCACGTGGCCGGACTGCGGGGTGAACAGGTTGGCGATCACCGAGACGAGCGTCGTCTTGCCGGATCCCGTCGAACCGACGATCGCGGTGACCTTGCCCGGCTCCGCCGTGAACGTCACGTCGCTCAGCACCGGCTTCTCCGCGCCCGGATACCCGAAGGTGACCCCGGACACCTCGACGCGACCGTCCGCAGGAGCGGATGCGCCGGCGGCGCCACCGCCGATCGACGGCTTCGCGCTCAGCACCTCGTCGATGCGCTCGGCGCAGACCATCGCGCGCGGGATCATCATCGCCATGAAGACGCCCATCATGACCGCGACGAGGATCTGCAGCAGGTACTGCAGGAACGCGGTCAGCGCCCCGATCTTGATATCGCCCGCATCCACACGCTGACCGCCGAACCACAGCACGGCGGCGGTGGCGGCGTTCAGGATGAGCATGATGAGCGGGAACATCAGCACGAAGATGTTGCCGACCTTGACCGAGATGCGGGTGAGGGCGGCGTTCGCGTCGTCGTAGCGCGCGGTCTCGAACTTCTCGCGGACGAAGGCGCGGATCACGCGGATGCCGACGATCTGTTCGCGGATCACGCCGTTCACGCCGTCGATGCGCTCCTGCATCACGCGGAACATCGGCAGCAGGAGCCAGACCAGGATGCCGACAACGACGAACAGCACGATCACCGAGACCCAGATGAGCCAGGACAGGCCGGCGTCCACCTGGACGGCGAGGATGATGCCCGCGATGCACATGATCGGCGTCGACACCATGAAGTTGAGCGTCATCAGCACGAGCATCTGCACCTGCTGCACGTCGTTCGTGTTCCTGGTGATGAGCGTCGGCATGCCCCAGCGAGCCAGGTCGAGGGCGGGGAGCGCGTCCACCTTGCGGTAGAAGGAGCGGCGGATGTCGCGCCCGACGGACATCGACGCGCGGGCACCGAAATAGGTGGCGACGATCGCCGCCGCGACCTGCACGAAGCAGACGACCAGCATGAGGCCGCCCGTCGACCAGATGAAGTCGGTGTCCCCCGTCACGACGCCCTTGTCGATGATCTGGGCGTTCAGCGTCGGAAGGTAGAGGGCGGCGATGGTGGCGATCAGCTGCAGGATGACGACGGCCACGACGGCGCCCCAATAGGGACGCACGAAGCGCAGCGCCATTCGAAGAAGAGTCACGATGATTCCTGGGGTTCGCTTTTCACGGATATGTGGGGTGCAGTGTTTCCTTGGCACGGGCGCACCCGGAGCGGACGAACGCTCCGGTCGACCGCGCCGTCGAATGTCCCCTGTTCGCCACGGCGCCGCTCTCAGTACCCCCGAGAGCACCAACCGTAGCGCGTTCGACCGACATTCGGTGCGGTCCATGCGCCCGTATCGACGCTACGGCGCTCTGCGGTCAACTTCTGACCGCATTCACGATTCGTTGCCGTCAGGCCCGCGTGTAGACGAGGTGCAGAACGCCGTTCGCGTAGGCGTCGTACTGGCGCAGGCGGAGCCTCGCCTCGGGCGACCCCTCCGGGAAGAGCCGGGCCCCGGTGCCACGGACCAGCGGGTAGACGAACAGGTGGAGCCTGTCGACGAGACCGTCGGCGAGCAGCGCCCGCACCAGCGATCCGCTTCCGCTCACGTAGACGCCACCGGGGACCTCGTCCGCGAACGCGCGGATCCGGTCGGCGTCGTACCCGCCGAGGGAGCGCGAGTTCGCCCAGGTCGCCTCGGCGGACGCGTCGTCGAGCGTCGAACTCACGACGGCCTTCGTCGTGCCGTTGAAGAACGGGGCGCCGGGATCGTCCTCCGCGGTCCTCGTGGACCAGGCCGGCGCGAACATCTCGAACGTCCGTCGTCCGAGCAGGATGGCGTCGGACGCGCGGGTGATCCGCCCGATGTCCTCGCCCATCTCCGCATCGAAGCCGAAGTCGACCGTCCAGCTCGGGTCCTCGAAGACCCCGTCGAGGGACACGAACTCGTGCACTGCGATGCTGCCCATGGCTGTCAGCATAGGACCCAGCGGGCCACCGGTCGACAGGCGCCGTCGTCCGCCCCTAGGGTGGATCGCATGATAGAGCTGTGCGCATCCGGCCAGCGGACCATCGCGCGGGAGCGTCGCGCCTGACGGCGCGACCCCGCTGACGTCCCGGCGCTCCCGCCGGCAACCTCCGCCGCGCCGTCCCTCCGGTCCCCTCGCGTCCGGTCACGGCTCCTCGTCGCGCGTCGCGCGCGCATCCCGTCCGGGCGCTCCATCGAACGCTGGAGTGCGCCATGCCTCGTCATCCCCTGCCCACCCGTCCCGGCCGCCATGAGCTGGGCCAGAACTTCCTCGTCCACCGGCCGACCATCGCCACCGTCCTCCGGCTCGCCCGGGAGACCTCCGGGCCCATCCTGGAGCTCGGCGCGGGCGACGGCGCCCTGACGGTCCCCCTCGCGTCGCTCGGCCGGGATCTGCTGGCGATCGACGTCGACGGCGCCCGTGTGCGCCGCCTCGCGCGTCGGCTGCCGAGCGCGGCCGTCCGCGAGGTCGACGCCATGCGCGTCCGGCTCGACCGGCCGGTGGTGGTCGGCAACATCCCGTTCCACCTCACGACCCCGCTGCTGCGCCGGCTGCTCTCCGACGGCCGATGGCGCGACGCCATCCTGGTCACGCAGTGGGAGGTCGCCCGCAAGCGCGCGGGCGTCGGCGGCGGCACCATGCTCACCGCCCAGGCCGCCCCCTGGTTCACGTTCGAGCTCGCCGGGCGCGTTCCGGCGGGCGGCTTCCGGCCGGCACCGAGCGTCGACGGCGGGATCCTGCGCGTCCGTCGCCGGGCGCGGCCGCTGCTGCCGCCCGGTCAGCGGGCGGCGTACGACCGGTTCGTGCGCTCGGTGTTCACGGGCCGCGGCGGCGACGCGCTGGCAAGACGCGTCGGCGGCCGCGGGGCGCGACCGCGCGACCTGACCGCCGAGCAGTGGACGCGGCTGTGGGAGGCGGCGCGGTGAGCCCGCTCAGGCGTCCTTGCGCAGCTGCAGCAGCAGCTCCGGGGCCCGCGCGTCCAGGATGCTGCCGCCGACGCGCGCGCCCACCGTGAGGAGCACGCCGCCGAGGACGATCCCGACCGCCAGCCCGATCCATCCCCACAGCGCCTGCCCCGTGACGAGCGAGACGATGAGCAGCACGATCTCCGGTAGGCAGAGCACGGCGATGACGCCCCACGCCGCGAAGGTCGGGCCGAGCAGGGAGATGTTCGAGCCCGGCCGGGAGCGGAACGGGTTGTCGCCCGGCTCCGGGACGGGGAACACGAAGCGCGCCGATGTCACGGCGCAGACGGCCGCGCCGGTGAGCAGCACGCCGAGGGAGAGGCCGAGCAGTCCGGGGAAGATGGCCCAGTCGCCGGAGAACACGGCGGAGAGGACGGAGATGATCACCACCGCCGGCACCGCGAACGTGAGCATCGCGGCCGCGCGCCCCCAGCGGTCCGCCCGCCCCGGCACCGCCTTCGCGACGTGCAGCGCGAACGCCGTCGAGTCGTACGAGACGTCGGCGATCATCCCGATGCCGAGCGAGAACGCAACGATCGGGGCGGCGAGGAAGAAGATGCCGCCGGAGTGGTTCAGGCTCGAGTAGAACCAGAACAGCACCGGCATGAGCGGGATGATCAGCAGCTGCCGCAGGTAGCGCGGGTCGCGGAACCAGTAGGTGAGGCAGCGCGCGGCGATCGCGCCCGCCTGCGTGCCCGGGAGGATGCCGAACAGGCCCAGCTTTCCCTGCGCGCGGGTGCGCGAACTCGACCGCACCGGCGTCACCAGCGACCGCGCGAGGCCCCAGCGCCAGACCAGCCAGAGCACCGCGAACGTGGCCACCGCGACGAGAAGGCGTGCGAGCGCCCCCAGCGGATCGCCCATCGCGACCGACGACGGCACGGCCCAGACCGCGCCGAGCGGAGACCACGACAGGCCGTCCGCCACCGAGGGCAGGGCGTCGGCCGAGGTGCGGATCCCGCGGGTCACGCCGATGATGATCGGCCCGGCGAGGATCAGGGGGATGAGCACGAGCAGCCCGCTCGCCTCGCGGAACCGGCGCCCGCTGGCGAGGCCGCTCGCGACCGAGGTCACGGCGCGGGAGATGACGACGCACGTCGCCGCGCCGAGCGCGCCCGTCAGCAGGGCGATGACGGCGACACCGGGGAGGCGCAGCCAGGAGAGCGAGGTCGCGAGCGCGGCCAGGGTAGTCGCGGCGCCGGCGATGCCGACGATGCCGCTCAGCAGCATCCCGGTCATCAGCGGCCGCAGCGGGATCGGGTACACGGCGAGGCGTGCGGGATCGAGCGTCTGCTCGACCCCGGACAACAGCAGCGGGAAGATCGCCCAGCCGAGCACCGCCGCCGATCCGGCGATGACGACGATCGTGCGGGTGAGCTCGATCGGCGCGAAGTTCAGGACGACCAGCCCGCCGAGCACCACGACGAGGGCGACGACCCCGTACAGACCGCCGATGATGACGGCGACGAGCTGGGAGGTGCTGCGGCGGAACGAGTTGCGCAGGACGAGCAGGCGCAGCCTTACGAGTGTCGCAACCACTCCGGCCCCTCCCCCACGCGGCGGCCGCCGACCAGCTCGACGAACCGGTCCTCGAGCGTCGATCCTGCGCGCACCTCATCCGTGGTCCCGGCCGCGACGACGCGGCCGGCGGTGATGACGGCGACGTGGTCGCACATCCGCTCCACCAGATCCATCACGTGCGAGGAGACGATCACCGTGCCGCCGCCCTGCACATAGCCGTGCAGGATGTCCCGGATGTTCGCCGCCGAGACCGGGTCGACCGACTCGAACGGCTCGTCGAGCACGAGGACGCGCGGGGCGTGCACCATGGCCGCGGCGAGCGCCACCTTCTTCGTCATGCCGGCCGAGTAGTCCACGACGAGCGTGCCGCCGGCGGACTCCAGGTCGAGCAGGCGCAGCAGGTCGTGGGTGCGCTCGATGGCGGTGGGGCGGTCCATCCCGCTCAGGAGTCCCGCGTACTCGACGAGCTGCTCGCCGGTGAGCCGGTCGAACAGCCTGACGCCGTCGGAGAGCACGCCGACCAGCGCCTTCGCGGCCAGCGGGTCCTTCCACATGTCGACACCGTGGATGAGGACCTGGCCGGCGTCCGGTCGCAGCAGCCCGGTGGCCATGCTGAGCGTGGTCGTCTTCCCCGCGCCGTTCGGGCCGACCAGACCGTAGAAGCTGCCGGACGGGACGTCGAGGTCGATCCCGTCGACGGCCGCCTTCTCGCCGAAGTGCTTGTGCAGTCCGCGGATGCTGACCGCGACTGCGTCATCCTGCGACATCGAACCCCCTTGGTGCCTGTGTGTGTCGGCGTTCCGTCCGTGCGGCCCAGCCTATCGGCAGGCCTCCCGGGTCACTGTTTCGCACGCCACGCCGTCGGGGGCTGTTCGTCTCGACCCGAATCGGGTAGGACGGTTGGCATGGAGACCGTCCTCGCCGTTCTCGAACGGGGCGACGTGGCTTTCGAGATCGAGTTCGAGCGAACCACGGAGCCGCCGTTCGAACTGCGCGTGCCCTCCGACATCGGCGGGGCGGCGGTCATCGACGTCTTCGACCTCGCCGATTCGAGCGAGTGGCCGTTCCTGCTGCGCTACACGTTCTCCGAGTGCGTCCCGGTCGTCATCGGCTCGCCCGACGACTTCTGATCCGTCAGGGGCGGTCGCGTCATCGCGCACATTTGCGCCAAATGCGCGCTGGCGCCGCGGCAGAACGCTCATTTGCGCCAAATGTACGGCGTTAGGCATGATTCCCGGCAGCGCTTCCGGAGTTCTTCACCTTCCCGCACGGCGTGTCGCGTGAAGAGCTCCGGAACGGATGGTCGGCGGCGTGGGCGCGCGCGCTCAGAACAGGTACATCTGGCCGAGCACGATCACGAGGATCAGGAACACCACGACGATCGCACCGATCACCACGAGGGTGCGCGCGGACATCCTGGCGATGCCGAAGCCGACGATGAAGGGCAGCGCCAGGCAGCCGAGGGCGACGATCCACCAGAACGCCTGGAAGCCGCCCTGCGAGGCCGACTCCAGGCGGCCGCCGAAGAGCCGCTGCGTCGCCGGATGCGTGGCGAAGGCGATGCTCGCGGACAGCGGGTACGCGATCAGCACCGCGGTGATCAGGCCGGCGAAGGCTCCCCACAATCCCCGGTGAGCGCCGAGGTGCAGCGTCTCCTCGCGGTGCGGTCCCTGCTTGCTCTTCGTGCTCATGGCGCAGAGCATAGCCAGCGGCGGGCGCGGCGGGAGCCCCCGACTCGAACGGGGGGCAAAAAGGGTTGACGGAACGGTCTATCTCGCGCGTACCCTGGAAGGGTCCCGGCGCGGCCGCACGCAGCCAGGGGGCGTCTCAGCCCGCGCCGGCGTCTTACCCGATGCCCGTGTGGGAGTGGGCGCACCACTCCCATACGGTCGCGTGCGCACTCGGCTCGCGGTGCCGATATATCCTGGGTCGCATCGGAGTAGAAACGTCCTCCCCCTCGGAGCACGCGCACACACGGATCGGGTGATCCGCCACTTCTGTCGAAGAAGGAGTGCGCGATGAACGACAACCTGTCCCTGGGACGCCGCATGAGGGCGGTCCTGTTCCGCCGGTTCGGCGGGCCGGAGGTCCTGGAACTCGCCGAGCTGCCGGAGCCGCACGCTGGCCCCGGCGAAGTCCGCATCCGGGTGCGCGCCGCCGGCGTCAACGCCAGCGATTGGAAGAAGCGCCGGGGACTGATGGACCAGAGGCTCCCGCAGACGCTCGGCTACGAGGCGGCCGGGATCGTCGACGAGGTCGGCGAGGGTGTCGCGGGCGTCGCGGCCGGCGACGCCGTGTTCGGCGCCTCGCCGTACGGCGCCGCGCAGGCCGAACTGGCCGTGCTCTCGGACTGGGCAGCGCTCCCGGACGGCCTCGGTTTCGCCGAGGCCGCGGCCGTGCCCGCCGCCGCGGAGACCGCGGCGCGCTCACTGGACGTGCTCGGGGTCGGCACCGGCGACATCCTGCTGGTCAACGGCGCCTCCGGGAGCGTCGGCAGCGCCGCCGTGCAGCTCGCCGTGCACCGCGGTGCGCGCGTCATCGGCACCGGGAGTCCCGCGACGCACGACGCGTTGCGCGCCCTCGGCGCCGAACCGGTCGCCTATGGCGACGGGATGACCGACCGCGTGCGCGCCATGGCACCGGCCGGCGTCGACCGGGCGCTGGATGTGGCGGGCAGCGGCGTGCTCCCGGAGCTCGTCGCCCTGGCCGGCGGCGCGGAGAACGTCGTCACCGTGGCCGACTATGCGGGCGCCCGACGCCACGGCGTCCGGTTCAGCAGCGGGGATGCGGGCCGCGCGACGTACGCGCTCTCGCAGGTCGCCGAGCGTGCAGCCGCCGGGGAGTTCTCGATCGCGGTCGGCCGCACGTTCCCCCTGGAGGAGGTCGCCGAGGCGCACCGCGTCGGCGAGAGCGGCACGGTCCGCGGCAAGCTCGTGCTCGTGGTGGGCTGACGTGCTCGTGGTGGGCTGACCGCTCGGCACGCGATGACCGATAACCGCCAGCGAGGCCGCAGGGGCTCACGCAGCCTGGAGTCATGCACGCGATCGTTCCTCTCAAGGTCCACTACTACGGCACGCCCGTCGTCCTCGTCTCATCGACCAATCCGGACGGCACGACCAACCTCGCACCCATGTCGTCCGCGTGGTGGCTCGGCGACAGCGCAATGCTCGGGCTCGGCACCTCCTCGCGGACGACGCAGAACATCCTCCGCACCGGGTCCTGTGTCCTGAACCTCGCGCCGTCGCACCTGGTCGACCACGTCGACCGCCTGGCGCTGCTGACCGGCGAACCGGTCCTCACACCGCACAAGCGTGAGACCGGATACCGCTACGAGCCGCGGAAGTTCGAGGCGGCGGGGCTCTCCCGGCAGCCGTCCGACCTCATCAGCGCCGACCGCGTCGCCGAGTGCCCGATCCAGCTCGAGTGCGAGCTCGTCACGAGCCACGACTTCGGGACGGCGCGGGCGCTCCACGTGCGGGTGCTGCGCTCGCATGTGGACGAGTCGTTGATCCTGCCCGGAACGTCGTACGTCGATCCACTCGCGTGGGACCCGCTGATCATGAAGTTCTGCGACTTCTTCGGCGACGGCCGGCCGCTTGCGCCGTCCCGCCTCGCCGAGGGCTGGGCCATGCCCGGCAGGCTCACGACGGCGCCTTGACATGCGAAAAGCCCCGGCCGTAGCCGGGGCTTTCACACTGTCTCAACCAGTGTGCGCCACGAGGGATTCGAACCCCCAACCTTCTGATCCGTAGTCAGATGCTCTATCCGTTGAGCTAGTGGCGCGAGACCCGATGCGTTCCCGCGCGGGCCGGATTAGAGCTTACATGACCACATCCCAGACCGCCAATCAGCGGCGGGCGCAGGGCGCACCGTCACGCGAAGATCTCGTCGAGGAAGCAGACCAGCGCCCGCCAGCTGCGCGCGTCGGCGAGCGGACGGTACCGGTCGCCCCCGGGGATCGTGAAGGCGTGCGGCGCGCCAGAGTACGTCGTGATCTGCCAGTCCACGTGCGGAGCCGTCCGGAGCTCGTTCTCGAAGGCGACCACCGCCTCGTCCGGAACGACGGGATCGTCCCCGCCGGTGAGGATGAGCAGGGAGGCGGCGATCGCCGCCGCGTCGGACGGCTCGTGGGCGATCAGGCCGCCGTGGAACGAGACCACGCCCCGGGCGGGCGCTCCGGTCCGGGCGAACTCGAGAGCTGCGGTGCCGCCGAAGCAGTAGCCGAGCACCGCGAGCCGCGCCGGGTCGACGGCGGGATGCTGCTGCAGCCAACTGAAACCGGCGGCGACGCGCGAGCGGAGGAGCGGCAGGTCCCGGTAGTACTTTCCCGCCTCGGCGGAGGCGGCGTCGCCGGTCGGGCGCACATCCGCGCCATACAGGTCGGCGGCGAAGGCCACATAGCCGCGGCGGGCCAGCATCTGGGCGCGCATTCGCACGTTGTCGTCGACGCCATGCCAGTCGTGCAGGATCAGCACGCCGGGGCGGCGCTCGTCGGCCTGGACGTCGCGCGCGAGGTAACCCTCCAGCCGGAGCCCCTCGTGCTCGTAGCCGATGCTCTCGGCGTCGATCACGGAGTGCTCCCCGATGGGCACCCGCTCGAGCAGGGCGCGGTGGGCGGGGGAAAGCTCGAGCGACGGGCTGACGATCGTCACGGATACGGCTCCAGGGCGTGCTCTGCGTCACCGGGGCGGTCGCCGCCGGCGGCCTGGCCTGCTGTGGCGGGTCGCGGAGTGCGCGCGGGATCCCGGGGGTGCGGGTCGGGTTCCCACTTCCGTCACCATACCTCGGGTTCCCCAACGGCGCGACGGACGTACCATGGGCGCATGGCCACCGAGTTCAGCAACGAGACGGACGCGAACCGCTACGCGATGCGGATCGACGGCGAGCTGGTCGGCATCCTCGACTACCGCATCCTCGGCGGCGCGATCTCGCTGACGCGGGCGTTCACCGTGCCGACCCATCGCGGCAAGGGATACGCGGCCCAGCTGGTCGAGCACGCGGTCGACGACATCGAGCGCACCGGCGAGCTGCGCATCGTCCCGATGTGCTGGTACGTCGCCGACTGGTTCGAGGCGCACCCGGAGCGGTCCGGCCTGCTGCAGCGGCACGCCGGCTGATGGCGGCGGCGGGAGGAGCGGCCGGAGAGGACGCGCGGCGCTCCGTGCGCGTCGTGCGCTTCGGCGACCCGAGCGGCGTCGTCCTCGCGCGCGAGCGGGTGAGGGCCCCGCGCGGTAACGACGTCGTCGTGGCGGTGACCCACGCGTCGCTCGGCGCGACCGACGTTCTCGCCCGCCGCGGCGGGTACGTCTTCCAGCCCGTCCCCGGCTTCGTCACCGGGTACGACTTCGTCGGCGTGCTCGAGTCGGAGTCGGCGGTCTCCGTCGCGCTGGGCCTGCGCGCGGGGATGCGGGTGGCGGGCGTCCTGCCGAGGATGGGCTCCCACACGACGCTGCTCGTCGTCTCCCCCACGCTGCTCGTGGCCGTTCCGGACGGTCTCGATCCCGCGAGCGCGGCCGTCGCCCCGCTGGATGCGGTGACCGCCGCCCTTGCGCTCCAGCTCGCCGGACCGGCGCCCCGGATCCTGATCCAGGGCGTGTCCGGCCCGGTCGGCTCGATCGCGGCTCAGCTCGCCGAGCGCGCTGGCAGGACCGTCGTCGGCACCGCGTCGTCGCCCGTGGACGGCGTCGCGACGATCGACTATCGCGACCCGGACTGGCCGGCCCGGGCCGTCGAGGCCGCGGGCGGCCCGTTCGGCGCGGCCATCGACCACACCGGCTCGCCCCGCGTCGCCGAGACGCTGTCCCCCGACGGCACGCTGGTGCACACGGCGTTCGCGGGGCGGCGCGGTCACGAGCGCGGCGATTCGCTGCGCGGGTCGGCTCGGGCGGCGGTCGCCCGTCATCCCCGCGAGCGGGTGTGCAGCGTCCCGTTCTTCGTTCTCCGCCACCGGCCCGCGTACCGGCGGATGCTCTCCGGCCTCCTCGCCGACGTGGCGGAGGGGCGGCTGCGGTCGGCCCGCCCGCAGACCTTCGCGCTCGACGAGGTGTGGGATGCGCACCGCGCCGCCGAGGGGGCGGAGCCGGGGCGCAAGGTCGTTCTCGAGCTCCGGGCGGGCTAGGAGGCCGCGCGGAGCTCCACGGCCCAGGCGCCGTGGCCGGCCGGGAGGACCCGCAGCCCTTCGTAGTCGTGGCGGCGGACGAGGCCATCGGTCGTGGCGGACGAGTGGCCACCGATCACCACGACCCGAGCGCCGGACGCACGCGCGGCCGCGAGTCCCGCCTCCGCGTCCTCGAAGGCCGCGCACTGCTCGATCGGCACACCCAGCCGGGATGCGGCGAGCAGGTAGCACTCGGGATCCGGCTTGCCGTGCTCCACGTCCTCCGCCGCGACCAGGACGGCCGGCTCGCGGACCCCTGCTGCGCGCAGCCGCGTCGCCGCGAGCTCCCGGGGCGCGCTGGTGACCACGGCGACCGGCGCTCCGGCCTGGATCAGAGCATCCAGCAGCGCGGCGGCTCCCGGCACCTCCACGATCCCGTCGGTGCGGGTCAGCTCCTCGGCGACGAGCGCGCGCACGAGTGCGGCGCGCTCCCCCGAGTCGGTCGCCGGCAGGAAATGGGTCACGGTGTCGATGGCCTGACGTCCGTGCGCGTAGTCGAGGATGACCGCGGGATCGAGTTCGTGGCGTTCGCCGAACTCGCTCCAGACGGCCTCCACGACGTGCGTCGAGTCGACCAGGGTGCCATCCATGTCGAAAAGGAAGCCGGACGCGGTGAGCTGCATCCCCCCAGCGTAGATGGCGGCGGTCAGCGTCCGGCTGAGCGTGCGTCCTGCACGGCGCGGAGATCGGCGAGGGCTCGCTCGCTCTCGCGGGTGACGCGGCCGCCGCGGGCCGCGATCGCGGAGGGCAGCCAGTCGCTGAGGACGAAACGGCGGCGGACCGGGACCGGCCGGCCGCCGTCGGTGCGGGCCGGGCGGGCCACCCAGCTGTGTTCTATTCCTTGTGCCCAGGTGTTGTTTGCCATGACAGTCACGTTACGGAGGAAAAGATTCGGCCACGAGATGGCCCAGGGTCTTTCTTCGCAAAGATACGGCCAGTACACTGGGTGGCATGTTGAAGTCCGTCGCCGTCCCCGTGATCGACGACTTCGCCATGTTCGAATTCGGCGTCGTCTGCGAGGTGTTCGGGCTCGACCGCAGCTACGCGGGGCTCGAGCCGTTCGACTTCCGGGTGTGCTCGCCGCGTCCCGGCGAGCCGATCTCCAACCCGACGGGGGCCCAGCTCATCGCGCCGTTCGGGCTGGACGCGATGGACGACGCCGACCTGATCGCGGTCCCCGCCGCGACCATCCGCGACGACTACCCCGAGGAGTTCCTCGACGGGCTCCGGCGGGCGCACGAGCGCGGCGCCATCCTGCTGAGCGTGTGCTCCGGCGCCTTCGCGCTCGGCGCCGCCGGCCTCCTCGACGGCCGCGAGTGCACGACGCACTGGCGCCACGCCGACGCTCTGCAGGAGCGGTACCCGCTCGCGCGCGTGAACCCCGACGTCCTCTTCATCGACGACGGCACGATCATCACCAGCGCCGGCACCTCGGCCGGCATCGACGCCTGCCTGCACCTGGTGCGCAGGGAGCTCGGCAGTGCCGTCGCCAACACCATCGCGCGCAACATGGTCGTCCCGCCGCAGCGCGACGGCGGCCAGCGCCAGTACATCGAGAAGCCGATCTCCGACTGCGAGGACGACACCTTCAGCGAGCTGCTCGACTTCCTCTCCGACCGGCTGGACGAGAACCACACGGTCGGCGGGCTCGCCGCCCGGACGCACATGTCGACCCGCAGCTTCTCGCGCCGCTTCGTCGCCGAGACGGGTGTGCCGCCGATGCAGTGGCTCACCACGCAGCGCGTGCTGCACGCGCGGCTGCTGCTGGAGACGACGGAGCTGCCGATCGAGGAGGTCGCCCGGCGCTGCGGGTTCGCGAGCGCAACGCTGCTGCGCCACCACTTCGACGCGGAGGTCGGCGTGCCGCCGACCCGTTACCGCGCGGCGTTCGCCCAGCGCTGACCCGCACCACCGCGACACACGCCGATCGGAAGGACGAGTATGGCCACGCAGGTCCAGTACACACGACTCGGAGGACCGGAGGTGCTCGAGGTCGTCGAGGTGCCGGACCCGCAGCCGCCGGCGGGCGGCGTGGTCGTCGCCGTGCGCGCGGCGGGCGTGAACCCCATCGACGGCAAGCTGCGCAGCGGCGTGCGGCCGAGCCCGCCGATCACAGAACCGCGCGTGCCTGGCAGCGACGCGGCCGGGGTCGTCGTCGCGGTCGGCGAGGGCGTCGACGACTGGCGGGAGGGCGACGAAGTGGTCGTTCGGAACGCCCGCGGGGCCTACACGACGCACCTCGTCGCGGGCGCCTCCCAGCTCGTCCGCAAACCCGCGGGGGTCACGTGGGAGCAGGCCGCCGCGATCGGCGTGCCGGTCGGCACCGCCTACCAGGCTCTGATCTCGCTCGGCGTCGTCGATGGCACCACGCTCCTGATCCACGGCGGCTCCGGCAGCGTCGGCAGGGCGGCCATCCAGCTGGCGCGTCGGCTCGGCGCCACGGTGGTGGCGACCGCGTCGCCCGCCAACCACGAGCGCCTGCGCGCGCTCGGCGCCCATCCCGTCGCGTACGGCCCGGGACTCGTCGACCGGCTCCGCGAGGCGGCGCCGAGGGGCTACGACCTCATCCTCGACGCCGTAGGCACGGACGAGGCCCTGAACGCGTCGTTCGAGCTCGTCGACGACCGCAGCCGGATCGGCACGATCGTCGCAGGCCCTCGCGCCGCCGAGCTCGGCATCCGGGCATGGGGAGGCGGCAACCCGATCCCGATGACGCCCACCGAGAACGCCCTGCGCGACGACGCGTACGCGATCGCTCTCGACCTGATCGCCGCCGGTGAGTTCGAGGTGGACATCGCGCGCACTTTCCCCCTGCGCGAAGCGGCGGAGGCGGCGCGACTGGTCGAGAGCGGGCATCCCGGCGGGAAGGTGCTGCTCCTCCCCTGAGCGGGCCTTGTGCATCCGCCATAACTGAGTACACTCATAAATGAGGACACTCAGTAAGGGAGGCGATCCGATGCCCACCGGGCGACGCGAACGCAACAAGGAAGAGAAGCTGACGCGCATCGCCGAGACGGCAGCGCGGCTGTTCGACGAGCTCGGCTTCGCCTCCGTGACGACGCAGCGGATCGCCGACGAGGCGGACGTGGCCGCCGGCACCGTGTTCCGTTACGCCTCGACGAAGGCCGAGCTGCTGATGATGGTGGACAACGAACGCAGCAGGAGCCGGATCGCCGAGGGACTGGCGTCGGACGATCCGGCGCAACCCGCAGCCCGGCGCCTCCTCGCCATCGTGTCGCCGCTCGTGCGCGCCGGCAGGGACAACGACGAGAACACCCTCGCATACCAACGCGAGCTGCTCTTCGGTGAGCAGCACGAGCGCTACCGGGCGGAGGGCCTCGCCCTCTTCGCCGAGCTCCGCGAGCGGATGGCCGAGGTGCTCGCCGACGCGTGGATCCGCAGGAGGGGCGCCCCCGCCGCCGACCCGGCCCCGGCATCCCGCGCGCTCTCCGCGGCGCTGCATCTCGCGATCGCCGATGCGGCGGTGCACAGCACGCCGACCGGCACGCTCCTCGCAGACCTCGCCGCGGACTTCGAGGTGATCGTCCGCGGCTACGAGACCACCCCGACCACCTCCGACAACGACACCATCGAAGAACAGGAAGAGAAATGAGCGACATCACCACTGTCACGGTTCTCGGAACGGGCGTGCTGGGATCGCAGATCGCGTTCCAGACCGCGTTCCACGGCTTCACCGTCACCGCCTACGACATCAACGACGACGTGCTCGCCAAGGCCAAGGAGCGTTTCGCCGGCCTGGCCGCCGTCTACGAGAAGGAGGTGCAGGAGGCTGCGGGCGGCAAGGCCCAGGAGGCGCTGACCAACCTCCGCTACAGCTCCGACCTCGCGCAGGCCGTGAAGGACGCGGACCTCGTCATCGAGGCCGTGCCGGAGAACCTGGACCTCAAGCGCGAGCTCTACACGAAGCTCGGCGAGCTGGCCCCGGCGAAGACGATCTTCGCCACCAACTCCTCCACCCTGCTGCCGAGCGACCTCGCCGGTTACACCGGACGCCAGGACAAGTTCCTCGCCCTGCACTTCGCCAACCACGTGTGGGTGAACAACACCGCCGAGGTGATGGGCACGACCAAGACCGACCCCGAGGTGTACCGGGCGGTCGTCGACTTCGCCACCGCGATCGGCATGGTCCCGATCGAGATCAAGAAGGAGAAGGCGGGCTACGTGCTCAACTCCCTCCTCGTCCCGCTGCTCGACGCGGCGGCGGAGCTTCTCGTCGACGGCATCGCCGACCCGGAGACCATCGACAAGACCTGGCGGATCGGCACCGGCGCCCCCAAGGGCCCGTTCGAGATCTTCGACATCGTCGGGCTCACCACCGCCTACAACATCTCCTCGGTGGCCGGCCCCAAGCAGCAGGAGTTCGCGGCCTACCTCAAGGAGAACTACATCGACAAGGGCAAGCTCGGCGTCGCGACGGGCGAGGGCTTCTACCGGTACTGACCGGCTCAGCGCAGCTGGATGCGGTGCGGGCGCGGGCGCGGATGCGCCCGCGCCTTCGCCGTCACCGGACGGTTCGGCGGCCGTCGGCGGGCGCGCGTCCTGCGCTGGGGCTCGGGGAGGTCGTCACCGCGGTAGTGCCGCAGCCGTCGCCAGTTCCGCGCCGCCAGCCGCGCGGAGACCAGGACCGCAACCACGCCGCATACGATGATGCCCCAGGCTCGCGGGTTCTCGCCCTGGGTCGGGATCGCGACGGCAAGGGCGACGGTCGCGAGCGTCGCGAGCACGGCGAGCAGCGCTCCCGCGCCCACCCCGCGCCACGCTCTGGCGCGCTCGTCCCGAGTTCCCATGGAGCGCAAAGTACTCCCGCTCCAGCGGTTAACACCAGATGAACGCCGAATGTCCAGGAGGTGCCGAGCGAGCGCTCAGGGGAGGGCGCCTACCCGGCAGAGACCTCCGCACGCGGCCGCGGCGCATCCGGTATCCACGTGCCGACGAGCACGCCGACGAAGCAGCCCAGACCCAGCAGCGCGGCGATCCAGACGCCGTCGGCCGTGCGGGGCACGACGAACGTCAGCACGATGGCCGCGACCACGAACGCACAGAGCACGATCTGGTAGACGAGCGCCGCCCTGCTCCAGGGCCGACCGAGCGGGCGGCCCGCCGGATCGTAGGTCAGGCGGGTCACCACCGAAATCAGAACAACGGAGCCGAACGAGACGTACCCGCCGACGCCGGTCGGCAGGGCGCCGAAGAGGAACACGGCGATGCCCAGCAGCGCCCCCAGCGGCGCGAAGTACCGGGCCCGACGCACCACGCGTTCCCCCGCCATGGACTCACCCCCCGTGACGCGCGCGCATCCGCCCGCGTGCTCCAGCACGATCATACGGACACGAGAAAGCCCCCCGCCCACGTGGACACGGGCGAGGGGCAGTTCGGCGGGCGATCAGTGCTTGAAGGCGTCCTTCACCTTTTCGCCCGCGTTCTTCAGGTCGGCCTTCATCTGGTCGCCCTTGCCTTCGGCCTCGAGACGCTCGTCTCCGGTCGCCTTGCCGGTTGTCTCTTTGGCCTTGCCTCCCGCGTTCTCCGCGGCGTTCTCGATCTTGTCGTCGAGTCCCATGACGTCCCCTTCCGTGGTTCGGTGAGTCGTACCCCCATGACGGTGCCACCACGGCAGAGGCGCGTCCAGTGCGCACGACCGAACCGAGAATTCAACCCCAACGGGCAAATTTGCTACGACTTCCTTGTTGTTAGACGATCTAACTACTTTGTCGTTGAGCTACATGGAAGGACCACGAAATGTCGATCGTCGCGGACACTCAGGACGACCAGCTGCTCACGTGGTCCAGCCCCGCCGAGCAGCTGTGGGTCGCGTCGACGCCGACCTCCTACCTCGGCATGGTCGAGTCGACGGGCGACATGTTCATCGCCACGGGCCCGCACAGCGAGGCCCTCGGCAGCTTCGGCTCGCTCAACGCCGCTCGACTGGCCGTCTACCGGGCGCAGTGACAACCCGCTCAGCCCGCTGAGCCGCCGTCGATGGCGTCGGTCGCCTCCGTCAGGCGGTCGAGGAAACCCTCGATCGTCGCGACACCGTCCGCGTCGAGCCCGTCCGCGGCCGCCAGCAGCCTCCGGTGCATCGCGCCCAGCGTGTGCCGCACCTCCTCGTCCGCACCAGCCGTCGCGACGATCGCGAGCTTGCGGCGGTCGTTCGGGTGCGGCTCCCTGCGCAGATGGCCGGACGCGGTCAACCGGTCGAGCATCACCGTCACCGACGACGACTTCAGTCGCAGCAGCGCGGCGAGGTCGGCGGGCGTGGCGACGCGTCCCTCGCTCTGCTCGCGGAGCAGGAAGCGCAGGGCGAGGAGGTCGTTCTCTCCCATCCGCATCGACTCGCGCGTTCGCCGGCGCATCGCCTGCTCGGCGGCGCGGTATTCGCGCAGCGCGGTCAGAACGGCGACGGCGGAGGGAGAGGTGTCTTCGATACGTCGACTCTACTTCGCGGGGTCGACGTGGTCGACCGCATCCCGCAGCCGCTCCAGGAACTCCACCACGACAGCGGCCTGCTCCGGATCGAGCGACTCTGCCACCTCGACCAGCTCGGGACGCACGTCGCCGAGGATCGCCTTCTGCAGCTGGTCTTCTGGCATCGTCGGCACCACGATCAGTGCGCGCCTGTCGAACGGGCTCGCCTCACGCCGCACGTGGCCGCCGCGCTCAAGCCGGTCGAGCAGTGCGGTGACCGAGGAGCTCTGGATGCCGAGGTACTCCGCGAGCTCCTTCGGCCCGACGCTCCGGCCGGTCTCCTGAGCACGCAAGAGGTAGCGGAGCGCGGAGACATCGTTCTCGCTCATCCGCATGACGCCCTCGGAGCGTCGGCGCAGTGCGGCCTCCGCGGCTCCGTAGGCGCGCATCGCCTCCAGGATGCGGATGGCAGGCTCGTGCTCGCCACTCTCCTCCGCATACCAGTAGTGGCGCGTCGCCTCTTTCTCGGACGTCATCCCTTAACGATAGAACAACTACAAACTAGACTGCCTAGCTTTCTTGGCGGGAGGTTCCGGGAGAAGCGTCAGTCCGGACGGCCGGTGGGTCCCCTCCATCAGCACCTCGAGCCAGTCGCGGTTGATCGCCGGGACCGCCGGCTCGTCGTAGCGGAAGCGCAGCGGGAGGCCGTTGTCGATCCAGATCGTCTCCCGTCCCGCGCTCTCGAACGCCGGGACCCAGCTGAAGGCGAAGGACTCGCGGCGACGCAGCTTGGTGGTGATCACCACCTGGAGGTGCTGGAGGGTTCGGTCCTCGAAGGGATACTCCATCCCGTCGTAGCTCAGGCTGCCCATCCCGCTCGTCCTCCCTTTAGTTCACCAAACGCGTAGTTAGTTTAACCATATTGTTAGACCGTCTAGCAATACGACCGATGGAGAAAGTACACCCCTTTCCCGACCCGCCGCCGACGAAGAGAATGAGCGACTGTGAGCACCGACGTCCCGAAGAGCACCTACCGCCTGCAGATCACCCCCGGATTCACGTTGCGGGACGCCGTCCAAGTGCTCGACCACCTGCACCGCCTCGGCGCGGACGCCGTCTACCTCTCGCCGATCCTCGAGGCCTCGGCCGGATCGCAGCACGGGTACGACGTGGTCGATCCGACCAGGGTGGACGCCGCGCGCGGCGGTCCGGAGGCTCTTCGAGAGTTCGCAGAGGCCGCGCACGCGCGCGGGATGCGCGTCGTCGCCGACATCGTCCCGAACCACCTCGGGGTGGCGGTTCCGCACGAGAACCCGTGGTGGTGGGACGTGCTGACGAACGGGGCGGACGCCGAACACGCCAGGGCGTTCGACATCGACTGGGCGTTCGGCGGCGGCCGGCTGCGCATCCCCGTGCTCGGCGACGGCGACGACGAGCTGGATGCGTTGCGGGTCGAGGACGGCGAGCTGCGCTACTACGAGCACCGTTTCCCGATCGCGCCCGGCACCGAGGGCGGTGCGCCGCGCGACGTGCACGACCGCCAGCACTACGAGCTGATCTCGTGGCGGCGGGCCGACGCCGAGCTGAACTACCGGCGCTTCTTCGCCGTGAACACACTCGCCGGGGTGCGGGTGGAGGATCCGGATGTCTTCGATGCGACGCACGCCGAGATCGGCCGGTGGCTGCGCGAGGGCCTGGTCGACGCGCTCCGGGTCGACCACCCGGACGGGCTGCGCGACCCCGGCGACTACCTGGACCGGCTCGTGTCCCTCGCGGGCGACGCCCCGATCTGGGTCGAGAAGATCCTCGAGGGGGACGAGCGGATGCCGTCCTGGCCGGTCGCCGGCACCACCGGTTACGACGCGCTCGGCCTCGTCGACCGGGTCTTCGTCGGCCCGTCCGGTGAGGAGCCGCTCACGGCGCTGGCCGAGGAGCTGGACGACCGCGAGGAGAGCAGGGACTGGGGCGCGCTGGTGCACCGGCGCAAGCGGGCGGTCGCCGACGGCATCCTGCGCTCGGAGGTCGTCCGCGTGGTCCGCGAGCTGCGCGCCGACGGGATGACCACCGGCACGGACGACGAGGTCGCCGATGCCGTCGCCGAGCTGGCCGCCTGGTTCCCGGTCTACCGCAGCTACCTGCCGTTCGGCGCGGCGTACCTCCAGGAGGCGCTCGACGCGGCGGTCTCCGCTCGGCCGGACGTCGCCGCGCTGCTGCGCGAGACCGCCGAGCGATGCTCGGGCGCTGTTGCGGCGCGGTTCCAGCAGACGACGGGCGCCATCATGGCCAAGGGCGTCGAGGACAACGCCTTCTACCGCGCCTCCCGGCTCGTCTCGCTGACCGAGGTCGGCGGCGACCCCGCGCTGTTCAGCATCGGCACGGATGCCTTCCACCGCATCCAGGAGGACCGGCTCGCCCGGTTGCCGCACTCGATGACGACGCTCAGCACGCACGACACCAAGCGCGGCGAGGACACCCGCGCGCGCGTGGCGGTGCTCTCCGAGCTGCCGGAGCGCTGGGCCCGGTTCCTCTCCGCCGTGCGCGAGCGCGTGACGCTGGGCGACGGGTCGCTGGAGAACCTGCTCTGGCAGTCGATCGTCGGGGCCTGGCCCGCGTCGCGCGAGCGGCTGCGCGACTACGCGCTCAAGGCCGCGCGGGAGGCAGGCGCGAGCACGTCCTGGACCGACCCCGACGAAGAGTTCGAGAGCCGGATGTTCGCGGCGGTCGACGCCGCCTTCGACGACGAGAGGGTGCGAGCGGAGGTGGCGGCGATCTCCGCCGTCGTGGATGCACCCGGCGCGGTGAACGGGCTCGGCGCCAAGCTCGTGCAGCTCACGATGCCCGGCGTGCCCGACGTGTACCAGGGCTCTGAGCGCTGGGAGCGGTCGCTGGTCGACCCGGACAACAGGCGGCCGGTCGAGTTCGACGCCGCGGCGGCGCTGCTCGCGCGCATCGACGACGGCTGGCAGCCGGAGATCGACTCCTCCGGCGCCGCGAAGCTGCTGGTCACCTCCCGCGCGCTGCGCCTGCGCAGGGACCGGCCGGAGCTGTTCACCGGCTACCGGGCGCTGCGCGCCGACGGCCCCGCCGCCGAGCACGTCCTGGCCTTCGACCGCGGCGGAGCGGCGACCGTGGCGACACGGCTGCCGGTCGGGCTCGCCGCCTCCGGAGGGTGGGCGGACACGACCCTCGACATCGGCGGCACGCTGCGGGACGAGCTGACCGGTCGCGTGCACTCCGGCAGGGTGCGGGTGGCGGACCTCCTGGACCGCTACCCGGTCGCGCTGCTGGCGGTGGCCCCGTGAACCGGAGGTTCCCGGTCTGGGCGCCGGTCGCCGACCGCGTCGAGGTGGTCGTCGACGGTCACGGCGCGTTGCCGCTGGCACGCGGCGAGCGCGGCTGGTGGCGGCTCGCCGCGCCCGTGGAGGACGACCGTCCGACGCTGGACTACGGCTTCGTCGTCGACGGGGCGGGGCCGCATCCCGACCCCCGATCGCTGCGCCAGCCCGACGGCGTGCACGCCCTCAGCCGCGAGTTCGACCCGGGCGCCTACGCGTGGACGGATCGGGACTGGCGCGGCCTGGACCTGACCGGCGCCGTGATCTACGAGCTGCACATCGGCACGTTCACCCCGGAGGGCACCTTCGCGGCCGCCGAGGACCGGCTCGACCACCTGGCCGACCTCGGCATCGACGCGGTGGAGGTGCTGCCGGTCAATGCGTTCAACGGGCCGTACGGCTGGGGCTACGACGGCGTGCTCTGGTACGCGGTCCACGAGCCGTACGGCGGCCCGGACAGCTACCAGCGGTTCGTCGACGCCTGTCACCGGCGCGGGATCGCCGTGATCCAGGACGTCGTCTACAACCACCTCGGACCGAGCGGCAACTACCTGCCGGTGTTCGGCCCGTATCTCAGCGAGGGCCGCAACACCTGGGGCTCGTCGATGAACCTGGACGGGCCGCGGTCGGACGAGGTGCGCGCGTTCATCCTCGACAACGTCGAGTACTGGCTCGGCGACATGCACGTGGACGGGCTCCGGCTGGATGCGGTGCACGCGCTGCGGGACACCAGGGCCGAGCACATCCTGGAGGCGATGTCGCGCCGCGCCGCCGCCGTGTCGGCGCGCACCGGCCGGCCGGCGACGCTCATCGCCGAGAGCGACCTCAACGACCCGCGCCTCATCCGGGAGCGCGCGCGGAACGGCTATGGACTCGACGCGCAGTGGGACGACGACGTGCACCACAGCATCCACGTCGCCCTCACCGGCGAGACCGCGGGCTATTACGCCGACTTCGCGGACGAGGGCGCGCTCACGAAGGTGTTCACCCGCGGGTTCTACCACGACGGCACCTACTCGAGCTTCCGGGAGCGGCACCACGGTCGCCCGCTGGATGCGCACATCCCGCACACCCGGCTGGTGTCTTTCAGCCAGGACCACGACCAGATCGGCAACCGCGCCGCCGGCGACCGGCTCACCGCGACGCTGGACGACGGCCGGCTGGCGGCGGCGGCCGCGCTGACACTGCTGGGACCGTTCACGCCGATGCTGTTCATGGGCGAGGAGTGGGGGGCGAGCACGCCGTGGCCGTTCTTCGCGTCGCATCCCGAGCCCGAGCTCGCCGAGGCGACGCGCGCGGGCCGGATCGAGGAGTTCGCGCAGATGGGCTGGGACCGGGACGCGGTGGCCGACCCGATGGACCCGGCGACGTTCGAGAGCGCGAAGCTGGACTGGTCGGAGCCGGCCCACGGCGGCCACGCCGCGCTGCTCGACTGGTACCGCGAGCTGATCGCTCTGCGCCGGACGGTGCCCGTGGGGGCGCGGGCGAGCGAGGTGTCGCGCGACGGGACGACGTTCTCGTGGCGTCGCGACGGCATCCGCGTCACGGTCGGGCTGAGCGGCACCGGCGCGGGCGCGGCCGCGGGCGCCGCGGCCGGCGACGCGGAGGTGCTGGCCCGGTTCGCGGACGCGGTCGTGGTGACGAGGGTCGGCTAACGCCCGCCTTCTCGGCCGGCACGAATCGCGCGATGGAGCGGCGGGCGCCTATCGGCCCCCCGCCCCCGTGTCAACCGCTTATGGCGGCCGTGGCCGGGCACGTAGTCTGTCGGTCTACCGACAATGGAGGCACCGTGACCGAGCCCTGCCCCCGCCCCGCGCGCACCGGAGACGCCCGGTGAGCGGCACGCGCACACTCCCCTATCCTCTCGGCGTGACGCTTGTCGATGGCGGCGCGAACGTCGCCGTCTACAGCGAGCGCGCCGACCGGGTCACCGTCTGCCTGTTCGCCGAGGACGGCGCCGAGCGGCAGGTCGAGCTCACCGAGCGGACGGGACACGTCTTCCACGGCGTGGTGCCCGGCATGGCCCCCGGCGACCGCTACGGCCTGCGCGTCGACGGGCCGTGGGACCCGGAGAACGGGCTGCGGTTCTCCCCCGCGAAGGTGCTGCTCGAGCCGCACGCTCAGGCGATCAGCGGCGCCTTCGACATGGGACAGGCGGTGTTCGGCCACACGCTCGATGCCCCGGAGGAGCGAGACGACACCGACGGCGCCGGTCACGTCGCGCTCGGCATCGTCACCGACAACAGGGCGTTCGACTGGGGCGACCACGAGCGCCCCAGCACGCCGCTGGCGGAGACGGTCATCTACGAGATGCACGTGAAGGGCTTCACGAAGCTGATGGAGAAGGTGCCGGAGGATCTCCGCGGCACCTACGCCGGCCTGGCGAACACGGCCGCGATCGAGTACCTCACCGATCTCGGCGTGACCGCGGTCGAGCTGCTCCCCGTTCAGCAGTTCCTGCAGGACTCGCATCTGCTCGAGAAGGGCCTCCGCAACTACTGGGGCTACAACAGCATCGGCTTCTTCGCCCCGCACAACGAGTACGCCGCGACCGGCGACCGCGGACAGGTCGACGAGTTCAAGGGCATGGTCAAGGCGCTGCACAAGGCCGGCATCGAGGTCATCCTCGATGTCGTCTACAACCACACCGCCGAGGGCAACGACCTGGGGCCCACGCTGAGCTTCAAGGGCATCGACAACCCCTCCTACTACCGGCTGGTGGAGGGCGACGAGGCGCACTACTTCGACACCACCGGCACGGGCAACAGCGTCAACGTCAGCCACCCGGCCGCACTGCAGCTGATCATGGACTCGCTGCGCTACTGGGTCACCGAGATGCACGTCGACGGCTTCCGCTTCGACCTGGCGACGACGCTGACCCGGCAGGGCGGCGACGCCAGTCTGCACAGCGCGTTCCTGACGCTCATCCAGCAGGACCCCACCCTGGCCAGCGTGAAGCTGATCGCCGAGCCGTGGGATGTCGCCGGCTACCAGCTGGGCGGGTTCCCCGCCGACTGGTCGGAGTGGAACGGCCGGTTCCGCGACGACGTCCGCGACTTCTGGCGCGGCACCGAGGGGATGCTCGCGACCCTCTCGCAGCGCGTGCTCGGCAGCCCGGACATCTACGAGGACTCGCGCCGCGCTCCCCTGTCGAGCGTCAACTTCGTGACGGCGCACGACGGCTTCACCCTCGCCGACCTCACCAGCTACGACGAGAAGCACAACGAGGCGAACGGCGAGGACAACAACGACGGCGAGTCGGACAACCGCTCCCGCAACTATGGCGTGGAGGGTCCCACCGACGACCCCGCCATCAACGCCGTGCGCACCCGACAGCGGAAGAACATGCTGGCGACCGTGCTGCTGTCGGCGGGCGTCCCGATGATCCTCGGCGGCGACGAGATCGCACGCACCCAGCAGGGCAACAACAACGCCTACTGCCAGGACAACGAGATCTCGTGGTTCGACTGGGAGAACGCGGACGGGGAGCTGCACGAGTTCACCAAGCGGCTCATCCGTCTCCGCCGGACCGAGCCGGCGCTGCGCCCCGAGTGGTACCGGCACGCGCCGGAGGTGGGCGGCCCGGACACCGTGTGCATCCTCCGCGCCGACGGCGAGCCGTTCGCCGACGACGACTGGGACGACCCGGAGGCCCGGTCGATCGCGTTCGAGCTCTGCCACGAGGGCGCGGACTCGTTCCTGCTCATCCTCAACGCGGCGGCCAACGGCGTCGAGTTCGCCCTGCCGGATCCTCCGGGGGCGCACTGGGAGCTGGAGCTCTCCAGCGACCCCGAGCTGGCGCTGAACGACGGTGACAGCGTCATCGTCGGCGAGACCTCGTTCGCCCTGCTGCGCTCCGCTGCGAAGGTCGACGGCCGATGAGCGCCCCGGGGATCCCCGCGCTGCTCGGCCGGTACCGCCCGCAGACGCTCGTCGGCAAGGGCGGCGAGGCGAGCGTCTTCCGCGCGACGGACGAGATCCTCGACCGCGAGGTCGCGATCAAGCTCTACCGATCCGGCGGCGAGGAGGAGATGGCGCAGTACCGCACCGAGCAGACCGCGCTCGCGCGACTCAGCCATCACGGAATCGTCTCGCTGATCGACGCCGGGATCGACTACTCGGCGCCGGAGGACCCGCGGCCGTTCCTCGTGATGGAGCTCGTCGCGGGGACCGACCTCGCCGACACACTGTCGCAGCGCGAGCTGCGCACGGACGAGATCGCCGAGATCGGCTACGACATCGCCGAGGCGCTCGAGTACGTGCACGCGAACGGCGTCATCCACCGCGACATCAAGCCGTCCAACGTGATGCTGGTGAGCTACGGGACCACCACCTTCCGGGCGCGCGCCCGGCTCACCGACTTCGGCATCGCTGGCGGCGTCGTCGCTTCCTCCCACGACGAGGAGGAGGGCAAGACCACCGGAACCGCCGCCTACCTCAGCCCCGAGCAGGCCTCGCGCCGGCCGGCCACCGCCGCGAGCGACATCTACTCGCTCGGCCTCGTGCTCCTCGAGTGCTTCACCCGCACGGTCGCGTTCCCGGGCGGCGCGGTCGAGTCCGCGCTCGCGCGGCTCACGGCCGACCCGGCGATCCCAGACGACCTGCCGGACGACTGGACGGCGCTCCTCCGGGCGATGACGGACCGGCAGCCGGAGGCGCGACCCACCGCGGCGGAGCTGACGCCGGTGTTCCGGGATGCGGTCCTGGCGTCCAGCCGCGCGGTCGCCTGAGCCGGGCCCTGCTCAGAGTCTCCGCAGGCGAAGCGCCGGATCCCGGTCGCGCGCCGCGGCGACCTCCGCCGGGTCGATGTCGGCAACAAGGAGCTGCGGCGCGGCGCCCGCCTCCGCGACGGTCTCGCCCTGCGGCCCGGTGAGGATGCTCCGGCCGATCGAGATCGGCTCGGCCTGGGAGACGGCGGCCGTCCAGCAGCCGTTCTCGATGGCCCTGGCCTGCGCGAGCACCCGCCACTGCTCGGCCTTCTGCGGGCCGGGCACCCATGACGAGCAGCACGCGATCAGCTCGGTGCCGGCGTCGGCGAGGGCACGGCCGAGCTCCGGGAAGCGCAGGTCGTAGCAGGTCATCAAGCCGACGACCATCCCGCCCGCTCGGAAGACGACGGCCTCCGGATCGGGCGCGGGCGCGATCCACTCGGATTCCCGGAACCCGTACGAGTCGAACAGGTGGATCTTGCGGTACCGCGCGAGCAGCGCGCCATCGCTCCCGAACGCCGCCAGCGTGTTGAACGGCCTGCCGCCGCCTGCGGCGCGTTCGACGACACCGGCGACGACGGCGACGTCGTGCTCGGCCGCGAGCGCGGCGACGGCGGAGCAGAACGGGCCGTCGAGCGGCTCGGCGGCGTCGCCGAAGGTCGCATCCACCATCTTCTTCTCGTACATCGTGTACTCGGGCAGCAGGAGCAGGTCGGCCCCGGCGTCCGCCGCGCGCGCGACGGCGTCGCCGACGGCCCGCAGGTTGCCGGCGACATCGTCCGTGGACGCGAGCTGCCCGAGCGCGAGGCGCATCCCTAGTCCCTGGCCGCCGGGGCCTCCGCGCGGACCGACTCCCCGCTGTCCGCCTCGTCGTAGGCAATCTCGGGCGGGAGCTGCCGGAAGCCGCGGGTGACGATCGCGAGCACGATCACGCCGACGACCAGCCAGCTGAGGCCGAGCACGATCGCGTTGATGTCCAGCCGGGTCAGCAGGTAGCCGGTGACGACGGCGCCGATGGCAGGGACGACCACGTAAGGGATGACGTTCAGCCGGTTCCCCTCCCTCCGCTGCCGGAAGAAGTAGACGATGACCGACACGTTGACCATCGTGAATGCCACGAACGCGCCGAAGTTGATGAACGACGTGGAGGTTGCGACGTCCAGGAACATCGCGACGAGCCCGACGACGCCGATGATCACCAGGTTCACGACCGGCGAGCGGAACCGCCGGCTGATCTCGCCGAAGACGTTGCGCGGCAGGGCGCCGTCGCGGCCCATCGCGAACATCAGCCGGGCTGCGGACGCCTGCGCGGCGAGTCCGGACGCGAACTGGGCGACGACGAGGCCGGCGATGAAGATGGCTCCGAACACGTTGCCGCCGATCGTGATGGCGATGTCGAACGCGGCGGACGATGCGTCGTGGAACGCGCCTCCCGGGTGCACCAGCTGGGTGGTGTACGACACCAGCACGAACACCAGGCCGCCGATCAGCGCGATGAGCAGGATCGCGCGGGGCACCGTCTTCCGGGGCTCGATGGTCTCCTCCGTGAAGGTGGTGACGGCGTCGAAGCCGAGGAACGAGTACGCGGCGATCGCCGCGCCGGCGGTCACACCCTGGAAGGTGGCCGTCGGGTTCAGGAACGGACCGGCCGACACCAGGCCGCCCGCGCCCTGGTTCGCGACGACCGAGCCGATGGAGAGCCCGACGAAGACCAGGATCACGAGCACCTGGAACGCCATCAGGATGTAGTTGGCGCGGTCGGCCACCTTGATGCCGAGGATGTTGAGCAGGGTCGTCACCACGATGAAACCGAGGATCCAGAGCCAGCCGGGGACGCCGGGGAACTGCGCCTCCAGATAGGCGGCGCCGATCAGCCAGATCACCATCGGCAGGAAGAGGTAGTCGAGCAGCACGGCCCAGCCGACCAGGAAGCCGACCCGCGGGTCGATGGTGCGGCGCACATACGTGTACGCCGAACCGGCGACCGGATAGGCGGCGGCCATTCTGCCGTAGCTGGACGCGGTGAACAGCATCGCGACGAGAGCGACGAGGTAGGCGGACGCGCTGGCGCCACCGGTGGTCTCTGCGACGACGCCGAAGATGCCGAGGACGATGAGCGGGGTCATGTAGGCAAGGCCGAAGAGCACGAGTGACGGCAGGCGGAGCGTGCGCGCCAGCGCGGGCTGTACGGCGGAGGAGGGTCGAGCAGTGGACATGCCGGGATCCTTCACAGGAGAGGCTGACGGGGGGAGGTGGTGCTCGGTGCGTGCGGCGCCCAGGAGGCCGGGTCGATGCGGCCGCCGTACAGCGGGAGCGGGATCTCCGCGTCGCCGGGGCGGAACTGCGACCACATCCTGTTGACACCGGCGGTGCCGTGCTCGCGGACGCGGGCGACGTGGTCGAGGTCGATGGACGTGCTGAGGACGGTCTCCTCGTCGCCGGGGGATTCGGCCAGCACCGCGCCCTCCGGGTCGACGACGAGCGAGCGGCCACGGCCGACGGGGCCGCCGGTGTTGACACTCACGGTGAAGACCTGGTTGGCGATGGAGTTGGCGCGCGCGAGCACCACCTCCTGCTCGCGGTCCGGGGTCGTGGTCTTGACCACGTTGACGATCGCCTCCGCGCCCATCCAGGCCAGGTGCCTGCTGACCTCGGGAAACCAGGCGTCGTAGCAGATGTCCAGGCCGATGGTGCTGCCGTCGAGGTCGAATACGACGAAGCGGTCGCCGGGGACGTACGGCTCGAACGGCCGCCAGGGGAAGATCTTGCGGTAGCTCGCCGCGACGCTGCCATCCGGCGCGATGGCGAGCGCGGTGTTGAACAGCTCGCCCGCCGGTCCGCGCTCGCAGACGCTGCCGGGCACCAGCCAGACTCCGGACTCCCTGGCGATGGCGCCGAGGTCGCGGACGAGGTCGCCGTCGAGCGGCACAGCGGAGGCGAGCAGCGCGTCCGTGCGCTCGGCCTCGGGCAGGTGGTCTGCCCCGAACAGGTGCAGTTCGGGGTGGACGACGAGTCGGGCGCCGTCGGCGGCGTGCCGGGCGACGGCGTCCGCGTATGGTGCGAGGTCCGCGCCGATCGGCTGCGGGCCGGCCTGGACGGCGGCGACGGTGAGCGTGCCCGGCATGGTCTGGGACCTCCATTGGTCGGTGGATGAAGACAGCTGATGAAGACTGGGAAACAAAATAGATCATTATGATCGGATTTGTCCAGCCCGGTGGTCATCCCTAAGCTGGAGCCCATGACCGGCGACACCCCGGGCCCCCGTACGCACGCCGCCGTGCCGGCCCTCACCGGCCCCGCCGTCGCGGGGATCACGCGGCTGTCCGCGGTCGACACGGTGCGCGCCCGCATCGCACTGGCCGTGGAGCTGCGCTTGCTCGCCCCCGGAGAGCAGCTGCCGTCGGACGCCGACGTCGCGGCCGCCCTCGACGTCAGCGAGATCACCGCGCGCCGGGCCGTGAAGTCGCTCGCCGAGGAGGGACTGCTGCGCCGGGTGCGCGGCCGGTCCGGCGGAACCTTCGTCGCGGACGAGGCCCCGGCCGCCGCGCGCGGGGCCGTGCAGACCTACCGCGCCGACGCCGAGGCCGTGCATCGGCTCATCGACCAACGGCTGCTCGCCGAGACCAGCCTGACGCACTTCGCCGCGGTCGCCGCAGGCGGGGGCGCTGGCGCCGGCGTCGCCGCGGGCGCGGCGGCCTCGGTCCTCGACGACATCGACACGGCCGTCGCCGACGCGTCAGCTGCGCAGAACTGGACCGACTACCACGCGGCCGACGAGCGCTTCCACCTCGCAGTCGCGCGCGCCGCCGGCCGCCCGGGACTGCTCGGCGTCTACGAGGAGACCCTGCGCCGACTCTACCAGTATTTCATCCCGTACCCCATCGCCTACCTGCACGAGGTCAACGAGGAGCACGCGGCGCTCGCGGCCGCGATCCGCGCCGGCGACCCCGAGACGGCGGTGGCGATCGCCGAGAGGCACGTCGCGGTGCTGCACGAGACGATGTTCGTCGGCCTGCAGCAGGACGCCGACGCCTAGCCCCGCAGCTGCGCGGCGATGCGGCCGGGCACCGTCTCGTCCTGCAGCGACGTCGTGTCGCCCAGCGGGCGGCCGTCGAACAGGTCGACCAGCAGCCTGCGCACGATCTTGCCGGACCGCGTCTTCGGCGCTCCTCCGGGCGATGACGGACCGGCAGCCGGAGGCGCGACCCACCGCGGCGGAGCTGACGCCGGTGTTCCGGGATGCGGTCCTGGCGTCCAGCCGCGCGGTCGCCTGAGCCGGGCCCGGCATCAGTCCCCCGGCCGGAGGGCGCGCACGACGGGCACTCCGATCGCCCAGGTGAGCAGTGCGGCTCCGGCGAACGCGATGCCGAGCACGGCGGATCCGGCCCACCCGACCGCGCTGTAGATGCCGGTCGTCGCGGCCGCACCGACCGCGGAACCGAGCGAGTAGAAGACCATGTAGCCGCCGATCGCGGTGGAGATCCGGCCGGGACGGAGCTCCGTCAGGATGTGCTGATTGCTGACATGGACGGCCTGAACGGCGAAATCGAGCACGATCACCCCCAGGACCGGCAGCAGCAGCGTCCACCGGAGTTGCCCGAGCAGCACCCACGAGACCATCAGGGCCGCTAGAGCGATACCCGTTACCGCGTTCCCACGTCCCGCGTCGGCCCATCGACCCGCCCGCCCGGCCGCCAGCGCGCCCGCGAGGGCCGCGAGCCCGAACAGACCGACCTGGGTCTCCGAGAGCCGCCAGGGCGCAGCCGAGAGGGGCAGCGCGATCCCGCTCCACAGGGTCCCGAACGACGCGAACAGGAAGAACGCGATGACCCCGCGACTCAGGAAGACCGGATCGGCGAAGGAGCGGAGGCCGTCGCGCAGCAGGTCTTGGTATCGCCCCGCAGACGATCGGACGTCCACGGGAAGCAGGATCCGTGAGGCGATCGCCAGGACCACGGCGAGAGCGGCGAGGACGAGGTAGACGCTGCGCCATCCCCACAACTCCGTCAACGCTCCCGCGAGCAGGCGCGAGCCGAGGATGCCGACCACGATCCCCGACGTCACGAATCCCAGCCTCCGGCCGCGCTCCTGCGGCTGGGCGACGGCAGCGGCATAGGCGACGGTGGTCTGGACGGCGACCGCGAACAGCCCTGCGGTCGCGAGGCCCGCGAACGCCATCGGGGCTTCCGGCGCCGTCGCGACCGCGCCGAGACCGACGGCCACGACGATCAGGTGCACGGTGATGAGCCGCCTCCGGTCGAGCAGATCGCCGAGAGGGACCAGGAAGACGAGGCCGACCAGATAGCCGAACTGGCCCACCGAGACGAGCCAGCCGTACGCGTCGGGTGCGATTCCCAGATCGCGGCCTGCTTCGCCGAGGATCGGCTGCGCCGCGTAGACGGCGGACACCGCGACAGCACAGACGGCGGCCAGCAGCACGTACAGTCCTCGAACCACGATCTCTCCATTCGGTTGCAAATTGCTACCGACAACGTATGGCAGAATAGTTTCAGATCGCAACTCTTGAGGAGAGCCATGCCGGCGACGAACGAAGGCGGACACTGGACCGACGCGGAGTGCCCCGTCGCGCGATCGGTCGACCTGCTCGGTGATCGCTGGAGCCTGCTGATCGTCCGGGATGCGATGGACGGCGCGCGCAGCTTCACCGACTTCCAGCAGCGCACCGGAATCGCCCGCAACATCCTTGCCGAGCGGCTGCGCAGGCTCGCCGCGCACGGCGTGATCGAGCGGATCGACAGTCCGCACGGCAAGCGCAAGGTCTACCGGCTCACCGAGGCCGGGCACGAGCTCTTCCCGGTCATCCTCGCGTTCCGCCAATGGGGGGAACGCCACACGTTCGCCCCCGGCGAGGCTCACTCGACGCTCGTCGACGACACCGGCGCGCTCGTTCCTCGCGCGATCCCGCTCGGGCCTGACGGCACGCCCCTCACCAGCCGGAACACCCGGGTCGTGCACCTTCCCCGCAGCGGCGGGGACGCGGACGCCTAGCCCCGCAGCAGCGCGGCGATGCGGCCGGGGACCGTCTCGTCCTGCAGCGACGTCGTGTCGCCGAGCGGGCGGCCGTCGAACAGGTCGACCAGCAGCCTGCGCATGATCTTGCCGGACCGCGTCTTCGGCAGGTCGTCAACGACGACGATGTGACGGGGCTTCGCGATGGCGCCGATCGCCGTCGCGACCTGGTCCCGCAGCGCCGCCTCCGACGGCGCGGAGCCCGCCGGGATGACGAACGCCGCCACCGCCTGACCGGTCGTCCCGTCCGCGACCCCGACGACCGCCGCCTCCGCCACGGCCGGATGCGCGACCAGCGCAGACTCGATCTCGATCGTGGAGAGCCGGTGCCCCGAGACGTTGATCACGTCGTCCAGCCGGCCGAGCAGCCAGAGGTAGCCGTCCTCGTCCACCGCCGCGCCGTCGCCCGCGAGGAAGTAGCCGCGGTCCGCGTAGGCACGCCAATACGAGTCGCGATAGCGCTCGGGGTCGCCCCACACCGTGCGGGACATCGCCGGCCAGGTGCCGTCGATGACGATGGAGCCGCCGGAGCCACGCGGCACATCCTCACCGCGCTCGTCCACGACCCGCACCGTCACGCCGGGCACCGCGAGAGTGGCCGACCCGGGCTTCAGCGGCGTGACGCCGGGCAGCGGCGCGACGATCGCAGCGCCCGACTCCGACTGCCACCAGGTGTCCACCACCGGAGCGGTGCCGGCTCCGAGCTGCTCGCGGAACCACACCCAGACCTCCGGGTTGATCGCCTCGCCGACGGTCCCGAGCAGCCGGATGCTGGAGAGATCCCAGCCGTCGATTCCCTCCGGGAACCAGGACATGAACGTGCGGATCAGCGTCGGGGCGGTGTAGTAGGTGGTGACCCCGTAGCGCTCGATGATCTCGAAGTGCCTGCCGGGATGCGGCGTGTTCGGCGTCCCCTCGTAGATCACCGAGGTGGCGCCGTTCGACAGCGGTCCGTAGAGCACGTACGTGTGCGCGGTCACCCAGGCGAGGTCGGCGGTGCACCAGTACACGTCGTCGTCCTTGGCGTCGAACAGTGCCCAGTGGCTCCACGACGCCTGCGTGAGGTAGCCGCCGGTGGTGTGCACGACGCCCTTCGGGCGGCCGGTGGTGCCCGAGGTGTAAATGATGAACAGCGGCGTCTCGGCGTCGAACGCCTCCGCGACGTGGGTCTCGGACGCGGTCTCCACCGTCTCGTGCCACCACAGGTCGCGGCCGGCGGTCCACGGGATGTCCGGCGTCAGCTCGCCCGTCCGCCGCACCACCAGCACGTGCTCGATCGCGTTGTCGCCCGCGACGGCGGCGTCCGCGTTCGCCTTGACCGGGACGGCCGCCCCACGGCGGAACTGGCCGTCGGAGGTGACCAGCAGTTTCGCACCGGTGTCCTCCACGCGGAACCGCAGCGCCTCGGCGGAGAACCCGCCGAAGACGAGCGAGTGGATGGCGCCCACGCGCGCGATCGCCAGGGTGATGACCACGGTCTCCGGGATGACCGGCAGGTAGACGACGACCCGGTCGCCCTTCCCGACGCCGAGCGCCGTGAGGGCGTTCGCCGCCTGCGCCACGCGACGCTGCAGCTCCCGGTAGGTGATGGTCTCGGTGTCGCCGGGCTCGCCGACGAAGTGCAGCGCGACGCGGTCACCGTTCCCCGCATCCACGTGCCGGTCGACGCAGTTGACGGCGGCGTTCAGGCGACCGCCCGCGAACCACTCGGCCCTCGGGACGCTCAGCTCGCCGTCCTTGCCGGGCCGCGCGGGCTCCCAGGTGTGCGCGGTGTGCCAGCGCTCGTCCCAGTGCAGGCGCTCGGCCTGGCTCTCCCAGAACGCGACCGGGTCGCCGGCCGCCTCGGCGAAGACCTCCTCGCGCACGTTCGCGCGAGCGGCGAACGCTTCCGGCGGCGGGAACAGCCGGGACTCGCGGCCGAGGGTGTCGATGGGCGTGCTCACCTCTCGACGGTAACGGCGCCCCGCCGGGAGGGGCCGGTCCCGCTGAAACGAACCGTAACGGGCCGTCGGGGCGGAGCCCCGCCGGTGCCTCAGAGCGCGTCCGGAAGCGCGATGTGAACACCGGTAAGACGTCCGTTCTCGACGAGGAAACCGCGTCCGGGAGGATGGTCGGCGCGCACGGCGTGAGCGAAGGACACGGTGAAGAGGCTCGGGACGTCGTTCGCATCGGGTTGGAGGGCCAGCGCCCAGCGGGCTCCGCGCAACGGGCCGGCGAGCTCCCACACCGCGCCCAGAGTGGCGTTCTCGCCTTCGACGATGGTCGTGTGGTCGCTGCGACGGAGGAGCTTCAGGAGGGCGGCGAGCGCGTGCTCGTCGCCGGAGCCGTCGAAGCCGCCGATGTCCTCGACCACGACGATCCCCCGCTTTCCGGCGGACGGGAAGCCGGCGGGGTCCGGATCGGCGGGGTCCGGATCGGCGTCCGCGGCCGGCGGGTCGCCGGGCGCCGTGCCGACGGGCTCGAAGGCGGGCACCGGAAGAGCCGTCGCGGGCGCGGAGGTCGTTCCACCGAGGGCGCGGACGAGCCGGCCGATGGTGGTGCCGCGGGCGTCGGCGGTGTCGGCGACCTCGCTCCAGATCGGCAGGTCGCGCAGCACCGACGGACGAGGCGCGATCAGAATGGCGTCGATCGGTCGTCCCTCCGGACGTTCCCCCAGAGCTTCGAGGAGGGAGCGGATCGCGGTGGTGCGTCCGGAGCCGGCCGGTCCGGTCACGAGCAGCAGACCGTCCTCCGGCGCCGTGACCGGTGCGAGAGCGACGGTGTCGATGGCGAACGGCGCCGGAGCGTGCCTGGTCGGCACGAGGGCCGATCGGGGCAGGGCGGCGGGGACGGCGGGGACAGCCGGGGGCGAAGGGATCCCGCGTGCTCGCTGCGTCGCGGCGAGCGCGGCGAGCGCCGCGTCGGTGTCGGCGGGGTCGGCACCTTCACCGGGGACGGCGACCTGGATCTCCTGGCCGCTGCCGATGCGCAGCGCCCTGCCGGGGCCGGCGTCTCTGAGCGCGTCCCCTGCGATCCCGAGGTACTGGTAGTCGCTGTCGGCGGTCAGGCGCAGGGCGAGGCGTTCGGGGATGCTGGCGGAGAGGGCAGTGGTGAGGGCTCCCGTCCGTTCGGCGCTGACGAGAAGGTGGACACCGGCGTTGCGCCCGCCGGCGGCGATCTCGACGAGGTCGGCGAACGGGTCGGCCCCACGCCCGCGATGCTCGTAGGCGTCGCGGAAGGCGGCCAGCCCGTCCACCAGGAGCAGCACGGGCGGCACCTCTTCGCGCGCCCCCGCCCGCTCGGCGATCAGGTTCCTGATCATCCCGACGAGCCGGACGACGCGGTCGCGGTCGTCCCCCGGGACGATGTCGCCGGTGCTCGGCAGGACGCTGAGCGCGACCAGATGCCCGCCTGCGGCATCGATGCCGTAGACCTGCGTGCGCGCGTCCGCGGCCACCGCCGCTGCCGTCATGGTCAGGAGCGAGGTGGTCTTGCCGCTTCCCGGGGCGCCGAAGACGGCGGCGTTCCCGACCTCGGGGAGCCGGATGACATAGGGCGATCGCCGTTGCCGGTGCGGTTCATCCACCAGGCCCACGACGATCCCGGGCGGGCGCTCGGTCGGCGCCGAGGCGGCCAGCACCGGCGAAGCAAGCGGCAGCACCGCGGGCAGCTGGTCCACCCACGGTCGTCTGGGCGCTCTCGTGCCCGCAGCCGCGGCGGCGCGGCGGATGTTTCGGGCGACGACTTCGATGTCGCGCGGTCCCTTCCGCCGGCTCCCCGAGCCCCGGTCGGACTCGGGACGCACGGGCCAGGGAGGCTGCTCGCCGAACCCGAGGTCCCTGACCTCCACGGATTCCCGGTGCTCGGAATCGGATCGACCGCCGACATACCCGGCCTGCACGTGGGTCAGACGTCCGGCGCCGACCTTGATCGCGGCACGCCCGGGGACCTCCGGAGCGAAGTGGGCGGCGTCCGGCACGCCGATCACATCGGCGCTGTCCGCTTCGTCGGCCATCCGCAACGCGACCCGCAGATTCGTGTTGGCCCGCAGGTTGTCCGTGATCACGCCGGCCGGGCGCTGGGTGGCCATGACCAGGTGGAGCCCGAGCGACCGGCCGCGCTGGCCGACATCGATCACCCCGTCCACGAACTCCGGGATCTCGCTGACGAGAGCCGCGAACTCGTCGATGACGATCACGAGCGACGGAGGAGTGTCCGGGTCGCCGCGTCGCTCCAGCGTGACGACGTCTTTTGCGCCCTTCTCCGCCAGCAGCTCTTCCCGATAGCGGAGCTCGGCGCGCAGCGACGTGAGTGCGCGGCGCACCAGATGCGCGTTGAGGTCGGTGACCAGGCCGACGGTGTGCGGAAGGCCGACGCAGTCGGCGAAAGCCGCGCCGCCCTTGTAGTCAACGAGCAGGAAGGTCAGCCGGTCGGGCGAGATGGTCGCCGCGAGCGAGAGGATCCAGGTCTGCAAGAATTCCGACTTGCCGGATCCCGTCGTGCCGCCGACGAGCGCATGCGGGCCGTGGGTCCCCAGATCGATCCGCACCGGTCCGTCACCGCCCTGACCGACGACCGCCGCCAGGCGCGTCGGCTCGCGCTCGACGCCGGCCACCCACTCGGAGACGAGACTGCCGCTGCGCCGCCACGAGTTCAGGATGGTCTCGCTGGAGCCGACGATGTCGCCCGGCACAAGCCGGGCGAGGGCGACGCTTCGCGGCAGATCGCTCTCGTCGAGGATCCGTGCCCCCGCGTCGATGACGGGAGCGAGTTGTCGCGCGAACGTCATCGTCGCGGGCAGGTCGATGGCCTCCACGGACGAAAGAGCGGCGAGCTCACCCTGCCGGACGAGGTGGACGCGCCCTCCGTCAGGATCCGCCTCGACCACCGTCCGGCACGCCGCCGGAACCCCCGCCAGTTCGGACGCGACCCAGATCACGTGCACTCCCGCGTCCGCACCGTCCTCCGCCAGCCCGACCAAGCGGGCGAGATCGGTGATCGCGCCCGCCAGCACCAGGACGACGACCGCCGGGACGTGCGGGCGAGCATCGGCCGGTGCGAGGCGTTCCGCAGCCGCCGAGGCATCGCCCGTCATCCGGGACCGCACCGCGCCGCCGCGCGCTGCGGCGCCGCGCTGGGCGAGGAGACCCTCCAGAGCCGTCAGCAGCATGCTCGCGCTGCGCTCGTCCGCGGCGAGGTGTGGCGCGGCGATCGGACTGTAGGCCGAGTCGACGTGCGGCAGCCACTTCAGCCAGGACCAGTCGCCCGTGGCCTGCTCGGGGAGCGCGAACGCCGTGAGCACGAGGTCGGCGGGCGAGTGCAGCGCCAGGAGCTGGACCAGGACGGCGCGAGCGGCGGCGTCGGCCCAGAACCGCTCGCCCGCGATCCCGAGGGAGCCGCAGCGATCCAGGCGCTCCAGCAGCGGAACGCCGGGGACGCGGCGGAACCGCTCGTGCAATCGCGTGAGCTGCTGCCACTGCTCGGCGGGGATGTTCCCCCGCTCCGGCAGCTGCACGGCCTTGCGGCTCTCCAGGGTCGCGACGCCCAGCCGCAGCTCGAGGAACGCGCGATGCTCAGGACGGCGCGACCAGAGCCGCAGAGCCCCCGAGGCCGGAAGCGCGGCCAGCGCAGCGGCCGACGGGGTCTCCTCCTCGCGAGCCGCCCGCTCCCCGGCGAGATTGGCCTGCAGCTCATCCTCGGCTGCGGCGAGCCCGTCCTCGAACTCCTGCAGCCGTGCCCGCGTCGTCTTGCGCCTGGTCAGCCGGTTGTCCAACCACGAGCCGACCATGATCAGCGGGGAGAGGCCGACGAAGAGCAGGCTCAGCAGCGACTTCGTGGTCAGGTACAGAACCGCCCCCATCAGCAGCGGCGCCACCATCGCGATCAGCGGGAACCGAGCCGGCTCCTGTGCCTCGGGCGGGCCGGGCAGCACCAACGGCTCGGGGGCGAAGACGCGGTCGACACGGGGGGACTGAAGATAGCGTCCGACGCCCGGCGTCCGCGGTTCCGCCCCCGGCGGCAGCCCGACGTCGATGCGAACCCGGACCGGCCCGAAAGCGACCACCTCTGCCCTGGTCACCCGGATCAGCTGCTGCTGGTGCTCGCTACCGTCCGCACGGACGATCGCCGTCCCGTTCGCCGACGCGAGGTCCTCAATCAGCAGCGCGTCGCCGACGCGCCGCAGCACGGCGTGCCGGCGGGACACCTCCGGATCATGCAGCTCGATCCGGTTTCCGCGATCGCGCCCCACCACCGTCTCCGCGCCGACGAGCAGGAATTGCACGCCCGCCTGCAGACCGGTGAGCACCGTGACGGTACCGACCGCCCGCTTGACTCGCTGACCCGGACCAGGGGACGCCTCCGACACGGGCTCGACCTCCGCGCCGGCGATCAGTCCGGACTCAGCGGCCGCATCGCCGGCGTCGAGGATCAGTGCACTGCCGTCCGGATACCGCACCCGAAGCGTCAGCGGCGCGAACCTCTCGACGGCCGACGGCAGCAACCGTGGGTCCCCGGCGCCGCCGCGAACGAGCGTCCGGGCGACTTCTCCGACCGTGGAGGTGGCATCGAAGGTGAGTGTCGCATCGCGGGCCTGAGCCCGGGCGCCGACGTACGCGATCACCGATACCCGCACTTTCATCCGATCCTCCCCTCGGTGCGCGCAACGGCAGAAGTATCCACAGCTGAAAAATGTGAGCTGTCGGTATCTGAAATTCATATTATGGTCGTCGAATACACATTCCGAAAGAAGGGTGCCGTTCGATGTCGAATATCAAAGTCAGCTACGCGGAGATCGAGACCGCTGCCTCCCAGCTCGGGGCGGGTCGCGAGGAGATCACGACCAAACTGCAGAGCATGCAGGCCCAGATCGGCAACCTCGTCACGTCGGGGTTCGTCACCGATCAGGCGTCCGGGAAGTTCAATGAGGCGTACAGCAGGTACACCACCAGCGCGAACACCCTCATCGCCCAGCTGAACGACATTCAGCAGTTCCTCACCGGCACAGCGAACGCGATGCGCGACCTCGACGCGCAGATCGCTGCGCGGATCAACTGACGACGCGGGCTGTTCGGCGCGGACATGAAGGTCGACTATGCCGGGTTGCGGGGTGCCGCGTCGGGCCTGCTCTCTGCGGCGTCTGCCGTGAGCGGGGAGCAGGGCGTTCCATCGGTGTTGCTCTCGGGTGCGTCGGGCCCGAACGGAGCGCACGCCGACGGCAGCGGGGACCGCAGGCAGGTGCTGACGCGGCTGGCCACGGTGCTGCGCGCTGAGGGTCGTGCGTGCGCGGACGTGGTCACGCTGTTCCAGGCGCTGGATGCCCAGGTCGCATCGCGGACAGCGCTGGGGTGAGGGGTGGTGGGTGTGACGGCGGGTGAGCGGGCCCTGGCCGGCAGCGCGGACACCGTGCGCGGGCTGGGGGCGGGTCTGTCCTCGCGGACGGTGGGCGCGGATGTGTACCTGCATCTGGCCAAGGCGGTGACCGGGCTCGGGTCGTCGTCGGGCAGCGCGGTGTCCGTCCAGCGGCTTGCGACGAGGATGCAGGCGTCGTCGGCGCCCGCGAACGTGGTGCAGGCGGCCGACGCGGCGTGGGGGAAGGCGCTGTCGAAGTACGGCCAGCAGATGGAGGACCTGAAGCGCCGCGCACAGCGGGCGAGAGACGAGCTCGCCGGTGTGGACGACGAGCTGGCGAAGGCGCGGGCGAAGCTGGACGGCTTCGACGGGTTGGATGCGCCGGGCGAACCGTCCGTCCGGCGCGCGCTGGTACAGGCCGTCGCCGGCGTCGAGGAGCGTCGTGCCCACCTTCTGCAGCGGCTGAAGGCGCTGGATGAGGAGCGCACGGGCGCGGACTCCGCCGCCGCGGCGGCGATCGCATCCTCGCGCGCCAGGTACCTGGCGGCTCGCGCCGCGTTCCCGGAACCACCGTCGGTCTCGGAGGGGGTCACGGTCGCAGCGCCGCTGCCGAACGGGGCGACGCAGGACGTCTCGGCGCTGTCCTTGGCGAAGCTGAAGGACCCGGGGAAGATCCGGGCGGTATGGGACCGGCTGACAACGGCCCAGCAGCAAGCGCTGATCACGGACTTCCCGCTGCTGATCGGGAACCTGGAAGGCATCCCGCTGCGGGACCGGAACACTGCAAATGTGATCTCGGCCCGCGAGTACCGGGCCGAGGTCGAGAGCCAGATCATCGCGTTCACCCTCTATCAGGACACGCCGGGCGCCGCCGGGCTCTTCGACGACACGATCGCAGAGCTCCGGAAGGAGGTCACGAGCCTGGACGCGATCCTCGGCGACCGCAACGACAAGCACCGCGGCGAGGCGGACTTCGGCGAGTACGTGGTCTACGACGAGAACGGCCGCCGTGTCGTTCAGAAGGGGACGACTCTGGTGGCTTTCAACCCGCTATGGGACAGCATGGTCACGTTCCAGGGCATGCTCGACCCGGTCACCGGGGACATCCCCACCTGGATGACGAACGTGGCGATCTCGGTGCCGGGGACGGGCTCCAAGCTCGCCTCGCTCAGCGACGACCTCAACCGCACCAAGAGGCTGTTCGCCGCGTCCGGTCCGACCTCCGGATACTTCACCTGGCACGGCGCCTCGCTGCCGGACGCCGGCGGGGAGCACGCGCTGGAGGCGGCGATGCGGGGCTTCGCAGACGTGGGCGCACCGCGGCTGACCTCGTTCGCCAACAGTCTGCGGCTCCCGCGCACGACCGACCTGGTGCTGATCGCGCACAGCTACGGCGCGGCGATCCTCGGCGGCGCCGAGCGGCTCGGACTGCGCGCCGACCGGGTCGTGTATGTCGCGCCCGCCGGATTCGGCCACACCGCCAGCGGGCTGGAGGACTTCCCGAACACGAAGGACAAGCCGCACTTCGCCGTCCAAGCCCGCAACGACTTCATCGGAGCCACCCAGGGGCTGTCCGGGTTCGGCCTCGGGCACGGGACGACCAACGTGCTGAACGCACCCGGGGTCGTGCGGCTGGAGACCGGCTACCTGCGCGACGGCGACCCGGCATCGGGCACGATCGAGAGCACCGGCTGGATCGAAGCGCACAGCGCCGTCTTCACCCCCGACAGCACCGCGTTCCTGAACATCGTCGGGGTGGTCACCGGCGAGTCGGTGTCGCTCTACCATCCGGACAGCAAAAGGGTCGGCCCGCACGGAATCCCCATCGATGAGCCCGGCACGGGCGTGAAGAAGCCCGCCGAACGGATTTCCCCGCTCGATCTCTCGGAGGTGCGGGGATGAATCGACGGCGCCTTGGGTTCGGCCTGGTCCTGGTGGGTCTGGTCTGCACGCTCTCCGGGTGCGGGCTCAGCCCGGAACAGGAGGCGAGACAGGTGGCCAACCAGCAAGCACAACTCGCGGCGCTCATCGTTCGCGCCGACGGGTGGGGAGCCGAAATCCTCGCCCAGGTTCCCGAAGGAGAAATCGAAACCGTGACGAAGAACATCGGCGGCGTCTCCATTGCCAGCGATTACTACGAGGAATGGCCCAAGTACTACTACTGGATGCAGTTAATAGACCTCCGCCCAGACGGCCCGCGCACCCCCACCCAGGTCGCCGATGACCTGGAACCCTGGCTGCACAGCCACGGCTGGAAACGGTACAAAGAGCACGAACGTCCACCTGCCAAGGACCGCTTCAAGCACTACTACGTGCGCGAGGGCTACCTCCTCGGAGTCGAGGCCTATACGGTCCCGCCACCGCGCGCACAAACCATCGGCTTCACGATCCTCACACCGGAAACCGACCCCGACAAACCCGCGCCGCCCACACCCACCCCCGACCTCTGAGCCGCGCGGTCCACATGCGTGAGTGCTGCCCGTGTCGGCGGCGCGGTGGGAGCATGAACGCATGGACCCCGTCGCAGCGCTGAACGAGATCGCCTTCTGGCTGGAGCGGGAGCTCGCACCCTCCTTCAAGGTGCAGGCCTTCCGCAAGGCCGCCGCCATCATCGCGCCGCTCGACGCGGACGAGGTGGCCGCCCGCGCCGCCGACGGCCGGCTGAAGCGCACCAAGGGCATCGGCGACCGCACCTTCCAGGTGATCTCGCAGGCGGTCGACGGCCGGGTGCCCGACTACCTGGCCGACCTGCGCGAGCGCAACGCCGAGCCGCTGGATAAGGGAGGCGCCGAGCTGCGGGCGCAGCTGCGCGGCGACCTGCACAGCCACACCGAATGGTCGGACGGCACGACGCCGATCGAGACGATGGCCGCCGCGGCGGCGACGCTCGGCCGCGAGTACCAGGCGATCACCGACCACTCCCCCAACCTCACGGTCGCGAGCGGGCTCTCCGCCGAACGCCTCGCCGAGCAGCTGGACGTCATCGCCGGACTCGACACCGGCCCGGTGACCCTGCTCACGGGCATCGAGGTGGACATCCTCGAGGACGGCACGCTCGACCAGACGCCGGAGCTCCTTAGCCGGCTTGACGTGGTGGTGGCGAGCATCCACTCCAAGCTGCGCTCGGACAGCCGCACGATGACGGCCAGGATGCTCGGCGGCATCCGCGACCCGCACACCAACGTGCTCGGGCACTGCACGGGACGCCTCGTCACCGGGTCGCGCGGCACCCGGCCGCCGAGCGAGTTCGACGCGGAGGCGATCTTCGCCGCGTGCGCCGAGAACGACGTGGCGGTCGAGATCAACTCGCGACCGGAGCGGCAGGACCCGCCCGACGACCTGATCCGGCTCGCCCTGGACGCGGGCTGCCTGTTCTCGATCGACACCGACGCGCACGCGCCTGGCCAGCTCGACTTCCTGGCCTACGGAGCCGCGCGGGCCGCCGCGAACGGCGTTCCGCCGGAGCGGATCGTCACGACCTGGCCGCTGCCGCGGCTGCGGAAGTGGCTCGCGAAGGGTTGAGGGCCCCAACTTCCGGATACGGAGGTCAAAGCGCCGATTCGACACTCATTCCGGCGTGAATCTTTCGAATCTGCTATGTAATCCGTTGCGTTCGATTCGGATTTCGCACTTCGAGGGGCTTAGTATGACTCGTCCCCGACTAGAGCGAAGGAGCTCGCGTGTCCCCCACCCCCGCACCAACGTCACTGCGACGGTCCCTCGGCCTGTGGGCGATCGTCGGCCTCGGCCTCGGCTACATGACGCCCATGACCGTGTTCGACACGTTCGGCATCGTCACGGGAGAGACGAACGGCGTCGTCCCGGCCGCCTACCTCGTCGCGCTCGTCGCCATGGTGTTCACCGCGGTGAGCTACGGGCGCATGACCCGGGTGTTCCCGTCCGCCGGATCCGCGTACACGTACGCGTCGGAGACCATCCACCCGAACGTCGGCTTCCTGGTCGGCTGGTCGTCGCTGCTCGACTACCTGCTGCTGCCCCTCGTGAACGCGCTGATCGTCCGGCTGTACCTGGAGTCGTTCTTCCCGCAGGTGCCGGGCTGGATCTGGGTGGTCGGCTACGTGGTCGTCATCACCGCCATGAACCTGTTCAGCATGTCATCGACCTCGCGCGTGAACGGCATCCTCGTCGTCTTCCAGATCGTGCTGATTGCGGTCTTCGTGGTCCTGACCTGGACGGCCCTGAACTCGGGGTCGGGCAACGGCACGCCGTTCAGCCTGCAGCCGCTCTACCACTCCGGTGTGCACCTCGGCGCCGTGATCGGCGGCGCGACCGTCGTCTGCTTCTCGTTCATCGGGTTCGACGCGATCACCATGTACACCGAGGAGGCCAAGGACGCCCGCACGGTGCCGAGGGCCATCGTGCTCGCGCTCATGATCGGCGGCGCGATCTTCTTCATCGCGGCCTGGTTCGCGCAGTCGCGGTTCCCGAGCATGGCCGGCTTCCACTTCACCGACGACACCCTGCCCGAGATCGCGCTGAAGACCGGCGGACTGCTCTTCCAGATCCTGTTCATCTCGGCCGCCGTCGCGGCGGCGGTGGCGTCGAGCCTCGCATCGCACGCGAGCGTCTCGCGCATGATCTACGTGATGGCGCGCAACGGAAACGGCCGCGTCTCCCGCTTCCTTTCGTTCATCCACCCGCGGTTCCGCACGCCGGCGACGGCTGTGCTCCTGGTGGGGGCGGTGTCGCTGCTGGCGGCCGCGTTCACACTCGAGTTCGTCTCGTCGATGATCAACTTCGGCGCCCTCATCGCGTTCACGGTGGTGAACGCGACGGTCATCATCCACTTCGCGCTGCGTCGGCGCGAGGTCCGCGGTGCGTCGCAGATCATCCGGAACATCGTGCTCCCGGCGATCGGGATGCTGCTCACCGGCGTGCTCTGGGCGAACCTGCACCTGGATGCGCTAACCTACGGCATCATCTGGCTGACGATCGGCATCATCACGCTGCTCGTGCTGACCCGAGCCTTCCGGCGCCCGCTGCGCGCCCGCCTCGACGAGGACGGCGACGCGGCCATCATCACGCGAGAGGGCGCGCCCTCCGAGGCGCGGTAGCCGCCCGCGGGCTCGCCGCCCTCAGACGTTGACCCTGCCGAGGGGCACGTTGTTGTCACTTGCGGGCACGAAAAGTGACAACGACGTGCCCTTCGGCGCCGCACTCGGGGGGGGCGGATGCGGTCAGTCGCCCCAGGCGGAGGCCGGGGCCTGCACGACCTCGACGGGGCGGGTGCTCCAGTGGGCGCCGTTGGCGTAGTGGCTGGACGCCCACGGGGATGCCCAGATCGCGGCGGCCGTGGCGTTCGCGTCGGTCCCCGCCTGGAGGCCGGCGACGATGCCCGGATACCCGCGCTGCAGGTTCTCCGCGCAGTACTTCGCCGCCGTCACGAGGTCCGGGTAGCTGCCGAGGCCGGCGCCGCCGCCGGAGCCGTAGCCGTTGTTGAGAGGATTGTTACGGTTCCACCAGTCCGGCGGGCCGTTCTCCTGGCGCATCCAGCGCATCATGACGGCCACGTTCTCCTCGGTCTGCGGCCAGCCGCCGAAGATCAGGACGAGCTTCGCCCATGACTCGTTGGTGCCGACCCTGGCGAGGCTGGTGATGCTGTCGGTCGCCCCGAGCGTCTCCCGGTTCACCACGGGAGCGGCGAGCGTGGCATCCGTGAACAGGTGCTGGTCCTGCGGCCTCTCGCCCGGCGCCAGCGTGGTGTCCGGCGCGGTCACGAGGGATGCGGCGAGCGCCGAATCGGTCGGGACGATCGAGAACCCGCACACGAGCGCGATCACAGCGAGCGCGACGCCCATCCGCTGGTGGAGCGGCATCCTCAGCACCACGACGGGTACGGCCGCGCGACGGCCCGCCGAGCGGCGGCCGTGAGCACGGGGGGTGGTGGATGCCGACTGCATACCCGACCGAGGGTACCAAAGCCGTGCTCAAATGGAACCGGGAGGGATGCCATGACAGAAGCCACGCCCGCACCGACCGCGCCCCGCCGCTTCCGGGACGGACCGCACCTGCCGGCCCTCGTCGTCACGCTCATCGTGTCCGTGATCGCGGCACTCTTCGCCGGGGCGTACGCGTGGGCGATGGGCGACCCGCAGCCGCACGACGTGCCGATCGGGCTGGTGTCGGACTCCCGGCCCGCGGCCGACTTCGCCTCCGACCTCCAGGCGAGGACCGGCACGACGTTCGTCGTGCACCGCTACGAGACCGAGTCGGACGCGGAGGCGGCCATCCGCGAGCAGATCGTCTACGGCGCCCTCGTGGAGCAACCGGACGGCACGGCGCGGCTCTACGTGTCGAGCGCGTCCGGCGCCTCCGTCGCGCGGCTGCTGCAGTCGGACGCCCCACGGCTCGCCGAGTCGATCGCCCGGCCGGTGACCGTCATCGACGCGCATCCCCTCGCGCCGAAGGACCCGAACGGCCTCGTCCTGTTCTACATGTCGCTCGCGGCCGTCATCATCGGCTTCGTCGGCGCCATCCAGACCCGGGTGAACGCGGCGAAGCTGACCCTGGCCGGCGAGCTGTTCTGGGATGTCGTGCGCTCGGTCCTGGGCGGCTTCGCGATCGCGTTCACGGTCGGTCCGCTACTCGGCATCCTCCCGCTCCCGTTCCTCCCGGTGTGGGGCGTGCTCGCGCTCACGATGCTGATCGCGGGTGCGACCTACAGCTTCTGGCGAGTCCTGATCGGCGCGCGCTGGGCGATGCTGCCGACGTGGATCGTGTTCGTCCTCATCAGCAACCCGTCCTCCGGCGGGGCGGTCGCGCCCGAACTGCTGCCGCCGTTCTACCAGTTCATGGGCCGCTGGCTGCCGACGGGCGCGACCGTCCGCGCCGTGCGCGACCTCACCTACTTCCCGGACGACCTGCACGCCGAGCCGTACATCGTGCTCGCGGTGTGGCTGGTCGCCTCGCTCGGGCTGTTCATCGCGGTGCGGCTGTTCCGCTACGGCCCGGGCGCTCCCGGCGAGATCCTGCACACCTGGCGCAGCATCGCCAGGAGGGACGATCAGGCGGCGGGCGTCGCCTCCGGAGCCACCGCCTCCTGAGCCCGGGTCCGCCGAGTGCTCATCAGCACGACGCAGACGACGATCCCGGCGAACAGCACGAGGCTGACCGGCCCGGTCCCGAGATCGAGGCCGCCGCGTGCGTGCGAGACCGCGAGCCAGTCCGACAGGGAGGCGCCGAACGGCCGGGTGAGCACGTACGAGGTCCAGAACGCCGCCGTGGCGCCGAGCCCCCACCACCGGTAGGCGATGCCGGGCACCGCGAAGAGCACCCCGAAGAGGATGCCGGAGGCGAGGTAGCCGAGCCCGAAGGTCGTCGCGGTCAGGTCGCCGACCGCCGTGCCGAGCGCGAAGGTGGCCAGCACCGCGCACCAGTAGAACAGCTCCCGCGGCCTGCTGTCGATCCTGTGCACCGACAGCGTCCGCTGCGTCGCGTACCAGAGCGCGAAGACGGCGGCGAGCACGACCGCGAACCCGATGGTCGAGACCAGGTACGGGACGCCGAGCTCCACGTGCAGCACGTCGGCGACCATCGTCCCGAACACCGCGACCATGAGCACCGCCAGCCAGTACACCCAGGGGATGTACCGCCGCACGGCGAACTGCAGCACGATCGCGCAGGCGAACACGACGAACGCCGCGATCACCGCGAGCACCGGGTCGACGTTCTTCACCAGCCAGTCGGAGGTCGTCTCGCCCATCGCGGTGGTGAGCAGCTTGGCGACCCAGAACAGCGCCGTGACAGCGGGGACCTTATTGCGCAGCATCCCGCAAGGATGCGCCGTCCGCTCCCAGAAACCTCTGAGACGGCATCGTCGCATCCTTAGCGGCTTCTTGGAGCGCCCCGCGCAGAGTGGAGGCCGAGAGAAGGAGACCCCCGTGACCGCCACCACCGCGTCCAGCAGGCGCGCCGCGCTGCCCGCGCGCTCCATCCTCGTGCCGTTCTGCATCATCCTGGCGGTCGTGCTCGCGGGGCTCGTCATCCGCGCGACGCCGGCGATCGGAACGTGGGACCTCGCTGTCATCCGCGCGATCGAGAGCGCGCGCACCCCGTTCCTCGACGCCGTCGCCCTCGCCGACGGCGTCCTGTTCTCCCCGGTCGCGGCCCTCGTGATCGTGGGCGCGATCAGCGCCGGACTGTGGCTGCGCCGCGGTCCCGGCGCCGCCATCCCCTTCGCGGCGCTCGGGCTCCTCCCCTGGCTCGGCTCGAGCGTCGTGAAGGACATCGTGCAACGGCCGAGGCCGCTCTCGGCCGGCCTCCCGCACCACCTCCTCACGGACACCGGCTACAGCTTCCCGAGCGGCCACACCAGCCTCGCGGTCGCGCTCGGCCTCGCCCTGCTGCTCACGTTCGGCGCGGGCCGGTTGCGCACGCCGCTGATCGTCTTCGCGGTCGCCGCTCCGCTCGTCACCGCGTTCTCACGGGTGTACCTCGGCGTGCACAACCCGACCGACGTGCTGGCGAGTCTTGTCTACGCGACGGCGGCCGTGCTGCTGGTGGATGCGCTGCTCCGGCTGGTCCGGCGCTGGTGGTCGTCGCGCGCGGTAGGTTGAGCAGCATGGCGGCGGATCGACTGCGGGTGCTCCTGGTGGAGGACGACCCGCGCCTCGGTCCGCTCATCGAGCAGGTGCTCGCCGAGGTCTACGACGTGACGCGCGTGACCGATGGCGACAGCGGGCTGGCGGCCGGGCTCACCGGCGGGTTCGATGCGCTCGTCGTCGACCGGCGCCTTCCCGGCCTCGACGGCGCGACGCTGGTGTCGACGCTGCGCGAGAAGCGGGTGGTGACGCCGATCATCATGCTCACCGCGCTCGGCGGTCTGCGCGACCGGGTGGAGGGGCTGGATGCCGGGGCCGACGACTACCTGGTGAAACCGTTCGAGTTCGACGAGCTGCTCGCCCGGCTGCGCGCGATGACGCGCACGTTCACCGGCGAGGGCGCCGAGCTTCCGGTCGGCGACTGGCGCTTCTACCCGGAGAGCCGGTGCATCTACTCGCCGTACGAGGGGCGCATCCAACTGACCGTCCGCGAGTCCGCGCTGCTGCGGCTGCTCGCGGAGAGCCCGCTGCGCACCTTCTCCCGCCGGCAGATCCTGGATGCGGTGTTCGAGGCGGACGAGCAGCCGGGCACCGTGGACACGTACGTGCATTACCTGCGCCGCAAGACCGACCCCGACCTGGTGACGACGGTGCGGGGCGAGGGCTACCGGCTGGGGCAGCCGTGAGCCGCCGCGCGCGGACGGACGACGCCGACTCCCGGGAGGTGCGCCGCGCATCCCGCATGGTCGGCCTGCAGATCACGATCGCGTCCGGTGCGCTCGTGGTCGTGGCGCTCGCGGTCGCGGTGCTCTACGTGCTCGACCAGCTGCGGCCGGCCGAACTCAGCGAGCCGCCGAAGCCGGGCGAGCACAAGATCTATGTGGACATCACGGACGCGCTCATCGCGCTCGCGGTGGTGGGCGTGCTCGCCGTCGCCGTCGCCGGCGTGCTCAGCGTGGTGATCACGCAGAGGGCGGTGCGTCCGCTCGGCCGCGCGCTGCGCATCCAGCGCGACTTCGTGGCGGATGCGGGCCACGAGCTGCGCACGCCGCTCGCGGTGCTCGACGCCCGCCTGCAGGTGCTGCAGCGCGGCCTGCCACCGGGCGACCCGTCGGCGCCGACGGTGGCCGAACTGCGCGCGGACACCCGCACCCTCATCGAGGTGGTCGACGACCTGCTGCTGGCGGCCGACCCGGAGCGCGAGCCGGCGGCGGGGCCGTCGGCCCTCGCGCCGCCGGTGCGGCGCGCGGTGGACGCGATGCGGCTGCTGGCGCGCGACGCCGGCGTGACGGTGTCGCTGGAGGCGGACGACGATGCGGCCACCACGGTCCCGCCGGCCGGCGTCCAGCGCTGCGCGACGGCGCTGCTCGACAACGCGATCGCGCACTCGCCCGCCGGCTCGACGGTGGCCGTGACCGTGCGGAGGGACGGGCGCGACGCCGTCCTGACGGTCGCCGATCGGGGGCCGGGAATCCAGGGCATCGATCCCGCGCGGATCTTCGACCGGTTCGCGCGCGCGACCGAGCAGCCGGGCGGCCGCACCAGGGCGAGCTTCGGGATCGGCCTCTCGCTCGTGCGCGAGGTGGCCGTGCGCCACGGCGGGGATGTGCGGGTCGCGTCCACCGGACCGGACGGCACCGTGCTGGAGATGCGCATCCCCGCCGCGTGAACGACGAACGTCCCCGCCCGATACGTTCGTGCCCTGCTCGAGCAGGGCCGGTCGCACCGGACGGGGACGGTTACGTGTTCAGACGAGGTCGTTGAGGCGGGCGAGCAGTTCGCCGAGCCGCTCGACGTCGGGCGCGCCCCACTGGCGAAGGTTCCGGTAGAGCTGCGCCTGGTCGGCTGCGCGTGCCTCGTTGACCTTCTCGATCGCCGCCGGCGTGGCGACGAGGAAGCTGGCGCGGCGGTCGGAGGGGTCGGTCTGCCTGTCGACGAAACCGAGCTCCTCCAGGATGCGCACCTGGCGGCTCACGACGCTCTTGTCCGTCAGCAGCATCCCTGCCAGCGCGCCCGCGTGCACCGGACCGGTGCGCACCAGCGTGCTGAGCAGCTTGAACCCGACCGGCTGCAGGTCGGGATGCACGCGCGCGGCGCGGTCGCGCATCCCGGCGCTCACCCGGTTGAACAGGATGGTGAACTGCTCCTCGACCTCGGCGATCGCCTCGTCGGTCCGGGGGTCGACGGGGCGGGAGGCGAGGTCGCCCTGCGCCGCCCGTCCCGTCTCACTCATGGGCGCGATCATAGCCGGTCCGCTCAGCGGCCTTCCTGGGAAGGACGCTGTTCGGAGCGCTGCTCCGCACGGACCGCGGGAAGCGAGCCGGTCGGCGCGCCGATCATCGCCTCGGCGACCTCCACGACGGTCTCCTCGGCCTGCTCGGCCGGGGTCTCGTCGCGCATCCGCTCGATGGCCGTCTTGTTGCCGAGCTTGATGTTCGGCAGGAAGAGGATCGCGATGATCGTGATGATCGCCAGCGGCACCGCCACCAGGAAGATGTCCGCGACCGCCTGCCCGTAGACGGACTCGATGATCACGCGGACGCTCTCCGGCAGCTTGTTCGGCTCCGGGATGGAACCGCTCTGCAGCGACTTCGCGACCTCAGCGCCCTTGGCGCCGAGCTTCACGATGGCCGCCTGCAGGTCGGCCTGCTTGTCGGTCAGCAGGTCGACGACCTTGGTGCCGAGGATGCTGCCCATCACCGAGACGCCGACGGTGCCGCCGAGGCTGCGGAAGAACGCGACGTTCGAGCTGGCCGCGCCGAGCTGCTCCGGGCGCACCGTGTTCTGCACGATGAGCACGAGGTTCTGCATGACCATGCCGACGCCCGCGCCGAGGATGAACATGTACACCGAGACCACGACGTAGTTGGTGTCGTACTCGATGGTGCTCATCAGGTAGAGGCCGACGGTCAGCAGGATCGAGCCGACGACCATGTAGGCCTTCCACTTGCCGAACCGGCTGATCAGGTTACCGACGATCATGGACGACAGCAGCAGACCGAAGATCATCGGCAGCGTCAGCAGACCGGACTCGGTCGGCGTGGCGCCGCGAGCGAGCTGCATGTACTGGCCGAGGAACACCGAGGTGCCGAACATCGCGACACCGACCGAGATCGAGGCGATGACCGCCAGCGTGAAGGTGCGGTTCTTGAAGAGGCCGAGCGGGATGATCGGCTCCTTCACGACGAGCTCGGTGATCACACCGGCGACGAGCAGGGCAACCGAGCCACCGACCATCCAGATGGTCTGACCGCTCCACCAGTCGAAGTCCTTGCCCGCGAGCGAGACCCAGATGAGCAGCAGCGAGACGCCGGCGGCGATGAAGATCGCACCGAGGTAGTCGATGCGCACCTTCCGCTTGCGCTTCGGCAGCTTCAGGGTGATCTGGAGCAGGATGATCGCCAGGATCGCGATCGGGACGCCGACGTAGAAGTTCCAGCGCCAGCCGACGGAGTCGGTGAGCAGACCGCCGATCAGCGGGCCGCCGACGGTGCCGACGGCCATGATGCCGCCGAAGAGGCCCATGTAGCGGCCGCGCTCACGCGGGCTGATGATGTCGGCCATGATGATCTGGCTGAGGGCGGTGAGACCACCGGCGCCGAGGCCCTGGACGACACGGAAGCCGATGAGCATGTTGGTGTCCTGCGAGAAGCCGGCGAGCGCCGAGCCGAGCACGAACAGCACGAGCGCGAGCTGGATGAGCAGCTTGCGGTTGAGCAGGTCGGCGAGCTTGCCCCAGATGGGCGTGGACACGGTGGTGGCGAGCAGCGTGCTCGTGACGATCCAGGTGTAGGCGGTCTGGTCGCCGCCGAGGTCGTGGACGATGACCGGCATGGAGGTCGCCACGACCGTGCCCGCGAGGATCGAGACGAACATCCCGAGCAGCAGGCCGGAGAGCGACTCGAGCACCTGCCGGTGCGACATCGCGGGCGCTGCGTTCGCCTCCTCGGCCGCATGAGTTTCTGACATGTGTTTCCTTCGCACGTATTGGTTGACGATGAGCAACCATATATAATTAGGTGACCAAAATCAACTAACAAACTGCATTCACGCAAAATTTCCGATCATGCAAAACCTTCCGAATCCCCCCGCAGCGCCGCAGGGGCTCCGCGAGCGCAAGAAGGCGCAGACCCGTTCCGACCTCGAGCGGGCCGCCGTCGAGCTCGCTCTCGCCAACGAGCTCGACGACGTGACCATCGACGACATCTGCGCGCGCGTGCCGGTGTCGCACCGCACCTTCTTCAACTACTTCGACAGCAAGGAGGACGCGCTCTTCGGCTTCCGGCGCGCCTGGGGCGACCGCGAGCAGGTCGCCGCCCACCTGGCGGAGACCCACCGTGGCGACGTGGTCGCCACGGTCGTCGACGCGCTCTTCCTCGGGTTGCCCGCCGACAAGAGCGACCCCGACCTGCACGAGGCCAGGATGCTGATCGCCTCCCGCAACCCCGGGCTGATCCGGCGCCGGATGCGCCGGCTCGACGACCTCCGGACCGGGCTGGTCTCCGCGGTGGCGGAGCTCCTCGAACGGGAGGCGGCGGCCGAGGTGGACGCCGCGGTGGACGCGGCGGCGAGCGACGGCGGCGTCCCGTTCGAGGCGAAGGCCGAGCTCCTCGCCGTCACCTGCATCGGTGCCGTGCGCATCGCCGTGCGCGAGTGGGCGGAGGAGGGCGCGACCGGCAGCACCGCCGACGTGTCCGCCCGCGCCGTCGTCCTGGCCCGCTCCCTGAGCGGCTACCTCGCCCCTGTCCCGGTCGAGGCGGCGGCCGTGTAGGGTTCCCCGAGGGGGGAACGATGACGGTTCGACGGATCGCGGGAGCGGCTGCCGCTTCCGCGCTGGTGCTCGCGCTCGCGGGATGCGCGCTCTTCGGCGGTGGAGGCCCGGCTGCGAAACCGACGCGCACCGCCACGCCGACGCCGACGGCGACCGCTGCGCCGGCCGATGCCACCCGCACGACCGGGACAGCCACCCCGTCCGCCAGCCCGACCCCGCCACCACCGCCGCCCACCCTGACGCCGGTGCCCCAGGGAACGGTGGTCGCCGAGGGCGACGTCGCGTCGCCGAAGGGCAGCATCCACTACCACTACCGGGTCGTCGCGAATGGCGACAACACGTACACCGCGCAGTTCACACGCTTCACCTCGACGGTGCCGGTGCCGATCTCGGCGACGTTCCTCGAGATCGCGCCGAGCGTCGGCGACGGTCTCACCTACCACGGCGTCGGCGACCACCAGCTCGGCGGTCCGACCACCAGCCCGGCGTCCTCGTCGGGGACGCTCGGCACCGAGAGCCAGCCCTCGTACCTCGCGGCGCTCGTCACCTACTCCTCCGCGCCGTCCGCGACCGGTGTCCCCGTGGAGCTCGGCCCGGGCAAGGTGCTCGCGGTGGACACCGTGCACTGGTCGGTGCCGGTGCGGCAGTCAAACGTCCATCCGGTCGATCACGGGGCCGCCGCGAACGCCGGCGGCACGGTCACGGCGACCACGGCCTCCGGCGCGCCGAAGCGGTACAAGGTCGCGCCGGGCGACACCACGGACGCCGTCGCCCAGCGCTTCGGGATCACGGTGCAGGACCTGATCTGGCTGAACGCGGAGAACGGCACCCTCGGCGCCGGCCAGACCCTTTACGCGACAACGCTCCTGAACCTCGACCCCGACAGCCTCTGAGCGACAGCCGCCGAGGGCGGCGCTCGTCAGCGGGTGAGCTCGGCGAGGAGGATGCGGTCGGCGCCGGAGGTCCACCAGGCGTGCCGCGCGACGGCGAAGCCGGCGGGCGCGACGGCCGCCGCCAGCAGCTCCGGGGTCTCGAACAGGTCGTGGCGGGTCGGATAGGCGGGCGGTTGAGCGGCCCCGTGGCCTCCGCCGTGCGCGGCCGGGTCCATCCTGCCGAAGGTGGCGGTGACGGCCCGCCCGCCCGGCCGCAGCACCCGCGCCCACTCGGCGATCGCGGCGGCGGGGTCGGGGAACAGGTGCATCCCGGTGACGCAGATCACCACGTCGACGGTCGCGTCCAGGATCGGCAGCGCGGTGGCGTCCGCCTCGATGAACGCGGCCTCGGGCAGCCGCTCGCGGGCGACGGCGAGCATCCCGGGCGACAGGTCGACACCGGTGAGCCGGGCGCCCGCGCGCGCATCGCGCAGCGACCGCAGCACGAGTCCGGTCCCGGTCGCGACGTCGAGCACGTCGGACCCGGGCCGCACCTCGGCGAACGCGGCGACCTCGGCCGCGAGCGCGCGGTGCATGGCGCTGTCGTCGTACTCGCCTGCGCGCTCGTCGAAACGGGCGCGGACGGCGCGGAGGTGCTCGTCGGTCATGCTGGCAGCGTAGCGCCGTGCGCGTCAGCGGGCGCCGTGCTCGTCAGCGGATGAAGGACGCGTCCGGTCCCGACTCCCCCGTGTTCTCGCGCGGCTGGTCGCGCAGCTCGCTGAGCTCGGCGACCGCGCTCTCGATCGCGTCGAGCGCGAGCCGAACGGGCTCCGTCCAGCCACCGGGGGTCGCCGCCGCGGCCGCGAGGGCCGCCCTCGCCTCGCGGATCGCCGTCTCCGCCGTCTCCAGGTTGTCCATCTCCGACGCGCATCCCTCCCGGCGGGCCGTGCGGCCGCCACCCGGCCATCGTCCCACCGGGAGGGCGCGAGCGTCAGGGTCAGCGAAGGGCGGCGACCGCTACCTTCGTGGCCTCGGCGAGAAGCGCGTTGTCCGGAGCGGCGTCCGGCTGGCCCTTCCTGGACATCGTGACGATCACGATCGGCGCGCGTCCCGTCGGGTAGACCACGGCGATGTCATCGCGGACGCCGTACTCGCCGGTGCCGGTCTTGTCGGCGACGGGCCAGGCGGGGTCGACCCCGGCGCGGATGGTGGTGTCGCCGGTCGTGCAGTCGAGCATGGTGTTGCGCAGCAGGGTGCGGTCGGCGACGTCGAGGGACGTGCCGAGCAGCACCTTTCGCAGGTCGGCGGCGAACTGGACCGGGGTCGTCGTGTCGCGCGGATCCGCCGGCGTCGCCTCGTTGAGGTCCGGCTCCACCCGGTCGACGTTCGTCGTGCGGTCGCCGATGCCCCGCAGCCAGCGCTCGACCGCGTCCGGTCCACCCAGCCGGGCGACCAGGAGGTTCGCGGCGGTGTTGTCGCTGAACCGCAGCATGGCGTCGATCAGCTCGCGCACCGTCATCCCGGTGTCCACGAACCTGCTGGTGATCGGCGCGTAGGCGAGCAGGTCGGCCGCCGTGTAGTGCACGACGACGTCCAGGTCGGCGGCGCTCGACGCCTGGAGCGTCGCCGCGGCGATGAACGTCTTGTTCGAGGAGGCGAACGGGAAGCGCTCCCCGCCCCGGTACGACACGATCCGGCCCGTGCGGGTGTCGATCGCGGCGACGCCCAGAGTCGCGCCGTGGCTGCGCTCCAGCCCGGCGAAGACGTGTTGCGCCGCGGCTCCCGCATCCGAGCGGCCCGCGGAGGCGGCCGAGGCCGAGGCGTGCGGCGACGGCGACGCCGGGGACGCGCCGACGCCGGAGATCGCGACGGCCGCGGCGACCGCCGTGCCGCCGATGACGGAGAGGAATCTCGTTCGAATGTCCATGACGGCAGCCTCACCCGGGCCGGCGATCCTGTCGAAGACCGGATCGCGCGGACCCATGCTCATCCGGCATGGATCTAGAGTGGCCGGATGGATGTGATCGCCGCCTGCCGGGTGCTCGTCGAAGTGGGCGAGCGTGGGAGCGTGACCGGAGCGGCAGCGTCGCTGCGGGTCGCGCAGTCTGTCGCAAGCCGTCGCATCCTCGCGCTCGAACGCCACCTCGGGGGCGCACTGCTGGAGCGCACCGCGCGCAGCGCCGTCCTCACCCCGTTCGCGCGCGACCTGCTGCCGTCCGCGCGCCGGCTGGTGCGCCTCGCGGACGAGCTCGAGCTGGACGCCGAACGCGCCCGGCTGCGGCCGGTCACCGTCGCCGTGCCGATGGGATGCGCGACCCGCGACCTCGCCGTTGTGGACGCAGCCGGCCGGGCCGCGGGGATCCGCCTCGACTTCGTTGCGGCGCCGCCCGCCCGGCGTGCGGAACTGGCGGCGGCGAACGGCGTGCGCGTCACGGTGGCGAGCGTGCCGCCGGCCGACGGCGTCTGGGCGGCTGAGCTCGGAGCGGCGGGTCGCCGCGCGACCGGCGCCACGCTTCGGATCGGTTCGCTGCGCCGCGGGCGCACGGGTCGCGCCCGCGACGGCGACGCCGGCGCCCGCCTGCGGATCGGACCGGAGGACGACGTGCCGCACGTACGCGACGTGCTGCAGCGCGCGGGCTACGCGGCCGGCCTGCTCCCCGGTCAGCTTCCCGTCGACGACTCCACCACCGCGGCCCTCGCCGCCGTACTCGCCGACGGCGACCTGCTGCTCTGCTCCGAGGCGGAGGCGAGCGAGCTCGGGCTGCACTGGCGTCCCTTCACGGGTCTCGACCTCGCCCGCGGGTACACCGTCACCGGTCAGAGCGAGCACGACGTGGCGGCGGTGCGCTCCGCCGTCGGAGACGAGCTCGCCGCCGCATTCGGCGCGCACCCGAGCGGCCGGCCGCTCGCGGACGACGAGGTGCACGATGAGTGACGCCCGCTTCCTCGACGACGTCAGGACGGAACTCGCGCAGGCCGGCCTGCGCGCCTCCCTGCTGGTGCGCGACCTGGGCTCCGGGCGCGAGCTCGCGCTGGATGCGGACACGCCCACCCCCGCGGCCTCTCTCGCGAAGCTGCCCATCGCGCTCGCGGTCCTCACCCGCATCGCGGACGGACGCCTGGACGGCGCCGAACCGGTGACCGTTCCGGCCGGGGACCCCGGGGAAGGGCTGCCAGGCACGACGCGCTTCCGGCATCCCTCGGTGATCTCGATCGACGATCTCGTCTCGCTCGCCCTCTCGATCAGCGACAACGGCGCGGCGGACGCCCTGCTGCGCATCGTGCCGCCCGCCGAGGTGACGGCGGACCTCGACGCCATCGGCGTGCACGGCATCGCCGTGCGGCATCCCTTCGCCGACCTCTCCGACACCCCGCTCGAGCATCTGGCGCCGGAGGACGCGCACCTGGCGCACACGCTCGCGATCCGCGGGAGCACCCCGGCGAGCGGCCATCCGGTGCGGCAGCTCGACGTCGCGCGGACCAACACCGGCACAGCGAGGGCGTTCGCAGGGCTGCTGGATGCGGTCTGGCACGACCGCGGGGTCGCGCCGGAGGCCGCGGCGCGGCTGCGCGACGACCTGCGCCGGAGCCTCATCCGGCACCGGCTCGCGCCCGACCTCAGCGCGGACGACGCCGTCTGGGCGTCCAAGACCGGCACGCTGCTGAACCTGCGTCACGAGGCCGGCGTCGTGGAGCACGCCGACGGCGCCCGGATCGCCGTGGTGGCGATGAGCACATCGTCGGTCCCCGCGTCGACCCAGCCCGCGGCCGAGGCCGCACTGGGGGCCGCGGCCCGCGCGCTGCACGACCGGATCCGCGCGGGCAACTGAGGCGACGACCGGCCTGCGACGCGGACGGCGGAGGACGCGGCCGGGGCAAGCGGCCGCGTCCTCGACGGATCGGTGCGTCAGACGACGAGGGATGCGGCCTCCGCCGCCGCCTCCCCGGTCACGATCGGCGCCAGGTCGACCTCGCGGCCGTTGATACGGAACGCGTAGCGCCCGGTCTGCTCGATCACGGCCGTCTCCTCCATGTACGCGCGCAGCTCGTCCCGTTCCGCGGGGGTGAGCCAGGCGAGCGGATCGGACGTCGACCGGAACTCGAGGATGGCGGCGGTGTCGCGCAGCGCCTGCCGCTCCCCGTCGTTCAGCAGGTTGCGCGCGCTGCGGAAGTAGACGGCGTCCGGGTCCACCTCGTAGAGGCGCTTCATCCACGCCCGGTTGATGGACGAGACGATCGAGTTGCGTGCGCCGACGCCGGACGGGTCGCCGACGCGCTCGGCGTTGTCCCAGAACGCGCCGACGTCCGGTCCCACCCGTGCGCCGTCGAAGACGCCGACCGACGGGATCATCGGGACGCCGCAGCCGAGCAGGTAGACCGAGTCGCCGACCACCGTGCGGATGTGTTCGACGGCATCCCGGTACGCGGTCTCGCGGTGAACGTCCCTGCTCCGGTTGCCGGTGATCGCGCCCGCGTACATGAAGTCGAGCTTGAGGTAGCGGAAGCCCCAGCCGACGACGCGTTCGAACACCTCGCGCAGGTGGTCCCTGACCTCGGGCTGTGTGGTGTCGAGCGAGTAGTAGTGGGAACCCCAGTTGTAGCCGCTGACCAGTGGACGGCCGTCGTCGTCCTGCACGAGCAGGTCCGGGCGGGTGCGCGCGATGGTGGAGCCGGGGAGGGCGATCATCGGTGCGAGCCAGAGTCCGGGCCGGAACCCGGCGTCGGCGATGGTGCGGGCGGTCGCCGCCATCCCGGACGGGAAGTCGGGGCCGGCCTCCCAGTCGCCGACGATCGGCTCCCAGCCGTCGTCGAGCTGGAAGACGTCGAACGGGTAGCCGCGCAGATCGCTCACCGTGCGGGCGACGAGGTCCTCGTCGATGTCCTCGAAGAACGAGTACCAGCTGCTCCACACGGCGCCCGCGCGCAGCGCCCGGCGGCCGAGCCGCTCGGAGACGAGGTCGGCGTAGCTCGCGAAGACCTCGCTCTCGGGCCCGTACCCGACGAACCACTCCGCGATGTCCGCCTCCGCACGACCCCAGAGGATGTTGCCGTCGGCGCCCACCCGTGGGCTGCCCAGGCCGAGCGCGCCGAGCAGCAGCACGTTGCCGTCCTCGCCGACGACCGCACCGACCGCGCTCCCCGAGTGCGCGTGCGGCGTCTCATTCGCGGCGTCGTCCGCGGTCAGCAGGCGCCGCGGGCTGTCCTTGATGCCGATGGTGTCGCCGTCGGTCCGCGCCCAGCCGGAGGGGCTCCACGAATTCCAGCCGTGGCGGTAGAACTCGGTGTCGCCGAAGGGATGCAGGAGCGCAATCGGTCCCGCCGGCACGACGTGGCCGGCGGCAACCGGACGGGGCGTGCCGGAGACGTTGGCGGGGATGCGGACGGATCCGAAGTCGAAGGTGTGCAGCATGGCTGGCTTTCTGTGCGAGTGGTGCGGGGGCGGCGCGCGGCCGCCCCCGCGGGGTGAGCTACTTGAAGAGGGCGTTCACCTGATCGTTCGCCTTGGTCAGGGCCGTCTTGGCGTCCTTCTGACCGAGGGCGACGCTCTGGATGGCGTCCTGGACGATCTGGCTGATCTCGGTGCCGTGGTAGCTGATCGGGATGATGAACGTGCCGTCCTTCGCCTGCTGCTCGTCGAGGAAGACCTTCGCGTTCAGGCCCTCCTTCTCGCGCACCTCGGCCGACTTCTCGGACGCGGTCTTGATCGCGGGGAAGACGACGCCGGTCTCGGCGACCGCGTTCTGGCAATCGGCGGAGGCGAGGTACTTGACCCACTCCCACGCCTGGTCCTTGTGCTTGCTGCCCGCGTAGATCGCGTCGGAGAGGCCGTTGATGGCGGACTTGCGACCCTCGGGCCCGATCGGCAGCGGCGCGAAGCCGAACTGGTCGGTCTTGCCCTTGTATGCGGCGAGGTTGAACGAGCCGAGCGTCGTCAGCGCGCCGCCGCCGTTGTCGAGGACCTCGGAGCGGGCCAGCGTCGACTGCACGTCGAGCTTGGGCGCGTATCCCTTCTTCGAGAGGTCGGCGAGCCACTGCACGGTGTCGGTGAGCTTCGTCTGGTCGTAGTTGAACTTCGTGCCGAACGGGTTCTTGTCCGCGTAGGTCCACCCGTTGGAGGCGGCGAGGTTGCCCCAGCCGTTCTGACCCTGCGAGCCGTCCGCCCACTCGGGGAGGAAGCCGAACGTCTTCACGTTGTTCTTGTCGAAGGCGGGGTCGAGGCCGTTGTGGCCGTTCTTGTCGACGGTCAGCGTGGCGATGAGCTGCTCGAAGCTGCCGCCGTCCTTCGGGTTCCAGGTGAGGTCGGCCAGGGACGCCTCGTCCACACCGGCGGCCTTCAGGTCGGCCTTGTTGTAGACCAGGCCCATGGTGTCCCAGTCCTTCGGCAGGCCGTAGCGGGCGTCGTCCACCTTCCACAGGTCGGCGAGGCCGTCGACGTACTGGCCGAGGTCGATCTTGTCCTTCTTCACGTAGGGCTCGATGTCGACGATCTGCTTGTCCTGCACGAACTGCGGGTAGTACGAGACCTGGTCGACCCAGACGTCGGGAGCGCTGCCCGCGGCGATCTGCGTGGAGAGGTTGGTCCAGTACTGGCCCCAGGCGCTCTGCTCGATCTAGATGGTGATGTTGGGATTGGCCTTGTGGAAGTCGGCCGCGCACTGCTGGTAGGCCGGCACCTGGGTGTCGTCCCACATCCAGTACTGCAGGGTCACCTTCTCGTCCGAGCCGGAGCCGGACCCGTTCGACGAGCAGGCCGTGACACCGGCCAGCAGCGCTGCGGCGGCGGCGACGGCGACGACGCGACGGAGCTTTGTCATGTTGTTCTCTCTCTGTGTTGGGTGGTGCGGAAGGGGATGGATCACTTGATTCCGGTGAAGTTCAGCGACTCGACGATGCGCCGGCCGAGGAAGATCAGCAGGACGAGCACGGGGATGACCGAGAGGGTCGACCCCGCCATCAGCCCGGTCCAGTCGGGCTGGGTGTTCGGCGACTGCTGGAGGTAGACGCCGAGGGCGACGGTCATGGTGCGCACGCTTTCGTCGCGGCCGATGAGGAGGGGCCAGAGGTAGTCCTTCCAGGCCCAGACCACGGTGATGAGGCCGATCGTGATGAGCGGTCCGCGGCTCATCGGGAGCGCGACCCGCCAGAACACCCGGATCTTGCCGGCGCCGTCGAGCATCGCGGCTTCCTCGACGTCCACGGGGATGTTGAGGAAGAACTGGCGCAGGAAGAACAGTGCGAACGGGGTCATCAGCAGGCTCGGGGCGACCATGCCCCAGATGGTGTTGAGCAGGCCGAAGTCGCGCACGAGCACGAAGTTCGGCAGCAGCGTGAAGATGCCGGGCACCATCAGGGCGGCGATCAGGATGCTGAACAGCAGGTTGCGGCCGGGGAAGCGCAGCCGCGCGAACGCGTACCCGCCCATCGCGCAGAACAGCGTCTGGAAGAAGCCGATCAGCGCGCAGTACACGATCGAGTTCCAGAGGTAGAGCACGAAGTTGATCGACGCTCCGGATCCTCCCGCCGCCTGGTCCTGCTCCGGGGTGAGGAAGCCGAGCACGCGGGCGAAGTTGATCAGCGTCGGGCTGCCGGGGAAGAACGAGCCGGAGTCCCTGATCACGTCGGCCGCGGGCGTGAGCGCGGTCTTCAGCATCCAGTAGAAGGGGAACAGCGTGAGGATGAGGGATGCGATGAGCACGATCCAGCCGAGGATGCGTCCGACCGACGGCCGGCGGCGGATGCGTGCGGCGGTCCGGGCGGGCGCCGGCTGATCGGCGGCTGGGGCGGGCGCGGGGATGGCGGGCGTTGTCGTCGTCATGAGGTCGTCCTATGCGAGCTGGGATTCGGAGGCGCGGAGGAGCCGCAGCTGGACGGCGGTGAGAACGCCGAGGATCACGACGAGGACGATGGCCATCGTCGCGGCGTAGCCCATGTGGAAGAAGGTGAACGCCTGTTGGTAGATGTAGTAGTAGATGACCCTGGTGGCGTTGACCGGTCCGCCCTTGGTGGTCACGGCGACGGTGTCGAAGATCTGGAACGAGCCGATCAGGGAGACGACGAGCACCAGCGCCATCACCGGCCGCAGCAGCGGGAGCGTGATGCGGGTGAAGAGCCGCCACTCCCCCGCGCCGTCGAGGGAGGCGCTCTCGTACAGGTCGCCGGGGATCTGCAGCATCCCCGCGTAGAACAGCAGGGCCGTGTAGCCGGTGAACGCCCAGGTGTTCACGATCGAGATGGTCGGGATGGCGAGGGACGGACTCGTGAAGAAGCCGACGGCAGGCAGCCCCATCGAGGTGATCAGGTGGTTCACGAAGCCGAGGTTGGTGTCGAGCAGCCAGAGCCAGATGAGGCCGACCGTCACGTTCGGCACCAGCCACGGCAGCAGCAGCGTGGTGCGCAGCATCACCGACCGCGTGAGCCGGTGCATCAGGGCCGCGAGCAGCAGCGCGAGCACGGTCTGGGTCGTGACGTTGACGACGACGTAGTAGAGGGTGACGCCCATCGAGTTCCAGAACTCGCCGTCCGCGAAGACGGCCGCGTAGTTCTTCACGCCGACGAACTCCGGGTCGCCGAGAAGCGAGTAGTCGGTGAAGGACCACCAGAATCCGCGGATCGTCGGGTAGAGATAGAAGACCGCGAACCCGATCAGGACAGGGGCGATGAAGAACACGGCGACCTTGCGATCGTCGCGCCGCCGGCGCGCACCGGCCTTCGGCGTGCGTCCGCGCGCCGTCGCTCTCGGCAGAAGGGCTGTCATGTGAACCTCTCAGCGCCGGGACAGCGGGGACCGTCGTTGGCGCACTATCGAATCGCTGGGCTCGCGTGTGGAGCGCGGGCCGTGAGGCGCTCCGCCGAGATACAGTCGGTAGGAGCGGGTTAATTATGCAACTTGCCGATATAAACCGCAACCGTTAGGACAGACATGCCACAAGAGGCGCTCATCCAGGGCTCGCCAGGAGCGGTGGGAAGCCGCTCGCTGCTGCGCCGGATGAACTCCTGGGGGATCCTCCGCGCCGTGATGGAGAAGCCGCAGACCATGCGCGACCTCGCCGCCGACTCCGGGCTCTCCCGCACCGCCATCGACGCGATCGTCACCGACCTGGTGGAGCTCGGCTGGCTGGAGCCCGCCGAGAGCGCGCCCGCCGGGCGGCTGGGCAGGCCGGCGGCGAGCTTCCGCGTCGCGCCGGGGCTCGGGCGGTTCCTCTCGGTGGACATCGGCGCCAACCACATCTACGCGGTGGTCACCGACCTCACGGGCGAGGTGCTCGGGCACCTCACCTCCGCCACGGACGAATCCATCCCGGCGGAGGAGCGGATCGAGGCTGCCCTCGGGGTCAGCGACGAGCTGCTCCACTCGCTCGGGCTGGACCGGTCGGCGGTGTGGGCGCTCACCGTCGGCTCCCCCGGTGCGATCAGCACCGGCGGCGAGGTGCTGCACTTCGGCGGCACCGGCATGCCCGGCTGGATCGGACTCGACCTGCGCGCGCGCTTCCGCCGCGAGTTCGACGCAGCGGTGCTGGTGGAGGGGGATGTGGCGCTTGGCGCGCACGCCGAGCTCACGATCGGCGCGGCGCGCGGACGCACCGACGTCGTCTACATCCTCTGCGGCGCCCGCACGAGCGGCGCCTCCATCGTCGGCGGCCGGGTGCACCGCGGTGTGCACGGCGCCGCCGGCATCGTCGGCGAGCTGCCCGAGCTGCGCTGGGTCGAGCTGAACGAGCGCTACGGCAGCTCGGTGCTCGCATCCCCGCGCCCGAGCCGGCAGGAGATCTTCGACGCGGCGCGGGCGGGCGACCCGGCCGCGGTCGCCGCGATGGAGGAGTTCGCCGACGACCTCGCGACCGGCGCGGCCGCCATGACGCTCGCCATCGACCCCGAGCTGCTCGTGGTCGGCGGCGGCTCCTCCCCCTTCGCCGACGTCTTCCTGCCCCGGTTCCAGGAGTCGCTGCGCGAGCGCGTTCCGCTCGCGCCCGAGGTGCTGGTCTCGACGCTCGGCTCGGAGGCGGTGGCGATGGGCGGCGTGAGCCTTGCCTCCCAGCACCTGGACGCCGTGCTGGAGAGCGCGGTCCGCGCCAGGGACGCGTTCCCGAGCCCGGCCGAGTCGCTGGACCTGCTGCGCGCCGCGGGCTGAGCGCTGCGCGGCGCTACGGCTCGCGGCGACGGGCGGCGAGCCAGAGCACGTCGCGGCCGAAGGACTCCACGAGCAGCGCGAGCGCCGCGGCGACGAGCACGGCGGCGAGCGCAGGGACGAGGCCGGTCGCGGCGAACGTGAGCGCGATGCCGGCGACCGCCGTCACCACCTTGCGCCAGTACCGGTACGGCAGCGTCCTGCGCATCCACGGCCACACCCACGCGGCGGCGACGAAGGCGTAGCGCAGCAGGCCGATCGCGAGCACCCACGGGCCGAACGCCTGGGCGACGTAGACGCCCAGGACCAGCAGCAGGAACGCATCCACCTCCATGTCGAAGCGCGCGCCGAGCTCGCTCGTCGTGCCGGTCCGGCGGGCGATCCAACCGTCCACCGCGTCGAGAGCGAGCGCAGGGACGGCAAGTCCGACCAGGAGCGGCACGGGGATCTCGCCCGACCAGGACGCGACGACGAGCCCCGTGATCAGGCCGACGATCGTCGACCGCATCGATGTGACCGCGTTCGCGGGGCCGAACCGCTCCGAGCGGTGCCGGCGCAACCCCTCCACGAGGAGGGCGTTCGAGACCAGGAGGTAGCCGAGCGCGGCCAGGGCGCCGAGCGGGGACAGCCGGTCGGTCTGCCACTGCAGTGCGAGCGCGCCGGCGAGCAGCACCAGCGCTCCGAACGCGGCACCGGCGCCCGCCCAGCCGACGGCCTCGAGTTGAACCCTTTTCATCCGCACCTCGTGTCTCGGTTACGTGCACCGGCCTTAACACGCCGCGCACGCACCGATGGTTCATTCCCGAGGAGGTGGGATGTGATCGACGCCACCGCGTTCTGGCTGGAGCGCCCCGGCACCGGCGCCCTGCGGACGCAGCCCGTCGCGCCTCCCGGGCCGGACGAAGTGCTTGTGCGGACGCTGTTCACCGGCGTCAGCCGCGGGACGGAGGCGACGGTGTTCGGCGGCCGCGTTCCGGCCGGCGAGCACGAGCGGATGCGCGCCCCGTTCCAGGAGGGCGACTTCCCGGCACCCGTGAAGTACGGCTACCTGAACGTCGGGGTGGTCGAGGACGGACCGGCGGGCCTCGTGGGGAGCACGGTGTTCACGCTGTATCCGCACCAATCGGCGTTCGTCGTGCCCGCGTCGGCGGTCGTCCCCGTCCCCGACGGCGTCCCGGCCCGGCGCGCGGTGCTCGCCGGGGCGGTGGAGACCGCGGTCAACATCCTCTGGGACGCCGGGCCGCTGCTCGGCGACCGCATCGCCGTGATCGGGGCGGGGATGATCGGCTGCGGCGTCGCGCGCCTGGCGCAGGCGATCCCGGGCACGGAGGTCACGCTCGTCGACACCGACCCGGGGCGCCGCTCTGTCGCGGACCGGCTCGGCGCCTCCTTCGCGCTGCCGCAGGACGCTCCGCGCGACCGCGACATCGTCATCCACACCAGCGGGTCGGAGGCCGGCCTCCGGCTGGCGCTCGAAACCGTCGCCACCGACGGTGAGGTGATCGAGGCCGGCTGGTTCGGCGACCGCCCCGTGACGCTGCCGCTCGGGGCCGACTTCCACTCCCGGCGTCTGACGATCCGGGCGAGCCAGGTGGGCGCGGTCTCGGCCCGGCGCCGGGATCGGCGGAGCACCACCGACCGGCTTGCGCTGGCGCTCGACCTGCTGCGCGATCCGGCCTTCGATGCCCTGCTCGGCGGGTCGTCCTCCTGGCGGGAGCTGCCGGAGGTGCTGGCCAGGCTCGCCGCGGAGCCGGCCGGAGAGCTCTGCCGCACGATCGACTGGAGGGACGCCTGATGCCGTACACGGTCACGGTCCGCGACCACATGATGGTCGCGCACAGCTTCACCGGCGAGGTCTTCGGGCCGGCGCAGCGGCTGCACGGCGCGACGTTCGTCGTCGACGCCGCGTTCGGCGCCGACGAGCTGGATGCCGGCGGCGTCGTCGTCGACATCGGGCGTGCCGCCGCGGCGCTCGCGGAGGTCACCGGCGCGCTCACGTACCGCAACCTCGACGAGGACCCTGCCTTCGCCGGGGTGAACACCACGACCGAGCTGCTCTGCAGGGTCGTGGCCGACCGGCTCGCCGACGCGGTGGCCGGCGGTGCGCTCGGACCGGCGCCCGCGCTGACCACGATCACCGTCACCCTGCACGAGTCACACATCGCGTGGGCGAGCTACTCGAGGCCGCTGTGAGCGCGCCGCTCGTGTTCGCCGTGCCCCGCGCCGTGGACGATCCGGAGCGGGTCAGCGGAGGGAATGTGTACGACCGCCGGGTGCGGGACGCGCTGCGGGCGGCGGGGCGCGAGGTCCGCATGCTGCTCGTCGCCGACGAGCCGGGCGCGCTGGCGGTCGCCCTCCGCGGCCTGGCGGACGGAGCGCTGCTGCTGGCCGACGGGCTGCTGGTGTCGCGGGAGCCGGGCGCGGTCGTCGCGGAGGCGCATCGGCTGCGCATCGTGATCCTCGCCCACATGGTCGAGCCGGACCCGGACGAGCCGCGCCTCGCCGCGTTCCGTGCGGCCCTGCTGATCGTCGCGACGAGCGAGTGGACGCGCACCGAGCTGGCGGCGCAGGGCGCGGCCGACGCCGCCCGCGTCGTGGTCGCGCATCCCGGCGCCGACCCTGCGCCCGTGACCGCGGCATCCGAGGACGGCGGCCGCCTCCTCTGCGTCGCCGTCGTCGCACCGCACAAGGGCCAGGACCTGCTCGTGCGGGCGCTCGCGGGATTCGCCGACCGGCCGGGCTGGACCTGCACCGTCGCCGGGTCGCTGCGGGCCGACCCCGGGTTCGCCGAGGCCCTGGGATCGGTGGTGGATGCGGCCGGCCTCGCCGACCGGATCGGCTTCCCCGGCGTCCTCGACGGCCGGGCGCTGGAGGATGCGTACGCGCACGCCGACCTGCTCGTCCAGCCGTCGCGCAGCGAGAGCTACGGGATGGCGATCGCCGAGGCGCTCGCGCACGGCGTCCCGGTGCTGGCGACCGCGGTCGGCGGCATCGGGGAGGCGATCCCGGTCCGGGACGCGGCGATGCTCGTGCCGCCGGACGACCCGTGGGCGCTGCACGTGGTCCTGCAGCAGTGGTGGGCCGACCCGGCGAGGCGTGCGGCGGCGAAGGCCGCCGCACTCGCCGCGCGGAGCATCGGCAGGTCGTGGGCCGGCACCGCGGCCGTGATCGAGGCGGCGCTGGCCGAGGCCGAGCGCGCGCCCGCTCCGCTGCGGACGGGAGCCGCGTCGTGAGCGCCGAACTGAGCGCCGACGTGGATGCGGTGCTACGGGTCAGCGACGACTGGCTGTCGCTCCGTGAGGCGGAGGACGCCAGGGCCCGCTCGGGGAGGCTGGCCCGGGCCGTTCCCGCCCTGCTCCCGGACGGCCCGATCACGGTCCACGACCTCGGCAGCGGGACCGGCTCGATGATGCGCTGGCTGGCCCCGGAGCTGCCCGGCCCGCAGACCTGGGTGCTGCACGACTGGAACGCGGAGCTGACGGCCCTCGCGTCCCGGGCCGCGCCTCCGGCCGACGCGGACGGGACGCCGGTGACGGTCCGCTCGCGGGTCGGCCGCCTCGACCGGCTGACGGCCGGCGACCTGGCCGGAGCATCGCTGGTGACGGCGTCCGCCCTGCTCGACGTGCTCACCGCCCGCGAGGCGCACGCGATCGTGGAGGCCTGCGTCGGCGCGGGCGCGCCCGGCCTGTTCTCACTGAGCGTGACCGGGGACGTGGAGCTGCACCCCTGGGACGCACGGGACATCCGGGTGACGCGCGCCTTCAACGCCCACCAGCGTCGGGAGGTCCGCGGCCGCAGGCTGCTCGGCCGGTACGGCGGGCCGATCGTCCGCGGGCTCTTCGAGCGGGCCGGCTACCGGGTGCGGACGGCACTCACCACCTGGCGGCTGGACGCCGGCGACCCGCGGCTGCTGGCCGAGTGGTTCGACGGCTGGCTGGGGGCGGCCGAGGAGCAGACGCCCGGCCTGCGCGACGAGCTCGAGGACTACCGAGCGCTCCGCGGTCGCCAGCAGCGGCGCGGCGAGCTCTCCGCCGTCGTCTACCACCTCGACGTGCTGGCGTGGCCGCGATGACGCTCCGGCTCGGCGCGGCAACGGCGCGCGACATCCCGGCGCGGGCGGCTGTTCCCGGGCTGCACCGCCTCGTCGCCGCGCGCTGGTTCCGGCCGACGGTCCGGGGCGTGGCCGGAGCGGTCGTGCTCGTCGCGATCGTCGCGCAGGTGGGCGCCGGCCCGTTCCTGCGCGGGCTCGCCGGGATGGACGGCGCTGTCCTCGCCGCGGCGGTCGCGCTCTCCGCGGTCGCAACGGCGGCCGCCGCCTGGCGGTGGCGCGCGATCGCGGCGCGGCTCGGTGCTCCGATCGCCTGGCGGGAGGCGGTCGGGATGTACTACCGGTCGCAGTTCCTCAACACCGTCCTTCCGGGCGGCGTGCTCGGGGACGTGCACCGCGCGGTCGACCACGGCCGGGGCGGAGCGCGAGCCGCGGCAGCGCGGGCTGTCGTGCTCGAGCGCTCGGTCGGCCAGGTCGTCCAACTCGGGATCGCGGCCGCGGTGCTGCTGGCGGCGGGCGTTGGTCTCGCGGGCGCGCTGCTGCCCGTCGTCGTGCTCGGGACGGCGGTCGTGGTCATGGCCGCGGCGGTCGGCGTGGCGTGGCTGGCGAGCGGACGGGTGCGCCTCGTCCTGAACCGCGAGGCCGCGGAACTCCGCACCGCCCTCGGAGCGCCCGGGGTGTGCGCGCAGGCCGTCGCCGCATCCGTCGTGGTGTGCGCCTGCCACATCGGCACGTTCACCATCGCGGCGGCGGCGGTCGGGGCGAGCGCGCCGCCGCTCGGGATGCTCTCCCTCGCCGTCCTCGCCCTGCTCGCCGCGTCCATCCCGCTGAACGTCGGCGGCTGGGGTCCACGGGAGGGTGCGGCCGGCTGGGCGTTCGCCGCCGCGGGCCTCGGCGCGGGCACCGGGGTGGCCGCGGCCACCCTGTTCGGCGTGCTCGCGCTGCTGTCCGTGGCCCCCGGTGCCCTCGTCGCGACGGTCGCCGCGGTCCGGAGGCGCAGGACGTGACCGCGACCGCGAACCCGTACGTGACCGTCAGCTGCGCGATGTCGCTCGACGGCTATCTCGACAGCGCCCGGCCGCCCCGGCTGATGCTCTCGAACACCGCCGATCTGGACCGTGTGGACGATACCCGCGCGCGCAACGACGTCATCCTCGTCGGCGCACGCACGATCCGCCTGGACGACCCCCGCCTCGTCGTGCGGAGCGCCAGACGGCAGGCGAGACGCACGGCGACCGGACTGACCCCGTCCCCGTGGAAGGCGACGGTGACCGCGTCGGGCGAACTCGATCCCGGGGCGGCGTTCTTCACCGCCGGCGACGCCGAGAAGCTGGTGTACTGCCCCCGCGACGCGGGCGGCCGCATCCGCCGTCGCCTCGGGTCGGCCGCGACCGTCGTTCCCCTGGCCGAGGAGGTGCGCATGACCGACCTGGTCGCCGACCTCGGCAGGCGGGGAGCCCGCCGGCTCATGGTGGAGGGAGGCGGCACGACGCTGACCCAGTTCCTGGCGGCGGGGCTCGTCGACGAGCTGCACGTGTGCGTCGCGCCGTTCTTCGTGGGCGACGGACGTGCGCCCCGCTTCGTCGGCGACGCGGCCTTCCCGTGGACGGAGAAGCACCCCGCGCGGCTCGTGGAGGCGCTCCCGATCGGCGACGTGGTGCTCCTGCGGTACGCCCTCTCCGAGCGGTTCGAGGGACGGCCATGAGCACGACGACGCCTGGACGACACCTGCGCACCGCCACCGGGACCGCCCTGACCGCGCTGTCCGCCTTCGTGGTGTGCCTCGCGGCGCTGGCGCCGGGCCTGGTCGCCTCCGGTTCCGCGCTCGCACTGCTGCGCATCCCGCTGGAGGCGGTGCTTGCCGTGGTGCTCCTCGTGCTGCTCCCCTGGCGCTGGACGCGTCGGGCCCTCGCCGCACTCGTCGCGCTGCTCATCGTCGCTGCCACCCTCGCCGCCGCTCTCGACCGCGTGTTCCAGTCGACGGTCGGCAAGCCGTTCGACATCGCGACCGGCTGGCCGGAGCTCGTCGACGGCTACGGGGTCGTGCAGGATTCCGCCGGTGCGGTCGGCGCGCTCGCCCTCCTGATCCTCTTCGTCGTCGCCGTGGTCGCCGCCGTCGTCGCGGTCTCGGCGGCGCTGCTGCGGCTCGCGCGCATCCTCACGCCCCGGCGTCGTCCGGCCCTGCTCGCGGCGTCCGCGGTCACGGCAGGGTGGCTTGTCGTCGCGCTCATCGGCGTCCAGATGGTTCCGGGGGAACCGGTCGCGGCGGCGGACGTCGGCGCCGCCGCCGCGTCCCGCGCCGACCAGGTCGTGGTCGCGGTCGGTGCCCGGGCGGCCCTCGCGCGACAGGCCGCGAGCGACCCCGCCGCGCGCATCCCCGACGCCGACCTGCTCACCGGGCTGAAGGGCAAGGACGTCGTCATCGCGTTCATCGAGAGCTACGGCCGGGTCGCGGTGCAGGGCAGCACGTTCTCCCCCGGCGTCGACGCGGTGCTCCGCTCCGGCACCGCGCGGCTGGCCGCGCACGGCTACCAGGAGCGCAGCGCCTTCCTCACCTCGCCGACGTTCGGCGGGATCAGCTGGCTCGCCCACTCGACGCTGCAGTCCGGGCTCTGGATCGACTCGCAGGCGAGCTACGACCAGGTGACCTCGGGATCCCGGTTCACGCTCGCCTCCGCCTTCCGGAAGGCGGGCTGGCGGACGGTCAGCGATGTCCCGTCCGACTCGAGGCCGTGGCCGGTCGGCTCCTCGTTCTACCACTACGAGAGCCAGCTGAACGGGACGAACGTCGGTTACCGGGGCCCGCGGTTCAGCTACGCCCGCATTCCGGACCAGTACACCTGGGCATACTTCCAGCAGCATGAGCTCGCGGGGCCGCACCGGCCGGTGATGGCCGAGATCGATTTCGTCTCCTCGCACACCCCGTGGACGCCGCTGCCGAGCCTGGTCCCGTGGAACGCGATCGGCGACGGCTCGGTGTACGACCCGCAGCCGGCGGCCGGGCTGCCGCCGAGCGTGGTGTGGCAGGACCCGCACCACGTGCAGCAGCTCTACGGCGAATCCATCCAATATTCCTTGAACAGCATGTTCTCGTTCCTCACCACCGTGGACGACCCGGACCTGGTGGTCGTCGTGCTCGGCGACCACCAGCCGGCTGCGGTCGTCAGCGGAGCGGGTGCCGACCACGACGTCCCGATCAGCATCATCGCCAAGGACCCTGCGGTCATCGACCGGGTCTCCTCGTGGTCGTGGCAGCCGGGCATGCTGCCCGCACCGGACGCGCCGGTGTGGCGGATGGATGCGTTCCGCGACCGGTTCCTCTCGGCGTTCGGGACGCGGAAGTGAACCGTTCCGGGTCGCCGTTACGTGTTCCCACTGTGGCCTTCCGACCGGGAGGCCCGAACCGGAAGGCAGGTGCTCCCATGACCGACAGCCGCCAGGGACCCCTCCTGGTCCTGCGCATCCTCAGCGCGCTCATCCTGCTGGCGATCGGCGGGATCCATCTCTTCCTGATCTTCGACGGCGTCGGCGGGTTGCTGGGGACCATGTTCGTGCTCAACGGCATCGCGGGCATCGTGCTCGCGGTCGCCATCCTGGTCACCCGTGGGGCGCTGTTGCGGATCGTCACGATCCTGAGCCTGCTCTTCGTGATCGCCAGCCTGGCCGCGATCCTGCTGGCACTGACCGTCGGCCTCTTCGGCATCACCGAGGTGTGGAGCTTCACGCTCGTGCCCGAGACGGTGATCATCGAGGCGATCGGCGTCGTGGTGCTGGCCATCACCTCCGGCCTCGCGTTCCGGCGCCCGCGGGCGGTGGGCAGCGCGGCCTGAGCGCGGGCGCGCTCAGCCGTCGCTGCGGGCACCGCGCCGGTTCGGCTCCTCCACCTCCGCCGCGTCGATGAACGTGCGCGCCACGAGGTCGCCCTCCTCGTCCGTCGCCCAGACCATAAGTCGGCCACCGAGCGGTGCGGCGGGGACGGTGAGCTCCAGGCCCGCGGAGAGTTCGAACGGGTTCACCGCGATGCGCGGCGTCGACGACTGCGGTTGCGCACGCGCGGCCACCGCCGCCTGACCGTCCGCCGGCGCGCCCGCCCTGAGCCATGCCGCGTGCAGGCGCACGGTCGCCGGCGACGTGCCGTGATGCGAGACGTGCGCCACGAGCGGGAACGGCTCGGCGGGAGGCAGAATGTCGGCCCCCGCGCGAAGCGGGATCAGGTCGACCACGATCACGGTGTCGGCGTTCACGTCCGCGGGCACGAGCCCGCCCCACTCCTTCGCGCGGCGATCGGCGGTGAGCAGTCCCGCGGCCTCGTGCTCGACGTCGGCGAACTCGGTGTAGACGTACCCGGCGAACCGGTCGTGGCGGCGCAGCTCCTGCGTCTCCCAGCGCAGATGCCAGGCGCGCTCGAGGCTGGTGAACCCCTCGCCGTACTCGCTGTTGAGGATGGGGACGCCCGAGCGCGGGAACGCGTCCGAGGCGTAGTAGGACTTGTCGACGACGAAGTCGGGACCGAGCCGGACGGGGAACTCGTCTTGCGTCCCCTCCGCCATGGCGGCGACCGCACGCTTCCACTCGGCGAGATCGGGCTCGTAGTAGTGCCAGTCCACCAGGTCGGTGCGCACGTGCGACCAGCCCGAGTTCTCCACGATCGGCCGCGTGTCGTCGAGGGCGCGCATCGTCTCGTAGGCGTGTTCTGCGGCGCGAGCGCGCGCGTCGCTGCCGGGGATGTCCCAGTCGAGCCCCCACTCCTCGTTGTACAGACCCCAGATCACGATCGAGGGGTGGTTGCCGTCGCGCTCGACCAGGGCTGGCAGCTGCGCCTCGAACGCGGCGGCGGCCTCCGCGGAGAACCGGCTCGGGCAGGCCGGCTCCGCCCAGACGAGCATGCCGGTGCGGTCGGCTTCGTGCAGCCAGATCGGCTCCTCGTACTTGAGGTGCTTCCGCACGAGCGTGTAGCCGAGGTCGCGGGCCAGGGCGATGTCGTGCCGCAGGGCGTCGGCGTCCGGGGCGGTGAGGCCGGTCTCCGGCCAGTAGCCCTGATCCAGGACACCGCGCAGATAGAGTCGCTCGCCGTTGAGGAAGAGCTGCTCCCCGCGCGCCTGGATGCTCCGGAGGCCCGACGTCACGATGACCGTGTCGGCGCTCTCGCCCTCACCGACCGTCACCTCCACCCGGTAGAGATGCGGATCGGCCGGCGACCAGAGCCGTGGAGCATCGATCTCGATGCGCCCGGCCGCGCGCCCCGTCGGATCGGTACGGAGCTCGACCGTCTCACCGGTGCCGAGCACGCGAGCCACGACGACCGCGTCGGCAGGCGTGTCGCCGGCTGCCTCCACCACGACATCGAACCCGGTGAGGCTGTCGCCGCGGAGGGCAACCGCGCGCGCGTAGGTGCGCCCGCGGGCCTCCAGCCACACGGTCTGCCAGATGCCCGAGGTCGGGGTGAAGGAGACGCCGTCGTAGTCGTCCCGCGGGATCGACCGCTGCTTGCCGTGCGGGATGGCGCGCTTGTCGGCCGGCGCCTCCACCTCCACGGTCAGCTCTGAGAGGATGCCGGGGACCACGAAGTCGGTGACATCGAACTCGAACGATTCGTAGCCTCCCGTGTGCTCACCGACCAGGCTGCCGTCGATGCGGACGACGGCGCGGTGATGCACGGCGCCGAAGCACAGGACGACGCGCGATCCCTCCCACTCCATCGGGACGCTCAGCTCCCGCCGGTACACACCGCGCTCCAGCCACGCCCGATTCACTCCGGACGCCGTGGTCTCCCACGCGAACGGCACCGTGATCGTGGAGTCGGCGTCCTCGGCTTCGAAGTGCCAGGTGCCGTTGAGGTTGAGCCAGCGGGCGGAGCGGTCGAGGTCCGGGCGCGGATACTCCGGTCGCGGCTGCTCCGAGGCCGCCGTCCCTGCGGTGGCGACGGAGTCGGTCGTGGAGAGTGTCATGGTTAGCCTTTCACGCTGCCGGCGAGGATGCCGTTGATGAAGTGACGCTGGAGAACGATGAAGAGCACCAGCAGTGGGATGAGGGCGATCGAGCTCGCGGCGAGCAGTTCGCCGGTCACCGTGGCGTAGTCCGCCCCGATCCTGTTGCCCGTGATGTTCTGCGCCAGGGTCGAGAGCACGACCTGGAGGGTGGCCATACGGTCGGAGCTCGCCGCGACCACCGGCCAGACGAAGTCGTTGTAGATGTTCATGATGGTCAGCACGGCCAGGCCGGCCAGCCCCGGGCGGATGACCGGGACCACAACGCGCCAGAAGATGCCAAACTCACCGCACCCGTCGACACGGGCGGCGTCGAGCAGCTCATCCGGAACGGCGGCGATGACCTGACGCATCCAGAAGATCGCGAACGCGTCCACCGACCCCGGGAGGATGAGCGCCTGGTAGGTGTTCACCCAGCCGAACGTCTTCATCTCCAGAAGGAGCGGGATGATGAGCACGATCGTGGGGAGCATAAGCGTGACGAGCACGGTCCCGAAGATCAGGTTCTTGCCGACGAAGTCGTACTTGGCGAACGCGTAGGCCGCCAGCGGGGCGAAGAACAGGGTGATCGCACCCTTGACCACCAGCACGATCGCCGTGTTGAGGAAGCCCTGCGCGATCGGCACATCGTGGAACATCGCCGTGAAGTTGGCGAGTGTGAAGGTCGACGGGTCGAAGCCGAGCGGGTCGCGGATGATGTCGTTCGCCGGCTTGAACGCCGAGACGATCGCCCACGCGACCGGCGCCAGGAAGGCGACGAGCAGGAGAATCAGGAAGGCCTGCGTGCCGATCCGCGGGCGCGTGCGGCGCGGCCTGCGCACCGGGCCGGCCGCATCCGGTCGTCCGGCCGCTGCGGTCCCGGCGGAGTCGGCAGGGCCCTCGAGGACGGTGGAGGTGGCCATGATCAGTCCTTCGCTCGGAGCAGGCGGACGAAGGCGAGCGACAGGATCATCACGAGGATGACGAGCAGGAACGAGTTCGCCGCGCCTGTGCCGAGGTCCGCTCGGGTGATGTGGTTGTAGAGGTAGTACCCGGCCGTCGTCGTCGAGTTGTACGGGCCGCCCTGGGTGACCACGAACGGCTCCGCGAACATCTGGAAGACCGCGAGCGTCTGCAGCACGACAGCGAACATGATCGTCCGCCGGAGGAGCGGGACCGTGATGCTCCACAGCTGACGGACGGGCGAGGCGCCGTCGAGGTCCGCCGCCTCGTACATCGAGCGGTCGATCGACTGGAGCCCGGACAACAGGATGATCACGATGAACCCCGTCGTCTTCCAGAGGAACAGGAGCGCCAGGGTCGGCTTGGCCCACGCGCTGGTGGTGAGCCAGCCGATGTCGGGCAGACCGACCACGCCGAGCAGCGCGTTGACGGCGCCGTGGTCCTGGTCGAAGAGCACGACCCAGATCTGCGCGACGGCGACCAGCGGCGTGACGAACGGGACGATGAACGCGACCCGGTACATCCCGCGCAGTCGCAGTTTCGCGGAGTCGAGCAGCACGGCGACGACGACGGCCAGCGCGATCTGCACCGGGACGATCAGCAGCCACAGCACCGCCGAGTTCCCGAGGGAGCTCCAGAACGCCGGGCTGCTGAGCAGGTAGGTGTAATTGCCCCAGCCCACCCACTCCGCGGCACCGGTGCCGTGCCAGTTCGTGAAGCTCAGCCGGGCGGTGAAGATCAACGGGTACACGCTGAACGCGAGGAAGATCACCACGAACGGCATCACGAAGAGGTACGGGGCGAGTCGACGGCGGGTCTGAGGGCCGCCGAGGCGCCTGCGGCGCCGGGCCGCGGAGGGGAGGGCTGTTGTCGTCATGATTCTCTCGGTGTCACTGCCGGTCGATGAGGTTGCTCTGGATGTCGGAGCCGGCCTTCTCGATCACCTGCTCCGGAGTGAGGTCTCCGTCGAACATCCGCTGCAGGTCCGCGCCCAGGTAGTCGGTCGACCCGTTCCACCAGGAGGGGATGGCGGTGCCGGCCGGGATCTGCGCACCGGCCTCGGTGGCCACCTTCCACAGGTCCTGGTCGCCGAGTGCGGGCACGGGACGGAAGAGCGGCTTCGACGACTCCGCGGCAGGCAGGTAAGCCGGGATCGAGGTGTTGAGGCCCTCGGGGTAGACGTCGTTCGGGCCCCACACCGCGGAGTAGCCGGCCTTGTCATACATCAGGAACTTGTAGAAGAGCCAGGCCAGCTGGGAGTTCTTGCCATCCTTCGGGAGCACGAACGAGGATCCGCCCATCGCGCCGCTGCGCGCGCCGCCGTCCTTCCAGGCCGGAAGCTCCATGGCGCGCCAGTCGCCCGCCGTCTTCGGCAGGAGCTGCTGCGGGGCGAAACTGAACCAGATGGCCCAGGGGTAGAAGACCTCGTTGCCCGCTTCCAGCTCCGCGATGTCGCTCTGGCCGAGATATTCGGCGCGGGTGCCGAGCCCCTCCTTCTGGACGGTGTCGAGGAAGGTGAGGATCTGCTTGTACTCCGGGCTGTCGAGGCGGAGCGTTCCCTTCGCGTCGGCCAATGACGTGCCCAGCTGGCTCGCGTACATCTCCAGCTGGAGCTGGCCGAGGAACGCGCCCTGCTCGAGGTGGATCGGCTTCGCCCCCGGCTTGGCCTTCTGATAGGCGCGGGCCGCGGAGAGCAGGTCGTCGTAGGTGCGGATGCCGGTCGGGTCGATCCCCGCCGCCTTCAGCGCGGTGGCGTTGTAGTAGAGCAGCCCCGGGTTCAGGTCGTACGGGACGCCGTAGATTCCGCCGTCGACGGTGTTCGCGTCGATCTTCTGCGGTGCGATGTCCTTCACGTACGGCTTCAGCACGTCGCTCAGATCCCAGAGGTGGTCGGCGTAGCTGCTCACCAGCGCGTCATCGAGGAACACGCCGTCCGGCACGTCGGTGCCGGTGATGAGGGTGTTCTGCAGCTTGGCGTTGATGTCGACGGCCTCGTGGTGGACGGTGATCTTCGGGTACTTCTTGTTGAAGTCCGCGATGACGCCGTCGAACACCTTGAACAGGTCGCCCGACCGGTCCCAGATGGTGATCTCGCCTTCCGGCTGGTCGGTGTCCGGCGCCTGGAGGCGCGTGGAGGCGGTGCTGCCGCCCGCGGTGCCGATATCGGGGCCGCAGGCGGTCAGGGTCAGTGCTGTGGCGACGAGTGCCGCAGCGACGGCGATGCCGCGTGCCCGTCGTCTCGGGTGATGGATCATGGGACACTCCCTCGTGTTTTGCCAACGTATGCAAACTGTAGCGTTCGTTTGCGAACGTTGCAAACGCTACGATGACTCCATGCCAGCAACACTGCGCGACGTCGCCCAGCTCGCCAAGGTCTCCGTCCGCACGGTGTCCAACGTCGTGAGCGGGTACGAGCACGTGAGCGATCAGATGCGCTCCCGGGTGCTCGCCGCCATCGAGGAGCTCGACTACCGACCGAACCCGGTGGCGAGGACGCTGCGCACCGGGCGCACCGGGATGCTCGCGCTCGTCGTCCCCGAGGTGGATGTCCCCTACTTCAGCGAGCTGGCGCGGGAGGTCATCGACGCCGCCGCGCTGTCGGGCTACCGGGTGATGATCGACCAGACCGGCTACGACCACGATCGCGAACGGCAGCTGCTGCTCGGGGACGAGCGGACGATGCTGTTCGACGGCCTCCTGTTCAGCCCGCTCGTGACCAAGTCGGAGCTGCTGGACATGCACGGCACGACCCGGATGCCGCTCGTGCTGCTCGGCGAGCACGAGTTCGACGGGCGCTACGACCACGTCGCCATCGACAACGTCCAGGCGGCGAAGGACGCTGTCGCGCATCTCGTCGGGACCGGCCGGTCCCGCATCGCCGCGATCGGCTCGCAGCCGACCGAGGAGTACGCGACCCCCCTTCAGCGCGAGTCCGGCTACGCCGAGGCACTCGCGGAGGCAGGGCTTCCGCACGACCCGGACCTCGTGAAGCCCGCCGGCCACTACAGCCGCCCTGGCGGGTACCGTGCGACCCAGGAACTCCTCGCGCTGGACCCGCGGCCGGACGCCATCCTCTGCTTCTCCGATCTCCTCGCCATCGGCGCCATGCGAGCGGTGTTCGACGCGGGCCTCCGCGTGCCGGAGGACATCGCCGTCATCGGCATCGACGACGTGGAGGAGGGCCGCTTCGCGCGCCCCTCGCTCAGCACCGTCTCCCTCGACACGCCGTTCATCGCGCGGGAGGCGGTGCGCCGTATCGTCGCCCGCATCGACGAGCCGGACATGCCGGCGCAGGAGGTCGTGGCACCGCACCGCCTCATCGTCCGGGAAAGCACCGCGCCCTCCTCCTGACGCCTGCGCCGCGCGTCGGCGGCGATCCGAAAAGCTCGCGAATCAGGTCTTGCAACGATGGCAAAGGCCTGGCAGGGTCATTTGCAACGTCCGCAAAGCGGCGGGCGTCTCACCAGAGAGGACTCTTCATGGACACGACGATGCGTCCAGGGCGACGGCTCCCGTTGCTCGCCGCAGCGGCACTCGCCGCCGTAGCGGTGCTCACGCTCTCGCCGACAGCGGCGCCACCGGCCGAGGCGGCACTCCCCGGCTCGGTGCTGTACTCGCCGAACCTCACCGCGTTCCCGAACGGGACCGCCGGGTATCCGCGGGCGATCGCTCTCGAGCACGACGGGACACCGGCCGACACGGTGCTCGCCACCTTCGCCAAGGCCGGCCACAACGCCCCGGGGACACTTCCCGTCTACCGGACCACCAACGGCGGCTCGACCTGGACCCAGATCTCCACGATCTCCTCGAACACGCCGGGCTGGGACATCGAAGCCCCGACGCTCTTCGAGGTGCCACGCACCATCCCCGGACTGAATGCCGGCGACATCCTCGCGGCGGGAACGGCGTGGCACGTCGGCGACTACACGACCCAGAAGGTCGAGGTCTTCAAGAGCACGAACGGCGGCGCGAGCTGGTCGTTCCTCTCGAACTGCACCCAGACCTCAGGCCTCCCGAACACCTGGGGCCACGGCATCTGGGAGCCGTCGTTCGTGGTCGCGAACGACAACACGCTCGCCTGCTTCATCTCGGATGAGCGCCCGGCGAACAGCGCGACCAACAATCAGAAGATCGGTCACTACACCTCCACCAACGGAGGGGCGACCTGGAGCGCGGCGATGACCGACGACGTCGTGTTCCCCGCCGACAACCTCGCGCGTCCCGGCATGCAGACATTCGCGAAGCTGCCCGACGGCCGGTTCGTCATGAGCTACGAGCTCTGCCGCGACGGGACGAACGCCGACCACGCCTGCGAGGTCTACATCAAGTTCAGCGCGAACGGGCTGAACTGGGGCGCCGCAGGCGACAAGGGCACGCTGGTCCGCACCTCCGACGACCGGGAACTGCTGCACACGCCCTACATCTCGTGGGCCGCCGGCGGAGGCCCGAACGGCACGCTCCTACTCTCCGGACAGCGCGTCGTCGCGGGGCCCACCGGCAACAAGACCGTGCTCGCGGAGTCCGGCACCGTGCTCTTCACCAACACCCAACTGGGCGCGGGCACCTGGTACGAGGCCACGGCACCGGTGACCGTGAACCCAACGGGCGGCTACGCGGCGGGCGTCCCCTCCTGCCCCGGCTACTCGACGCCCGCGATCCCGCTCAGCAGCGGCACGACGTTCCTCTACTTCGCCGCGACCTGGCTCGGAGTCGGGAACCAGTGCGAAGTGCGCGTCGGATCCGGCACCCTGCCCGGCCCGACGGGAGCGATCACCGGGCCCGGCGGAAAGTGCCTCGACGTCGACACGAACACTGCGGCCGACGGCAATCGCGCCCAGCTCTGGACCTGTGGCGTCGCCACCGGACAGGACTGGTCCGTCTCGCCCGATGGCAGCATCCGCGCGTTCGGCAAGTGCCTCGATGTGGACGCCCAGGGCACGGCGAATTTCACCAAGGTGCAGCTGTGGGAGTGCAACGGCTCCGGAGCTCAGAAGTGGGTGCACCAGGCGAACGGTTCTCTGCTGAACCCGCAGTCGGGACGCTGCCTGGACGACCCGCAGGGCGTCACCACCGACGGCACGAAACTGCAGATCTACGACTGCAACGGGTTGTGGACCCAGCAGTGGACGCTCCCGGCGTGAGCTGAGGCACGTCGCGTGACGAACGGCCGCGGCTCTCCCGACGGGAAGGGTCGCGGCCTGCGTCCGTGCGGCCGGCATCCGTGCGGCCCTCGGCAGCGGCGCCGCCTCGCGTCAGCGGCCGGCGGTCGCGCGCTGCCCGGCCAGGTCCCAGACCCGGCCGAGGATGCGCCCCTCCTCGCCGTCGTCCGCGCCCTCGAAGTGGTCGACATGCCGGCCGATGAACGCCTGCCAGCGCTGGTCGGCCGGGTCGTCGGCGAGTGCGCGCATCGCGGCGGCGAAGTCGTCGCACTCGACGAGGTGGAAGAGGTCGCGTCCGCTGCGCCAGATGGTCCAGTCGTGGATGCCCACCCTGGCGAAGGCGGCGACGAGGTCGTCCGGGATGACGACGTGCGCCTCCTCGTAGGCGAGCTCGTGGCCCTCGCGGAGGACCGAGTGCAGGGCGACGCGCATGGCTGCCTCCGAGGGTGACGATCTTGGATTCCTATAGGAAATAGTAATAGGCTGACGAGGGTCACGGAAGCCCGACGAAAGGACCCTCGATGCGATTCATGCGGCTCGGCGAACCCGGCGCGGAGATCCCCGCCGTCGGCGACGGCTCCACCACCTGGGACCTGCGCCCGCTGACCGCCGACATCGACAGCGCCTTCCTCGCCTCCGACGGCCTCGCCCGCGCCGAGGCCGCGGCCCGCGCAGGGCGGCTCCCGGAGCTCGCGACCGACGGCCTGCGCTACGGACCCCCGATCGCGCGCCCGCAGGCGGTCATCTGCATCGGGATGAACTACGCAGCGCACGCCCGCGAGTCCGGTGCGGAACCCCCGGCCGACATCGTCGTCTTCTACAAGCACCCCAACACCGTCGTCGGACCGCACGACGACATCCTGCTGCCGCCGGAGTCGACGACGACCGACTGGGAGGTCGAGCTCGCCGCCGTGATCGGCACACGCGCCCGCTACCTCTCCTCTCCGGAGGAGGCGCTGGAGCATATCGCCGGCTTCGCGGTCGCGAACGACGTCTCCGAGCGCGAGTACCAGCTGGAGCGCTCGCTCGGCCAGTGGAGCAAGGGCAAGAGCTTCGAGACGTTCAACCCGCTCGGGCCGTGGCTGGTGCCGACCGCCGAGGTGGGCGACGGCTCCGGCCTGCGCATCTGGTCGACGGTGAACGGGGAGTCGCGCCAGGACTCGTCCACGACCGACCTGATCTTCGGCGTCGCCGAGATCGTCTACAGGCTGAGCCGGTTCACCGTCCTGGAGCCCGGCGACCTCATCAACACCGGCACCCCCGAGGGCGTCGGCCTGTCCGGCCGGTTCCCCTACCTCGCCGCCGGCGACCGCGTGCGCCTCGGCATCGACGGCCTCGGCGAGCAGAGCGCGACCGTGCGCGCCGCACTCTGAACCGACATCCCCAACCAGAAGGAGACGACGTTGTCCGACTTCGACGGGCTCGTGGCCGCGGTCACGGGCGGAGCATCCGGCATCGGCAAGGCCATCGCGGACGAGCTCGCGAGCCGCGGGGCCCGCGTGTTCGCCCTGGACCTCGACGCGGCGGCGGTCGCCGAGCCGCACACGGGCATCCGCTGCGACATCGGCGACGACGCCAGCGTTCGCGAGGCGATCGCCGCGGTGGTCGCCGACGCCGGCCGGCTCGACATCGTGATCGCGAACGCGGGGATCGGCGCGCAGGGCGACGTGGAGGCCAACGCCGACGACGAGTGGATGCGCGTGCTCAACGTGAACGTGATCGGCTCGGCCCGCACCATCCGGCACGCCATGCCGCACCTCCGCGAGTCGCCCTCGCCCGCCGTGGTGCTGACGAGCTCGATCGCGGCGTGGGCAGGGCTGCCGCAGCGCGTGCTGTACTCCGCCTCCAAGGGCGCGATCTCGGCCATGACGCTGGCGATCGCGGCGGACTGCCTGCCGCTCGGCATCCGGGTCAACGCCGTGGCGCCCGGCACGGCGGACACCCCGTGGGTCGGTCGGCTGCTGGAGAGCGCGGCTGACCCCGATGCGGAACGCGCGGCCCTCGCGGCTCGCCAGCCGAGCGGGCGCCTGGTGCGGCCGCAGGAGGTCGCGGAGGCGGTCGCCTACCTCGCCTCGCCGGGCTCGGCATCCAGCAACGGCGTCATCCTCCCGGTCGACGGCGGGATGTACTCCCTCCGCCCGCGCCGCTGAGCACGCCCGCTCGCGGCGGCTCAGGCCGGGGTGCCGGCGCGGAACTCGTTGGCGGTGAGGGACGCGTCGAGCATCTCCATGCCGATGCCAGGGGTCAGCGGGGCGCGGTAGCGGCCGCCCGCCACCTCCACCGGGGCGACGAAGTGCTCGTGGAGGTGCTTCGTGTACTCGATCATGCGACCGTCCTGGCTGCCGGAGACGGCGACGAAGTCGAACATCGAGAAGTGCTGCACCGCCTCGCAGAGCCCGACCCCTCCCGCGTGCGGGCAGACCGGCACGCCGAACTTCGCCGCGAGCAGCAGGATGGCGATGTTCTCGTTCACGCCGGCCACCCGCGTCGAGTCGATCTGGACGACGGAGGCGGCCCGCGCCTGCAGCAGCTGCTTGAACAGCACCCTGCTCATCCCGTGCTCCCCTGTCGCGACGGGGACCGGGGCGACGGCCTTCGCGATCGCCGCGTGCGCGAGCACGTCGTCGGGGCTGGTCGGCTCCTCCACCCAGGCGAGGTCGAAGCGCTCGAGCGCGCGGATCCACTCGATCGCCTGGTCGCGGTCCCAGCGCTGGTTGGCGTCGATCGCGATGCGGATGTCCGGGCCGACCTCCTCGCGTGCGATCGCGAGCCGGCGGAGGTCGTCCTGCAGCCGGTCCCCCACCTTCAGCTTGATCTGCTGGAAGCCGTCGTCGACCGCCTCCCTGGCGAGCCGGCGGAGCTTGTCGTCCGGGTAGCCGAGCCAGCCCGGGGTCGTCGTGTACGCGGGGTACCCGTGCGCGAGCAGCTCCCGCTCGCGCTCGGCTCGGCCGGGCTCCGCGGCCCGCAGCAGGTCGAGCGCCTCCTCGGGGGTGAGCGCGTCGCTGAGGTAGCGGAAGTCGACCAGGGCGACGAGCTCCTCCGGGGTCATCCCGGCCAGCAGCTGCCAGAGAGGCAGGCCGGCGCGCTTGGCCTTCAGGTCCCAGAACGCGTTCACGACGGCGCCGATCGCCATGTGCATGACGCCCTTCTCCGGGCCGAGCCAGCGCAGCTGCGAGTCGTGGACGAACTCCCGCCAGAACCCGCCGAGGTCGTCCAGGATCGCCTCGACATCACGCCCGAGCACGCGGTGCGCGACGGCGTCGATCGCCGCCACCTGGACGTCGTTGCCGCGGCCGATCGTGAACACGAAGGAGTGGCCATCCACCCCGTCGGCGGCGTCGGTGCGCACGCGCAGGTACGCGGCCGAGTAGTCGGGGTCCGGGTTCATGGCGTCGGAGCCGTCCAGCAGGGCGGATGTCTCGAAGCGCACATCCAGGGTCTCGAAGCCGGTGACGATGCTCACGGCGCGCTCCTCTCGGTCGGCGATGCGAATATCCTATTGGATATAGCCAACCGAAAGCGAGCGCGACAAGACCGCCGGCACCGGGCGAGGCGCGAACGCCGCGCTAGCGCTCGCCCGCGAGACTCTTCGCGATGCGCTCGTACGACCGGTCGATGTGGTCGCGCATGGCACGCTCGGCGCCGCGACCGTCGCCTGTGCGCAGGGCGGCCAGCACGGCGTCGTGCTCCTCGGAGGTCTCCTCGGCCACGCCGTGCTCGAAGTACAGCCGGTACTGGTGCAGGTGCGAGCGCAGCCGGAACACGGCGTCCGCCAGCAGGGCGTTGCCCGCCTGCTCGGCGATGATGCGGTGGAAGTCCGCATCCTGCTTCGCGAAGTCCTTGTAGTCCTCGAAGCGGTCATCGCCGGCCTGGGCCGCCGCGCCGCTCGCGTGCATCTGCTCGCAGAGGGCCTCCAGCTCCGCCAGCGTCTCCGCATCCATCCGCCCGGCCGCGCTGCGCGACGCGTGCGGCTCGAGCAGGCGGCGCATCTCGAACAGCTCGCGCAGGCCCTCGGCGTCGAGCAGCGGGGCGGCCGTGTAGCCCTTGAGCGCCTTCTTGACGACCATCCCCTCCGACTCGAGGCGCGCGAGCGCTTCGCGCACCGGCGTCGGCGAGACGCCGAGCTGCCGGGCGATGCCGTCGATGCTGGCGCGGGCGCCCGGCTCGATCACCTGGTCCATCAGCAGGCCGAGCACCGCATCGTAGACGTCGTCCGCGAGCGCGCGGCGCGCGGGCAGCAGGTGGTCGCCCGCGGCGCGTTCGATGCTCATGTGCACATCCTAGGCCGAGCGACCTGTTCCGTAGAGGAAAGAGGATGCAGGATGCTCACGGGAGCAGGCCCGCCGCCTCCAGCTCCGCCCAGAGGTCGTCCGGCACGGCGGGCTCGGCGAGCCGGGCGTTCCGCTCGATCTGCTGCGGGGTCTCCGCGCCCAGCACCACGGTGGACACGGCGGGATGCCGCAGCGGGAACTGCACGGCGAGCTGCGGCACGGTCGCTCCGTAGCCCGCGGCGATGTCGGCGATCCGCCCGGCCCGCTCGATGAGCGCGGCGGGCGCCGCCCCGTAGTCGAACGTCGCGTCGGCGCGCGGCCGGTCCGTGGCGAGGATGCCCGAGTTGAACACCGCGGCGACGACCACGCTCACGCCGCGCTCCTCCGCGGCCGGGAGCAGGTCGGCGGCGGCCGCGCCGTCCAGCAGGGTGTAGCGGCCGGCGCACATCACGATGTCGAGATCCGTCTCTCGGACGAACCGGGTCAGCATCGCGGACTGGTTCATCCCGGCGCCGTAGGAGCGGATGACGCCCTGCGAGCGCAGTTCCTCGAGCGCGGGGAACGCGCCGTCGAGCGCCTCCCGCTCGTGCTCATCCGGATCGTGCACGAACAGGATGTCGATGCGGTCGAGGCCGAGCCGGTTCAGCGAGTCCTCCACCGATCGCAGCACGCCGTCGCGGGAGTAGTCGAAGCGGCGCCTCCGGGTGGAGGGGACGTCGAAGAGGTTGGCGATGTCGGTGCCGCCCGCACGGTGATCCGGGTTCGGCTCGATGATGCGGCCGACCTTCGTCGAGAGCACGAACTCGTCGCGCGGCAGGGCGCGCAACCCCTCGCCGAGGCGCTCCTCGGCGAGGCCGAGCCCGTAGTGCGGCGCGGTGTCGAAGTAGCGGATGCCCGCCTCCCGGGCGGCGGGGACGATCGCAGGCCAGACGTCGTCGGGCCGGGCGTCGTGGAGGTTCCCCAGGGCCGCGGTGCCGTAGCCGATCGGACCGAGCTGCAGGGCGGGCGTCATTCCTATAGGATATGCGAACCGAAGCCCCCACCTCAATCCGTTCGCCGTCGAAGGAGAATCGCAGCGTGGCCTCCAGCACCGACCTCGTCCGCCCCGGCAACTACCGACGATTCGAACGCGAGGTGCCCGCCTGGTTCACCGACGCGAAGCTCGGCGTCTTCGTGCACTGGGGGCCGTACTCGGTCCCGGCGTGGGCGGAGCCGATCGGCGAGCTCGGGACGATCGACGACAGCTACTGGTTCACGCACAACCCCTACGCCGAGTGGTACTTCAACACCATCCGCATCGAGGGCAGCCCGGCCGCCGAGCACCACCGCGCGACCTACGGCGACGCTCCCTACGACGACTTCCTCGACCGCTGGGACGCCGCCGACTTCGACCCAGCGGACGTCCTGGCGCTGGTCAAGAGGGCAGGGGCGGGGTACTTCGTGCCGACCACCAAGCATCACGACGGCGTCACGCTCTGGGATGCGCCCGGCACGGGCGACCGCAACACCGTCGCGCGCGGACCGCACCGCGACCTGGTCGCCGCGTTCGAGCGGGCGACGCGCGAGGCCGGGCTGCGCTTCGGGGTCTACTACTCCGGCGGGCTCGACTGGCACTTCTCGCAGCTGCCGCCCATCACCGCGGAGGGCGAGGCGTTCGTCCGACCGGTGGATGCGGCCTACGCCGAGTACGCGCACGCGCAGGTCCTCGACCTCATCGACCGCTACTCCCCCGACGTCCTCTGGAACGACATCGACTGGCCGGACGCTGGCAAGCCGTCCGGGCCGTTCAGCGCCGAGTCGCTGTTCGAGCGGTTCTACGCCGCCAACCCGGAGGGCGTCGCCAACGACCGCTGGGGCGAGACGCACTGGGACTACCGCACCAGCGAGTACCAGCAGGACACCGACGTCGAGCGGTCCGGCGCGTGGGAGAACTGCCGCGGCATCGGCTACTCGTTCGGCTACAACCGACTCGAGGACGCGACGCACCTGCTGAGCGGCCCCGCGGCGGTGGAGTCCTTCGTCGACATCGTGTCGCGCGGCGGCAACCTGCTGCTGAACATCGGACTCACCGCCGCCGGCACCGTCCCGGAGCTGCAGCGGAGGACGCTGGAGCACCTGGCGGCCTGGAATGCGATCAATGGCGACGCCGTCTTCGGCTCGACCACGCTCGACACGGCGATCGCGGGGCCGTCGGAGACGCCGTGGCTGCGCTGGACCCGCACCGGCGACACCGCGAACGCGTTCGTGGACGCGGTAGGCGAGGTGCGCATCCCCGCGTCGACGGCGGTGGACGCGGCGAGCGCGCGCCTCGCGGACGGCAACCGTATCGCCGTGCGCCGCGACGGCGGGACGATCGTGCTGACCGTGCCCGAGCCCTCCGTCGCCGGCCCGACGCTCGTCCGGTTCGGCCTGGCCGGCTGAGATGACGGTCGACGCGCACCTGCACCTCTGGGACCTCGACGCCATCGACTACCCCTGGCTCACCGACCGGCTCGCGCCGATCAACCGGAGCTTCGGCCTGGACGAGGTGCAGCCGCAGCTGGAACGGGCGGGCGTCGACCGCGTGGTGCTGGTGCAGGCCGCGAACTCGATCGAGGACTCGGCGGCGATGTTCGCGGTCTCGTCACCGCTCGTGGCCGGTGTCGTCGCCTGGGTCGACCTGCTCGATCCGGCGACCGCGGCCCGGCAGCTGGCCGGGTGGGAGGCGCATCCCGGCTTCGTCGGCGTGCGGCACCTCATCCACGACGAGCCGGATCCCGACTGGCTGGCACGGCCCGCCGTGCGCTCGTCGCTCGCACTGCTCGCGGATGCCGGGAGGGCGTTCGACGTGGTGGGCGTCCTGCCCCGGCACCTGGAGCACGCCGTCGCGATCGCGGACGAGCTGCCGCACCTGCACCTCGTGATCGACCACCTGGGGACGCCGCCGGTCGGCGGCGCGGGCGCAGGGCCGTGGGCGCGGCTCATCCGCGAGCTCGCGGCCCGCCCGAACGTGTCCGTGAAGCTCTCCGGGCTGACCACGCTCGGCGGCGGCTCGGACGCCGCCCGGCTTCGCCCCTTCGTGGAGCACGCGCTCGAGAGCTTCGGGCCGTCCCGTGTCCTCTACGGCGGCGACTGGCCGGTCTCCACGCTCGCGGGCGACTACGCCGCGACGCACGCGGTCGCGGTCGAGCTCATCGCAGGGCTTTCCCCCGCCGAACGCCACGACGTCCTCTCCGGGGCGGCCGAGCGCGCGTACCGCTTGGCCGCCCGATGAGTGTGCCCGTTCGGCACGTTCCGGGGGTGCTCGAGCACGGGCGATCGTACCGGCGAGGGACAGTCGCCGTCACGGCCGCGGCGGGAATGATGCGCGGGCGCCGAGCACGGTGACGAGGCCGACGAGCACCAGCGCGGCGCCGGCGAACGGCAGCCAGCCGAGGCCGGGCCCGGCGAGCACGGCGGCGCCGATGGCAGCGCCGCCGCCGATGCCGATGTTCGCCGTGGCGTTGATGAGCGCGCCGGTGACCTCCGGCGACGCCCCGCGGCTGCGGATGGCCGCCGTCTGGAACACCGAGGCCACTCCCCCGAAGCCCGCTCCCCACAGCGCAGCGGCCACGAGCACGCCGGCGAGCGCCGGGAACGCGATCCCGACCGCGATGAGACCGGCGGTCACCGCCGTGAGCAGCGCGACGACGGCCGCCCTCGGCCTCCGGTCGAGGGTCACCGCGGCGAACCAGGTGCCCAGCATCCCGACCGCGCCGATCCCCAGCAGCACCGGCCCGACGCCCGCCGCCGGAAGTCCCGCCGCCAGCAGCAGCACCGACACGAACGTGTACACGGTGAACTGCCCGAGGTAGACGACCGCGTTGGTGGTGGAGACGACCGCCAGCCGCATCCGGCGAGCTCCGGCGCCGTCGCCCAGGTGCGCGGTGCCCCCGCCGGGAACGGCCGGGAGCAGGAGCGCGACCACGAGGACCGTGAGCGCGCACACCGCCGCCAGCACCCCGAAGGCGGCGCGCCAGCCGAGGGCGGTGCCGAGCGAGGTCGAGAGCGGAACGCCGAGCACGAACCCCGCCGAGGCGCCGGCGGTCACGACGGCCAGCGCCCGTCCGGTGTGCGAGGGCTGCACCAGCCGGGCGGCGTAGCCGATGCTGACGGAGAAGAACACGGCGTGCGCGATCCCGCCGAAGGCTCGCCCGGCGGCGAGCACGGCGAAGTTCGGCGCGAGCGCGACGACGACGTTGCTCAGCGTGTACGCGATCAGGGTGGACACGAGCAGGCCCTTGCGCGGCAATCGCGAGGTGGACACGGTCAGCGGAACGGCCAGCACCGCGACCATGAACGCGTACACCGTGACGAGCAGGCCGGTGATGGAGTCGGAGACGCCGACCTCCCTGCCGATCGCCGGAAGCAGGCCGACGGGCAGCATCTCGGTCGTGACGGCGAGGAAGGTGGCGACGGTGAGCGCGACGATGCCCCCGGTCGCGTCGCGGACGGTTCCAGGGCTCCAGGCCGGCGCGACGGGCATGGAGGCGATGCTACGCCCTGCGTACGCGCCTCCAGGACGTCGATGGTCGGCTCGTCCGGAGATCCCGGTCGCATCCCGCCGCACTCTCCGGAGTTCCGGTGCGACACGCCGCGTCCGATCCCGGTCCTCCGGAGGAGCCACCCGCGTGCCCGGCGGTCACGGTCGCGTTAGTATCCCGGCACGGGTACACGGTTCGCGAGGGGGCGGCATGCGGTGGTTGTTCACGGGTACACAGCCGGACGGACGCCCCATCGAGGCCGGACCCGACGTGGACGAGCTGCTGCGCATCCTCGACCGCGCCGTGGATGCGACGGCTGAGGCGGACGGCCTGCTCGACCGACACGGCGCCGCTGAGGGCGGGCGGATGGATGCGCGCGCCGCCCTCGCCGCCCGGGTGGAGCTCGCCGCCGTCGAGCACGAGCTCGCGGATGTCGTGTGCTTCCCGAACGACGAGGCCGTCCGCGACCGGGCCGCGGTCATCGTGACCTTCTACCAGCACCTGCTCACCCACGCACTGCAGGCCCAGTACTCGACGGTCGCGCCCGCGCACCCCGCGATCCGCAGCGCCATTCCCCTTCCCGGCGACCACACCGAGCTCGCCGCGATCCGGGATGCGCTGCGCGCGTCCGCCTACGGCACCCGCTGAGCGCGGCCTCGACGCGCGAGCGCCGTCTCGGCCAGCGTCTCCACCAGCTCGGGATAACCCATCCCCTCGGACGCGAACATCCGCGGGAACTGCGAACGGCTGGTGAAGCCGGGGAAGGTGTTCACCTCGTTCAGCACCGGCCCGGACTCCGTGAGGAAGAAGTCGACCCGGGCGAGCCCCGCGCAGCCGAGGGCGCGGAACATCGTGCGCGCCTGCTGCTGCAGCTCGCCGGCCACGGAGGCCGGGATGTCCGCCGGCAGCGCGAACGCCGGCTCGCGGCCGTACTTCGCCTCGGTGTCGAACACCTCGTCGTCCGCCTTCACGATCTCCAGCGGTGCCGAGCAGCGCAGGGAGCCGTCAGGGAGTTCGAGCACGCCGACGTCGATCTCGCGCCCGCGCACCATCGCCTCCACCAGCACCCGGTCGTCGCCGTCGAGCGCGGCGGCGACGGCGCCCGCGAGCCGCGCGCGGTCGGTCACCACGGCGAGGCCGTGGCTGGATCCCCCGCTGTTCGGCTTCACGATCGCGGGCAGCGGCACGGCCGCCAGCCGCGCGTCGTCGGGCGAGGTCACCACGACGCCCGGCGCGACAGCGACCCCGGCGTCGACCGCGAGCAGCTTGGTGACCCGCTTGTCCATGCCGAGGGCGCCCGCGCCGACGCCCGAGCCCACGTACGAGACGCCCGCGAGCTCGAGCAGCCCGGCCAGCGTCCCGTCCTCGCCGCCCGCGCCGTGGAAGGCGGGGATGACGACGTCGGCGTCGACGAGCGCGGCGACGAGGCCGGCGAGGCCGGATAGGCCGGGGAGGCCGGGAGGGCCGCCGACCCCGGCCGCGCCGTCCGGCCCGCTCCACGACCCGTCCCGCCCCTGCACGAACTCGACCACCCGCCAGCGGTCGCCCGTGAGCGCCGCCGCGATGTCCCGCGCCGAGGCGAGCGACACGTCGTGCTCGCTGCTGGTGCCACCGCCGAGCACCACGACCGTGCGCACGCCGCTCATCGCGTCTCCTCCACCGTGCGGGAGGCGCGCCCCGCGGTCCCGACCGCCGTCAGCACGTCCTGCGGAACGGTCCCGGCCCAGCGGGCCCAGTCCGTCGCCGTCGGCTCGCCGAGTAGGTCGTCGCCGAGCACCACGACGTCATCGCCGACGGCCGCGCCGGTGTCGCCCAGGTCGACCACGGTCGCGTTCATGGAGACGACGCCGACCACGCGGCGCCGCGTCCCGTTCACGGTGACGAACGCCTCCCCCGCATGGATGCGCGGCAGCCCGTCCGCGTACCCGAGCGGGAGCAGCCCCAGCCGGGTCGGCGCCTCCGCCACCCAGGTTCCGCCGTAGCCGACCGCCGTGCCGGCCGCGGCGTCCCGCGCCTCGATCAGCGTCGTGCGCAGGCGCATCGCGGGCCGCAGCCGCGTCCGACCGGACAGCTCCGCGCCCACCAGCCCCGCGCCGATCCGCACGAGCGTGCCGTGGGTGGCGGGGTCGTTCAGCGCCGCGGAGGTGGCGGCCAGGTGCAGCCACCTCGGACGGCACCCCGCCGCCTCCACGACCTCGACGCCGCGCCGGAACCGCACGACGGCGGCCCGGGTGGCGGGGTGGCCGGGGACGTCCGCGGACGCCAGGTGGCTCATCACCCCCTCCACACGCACGGCGCCCCGGGCCTCCAGAGCCGCGGCCTCGTCCGCGAGCGCCTGCCACTCCTCGCGCGGAGCACCGTCGCGGGCGAGGCCGGTGTCGAGCTGGAGGTGCACGGCGACGCCCGCACCCGGGCGCGCCGCCTCCCGCAGCTGGTCCACCGAGCACACCGCGAGCGCCGCCCCCAGCTCCACCGCCCGCGCCCCGTCGAGGCCGTCCGGGTTCATCCAGCTCAGGATGGGGGCGGTCAGGCCCGCCGCCCGCAGCTCGGCCGCCGCATCCAGGCCGACCACCCCGAGGGATGCCGCACCGGCGGCGAGCGCCGCCCGCGCGACGGTCACGGCGCCGTGACCGTAGCCGTCGCTCTTGACGACCGCGAGCATCGGCACGGGGACCCGCTCGGCGAACAGTGCCGCGTTCGCGGTGATCGCCGCGGGGTCCACGGTCAGGGTCGTGCGATGCCGGGACGCCGTGCGGACGCTCACGCGGCCGCCTCCCCGGCACCGGCGGCGGCCTCGTCGACCGGCCCGTACAGCGCGGCCGGCGCCCCGACGGAAAGGGCCCAGTACCGGTCGCCGTAGCTCCAGTGCCACCACTCGGTCGGATAGTTCACGAACCCGGCGGCGCCGAGCGTGCGGGCGAGCAGCGCCCGGTTCGCCGCCGCGGCCTCGCCGATGCCGGTCGCATCGAAGTAGCAGGCGCCGTCGCTCTGCTCCGGGGTCGCGTCGATGGCGGTGCCGAGGTCCCGTTCGTGCCCGTCCGCGTCCACGAGCGTGAGGTCCACCGCGGCGCCGGCGACGTGCGGGGCGACCTCCACTGGAGAGACGAACCGGCTGGTCAGCGTGCGCAGCTCCTCCTCGCCGAGGTGCGGGTGCAGCGCGCGCAGCTCGGCGCTGTACCGCTCGATGATCGCGCGCTGGCCGGCGAGGGGACGGTGCCCCTCGACCACCCGGAGCGCGACGCCGGGCGGGAGCAGGGTCGCCGCGTGGAGCAGGCGCTCGGCCACGCCCGCACGCACCAGGGCGCGGGCGGGGCCGAGGCGCGCGGGCAGCGCGACGAGGGGTTCGCCCGTGTCGAGCACGGGGACGGCGGAGACGCGGGGATCTGACAGCAGGATCGTCACGTCCCCGACGCTATGAGCGGCGCCCGTCCCGCGGCGTCCGCCTGCCGAGGGCTTCGGCGCGCCGAAGGGATGACCCCGCATCGCTCTGGGGGATGACATGCCGGGCCTGCCCGCCCGCGGTGTTCGGGGCTACTTTAGCGGGATGAGCCCGTCTTCGAAGTCCGAGACGTTCCTGGAGGTCGACGGCCACGAGGTGCGCATCTCGAGTCCCGGCAAGGTCGTCTTCCCCGAGCCCGGCCTCACGAAGCTCGACCTCGCGCGCTACTACATCGCCGTCGCCGAGGGTGCGCTGCGCGGCGCGGGCGGTCGGCCGATGGTGCTCAAACGCTTCGTGAAGGGGCTGAGCCAGGAGCCGTTCTTCCAGAAGCGCGTCCCGGAGGGGCACCCCGACTACATCGACACCGCGACACTCCGGTACGCGAGCGGCACGTCCGCGGAGGAGGCGGTGCTGCGGAACGCCGCCGGGCTCGCCTGGGTGTCCAACCTCGGCTGCCTCGACCTGAACCCGCACGCCGTGCGCGCGGAGGACCTCGACCATCCCGACGAGCTCCGCGTCGACCTGGACCCGATGCCCGGCGTCGACTGGTCGCAGATCGTCGACGTCGCCTTCGTCGCCCGAGAGGTGCTGCAGGACCACGGCCTGACCGGCTGGCCGAAGACGAGCGGCTCGCGCGGCCTGCACATCCTCGTCCGCATCGAGCCGCGCTGGGGCTTCGCGGACGTCCGGCTCGCGGCCGAGACGCTCGCCCGGGAGGTCGAGAACCGCGCCCCGGGACTCGCCACCGCGCACTGGTGGAAAGAGGAGCGAGGCGAGAGCGTGTTCGTCGACTTCAACCAGAACGCGAAGGACCGCACGGTCGCCTCCGCCTACTCCATCCGCCCGCTGCCGGACGCGCGCGTCTCCACCCCGCTCGACTGGGACGAGGTGCGCTCCAGGCGGCCGGAGGAGTTCACCGTCCCGACCGTGTTGCCGCGCTTCGCCGAGCGCGGAGACCCGCACGAGGACATCGACGCGAAGGCCGGTTCCCTGGAGGCGCTGCTCGGGCTCGCGAAGCGTCTCGGGCCGGCGGAGAAGCCGCCGCGATCGGGGGACGGCGCCGGCCGCCGGGTCTCGCAGATGCCGCTCATCGAGGTGGCACGCACCAAGACGAAGCCCGAGGCCCTGGATGCGCTGGAGCGCTGGAAGACCGCGAACCCGGCCGTCGCCGAGCGCCTGCACCCCGCCGACGAGTTGGTCGACGGCATGCGCGGCTCCAGCTCGCAGTGGTATCGCGTCCGCATCAACCTGCAGCACGTCCCTGAGGCGGACCGCCCGGCCCAGGGCGCGCTGGTCGCGGACTACGACCCGTGGGCGGGGCGGGAGTGGCCCGGCGGTTCTACCGCGTGAGGGTCGCCAGGCCTCCGCTCGGGATGCGCGCGAACGCGGGCGCCCTGTCGGTCCGCTCATCGGAGACGAGCCGACCGCGCGCGTCCCGCACCTCGAGCCGGTAGCCGCCGACCGCGCCGAGGATCGGCACCTCCTCCTCCTGATCCGCATTCGCGATCGCGATGCTCCGCCACTCCCCGGCAGGGATCCGGACGGCGACGGGGGCATACCGGACGATCACGACGGCGCTCTCTCCCTGCGCCTCCATCACCGGATAGGAGAGGTCGGGGCGGCGAGGGAGGAAGCGCCCGTGCAGGATGGTGTCGGCGTTCCGCGTCCAGAATCCCAGCCAGAACGCGAGGACCTCGGCATGGTCGTGGCGCATCCCGATCAGGTCGGCGGAGACCTGCGGCACGCCCATGATGGCGCTCAGCAGCTGATGCGCGACCCGGGAGGGCGAGTCCGACTCCGCCCACATGACCGGGTCGGAGTGGACGGCCGTCCCTGGTGCGACGAGCCGGAGGTCGGCGATGCCCACGCGATTCTCGACCGGGCTGACCGGGCAGTCCTCCACCCGGACCATCGATGCGAGCGCGCGGATATCGGCTCCGATGTACGGCTCGCGCAGTTCCACCATGAGCTCCGGCCGAACCTGCCTGGCGCGCTCCACGAGCTCGCGGACGAGTGTGAGCGCGGCATCCTCCGCGCTGTCGTGGTCGGCGTCCGCCGGCGGCGGGGTCTCGACCGGCCGGGCGAACCGTTCCAGGAAGTCCAGCTTGAACCCGTCGCCGCCCGCCTCGGCGAGCAGTGCGATCGCCCGGTCGGTGATGTGGCGTCGCGCGGCGGGCGAGCGCACGTCCAGGACCGCCGCATCCAGCTCCGGCACCTCGTACAGGATGGGCAGGGCCGGGTTGCCGTACGCGTCGGACCGTTCGCCCAGGAACGGGGTGCCGATCCACCACATCGTCGCGAGCCCGAGCGACTCCAGCCTCGAGGTCAGTCCGCGCGGGTCGGGCAGCTTCCGGCCGTCCGGACGCCAGTCGCCGGCGGACCCGTACCCCCGCTCGTGCTCGCCGGTCTGCCAGCCGTCGTCGACGATGACCGTGCCGAACCCGAGGCCGGCCGCCCGCTCCGCCTGCCGCTGCAGATCGTCCTGGCGCACGTCCTGGTGGGCGTAGTACCAGGTGCAGAACACGGGTCGCTCGTCGCGGCTCGACGACGCGGGCACGTCGCGGCCGAGCCACGCGCCGATCCCGCGGACCGACTCGGCGAACGCACCGCCGGTGAGGTCGACACGGACCCGCAGGACGGCGCCGGGGCGCTCCGTCTCGAACGCGACCAGCAGTTCCGCCGTCTCCTCGACGACGCCGCCTCGCACCGAGAGCGGAGCCCCCTCCGTCTCGGCCCCATACGTCAGAGCCGCGCGGTCGCCTGTCGTCAGCAGGCAGCCGATCGCGACGCCGTCGAGAGCGGAGATCCGGCGCGCGTCCGCCCACGACGCCGGCATGGTCCCGTGCGGCACCTCGCTTCCCGGCGTCCAGAGGGTCACCGGGTCGCGCAGGGGCAGGCTGAGCGAGAGCGTGAACGGACCATCGCCGTCCGCCCCCGCCTCGAGCTGGAGGCCGGCGCCGCTCCCCCGCACCATGAGCTCGGGCAGTGCGGAACCGGCGGCCGCGAGCACGGACACCCGCAGCCCGGACGCCTCATCCACGGTCCTGCTGTAGGAGACGGCGTCGGCCGGCGCCCCCGGGAACCAGACCCGGTCCTCCACGATGTTCTGCGTCACGGGGTCACCTGTTCCCCGTGAACGTGACGCCGCCGACGATCTGCTTCTGTGCGATGAAGAAGATGACGATGCACGGCAGCACGACGACGATGGAGGCGGCCATCAGCAGCGGCGTGTCCGTCCCGTTCGTGGACTGGAAGCCGGCGAGGGCGACGGGCAGGGTCTTCCACTGCTCACTGGTCAGGTAGATCGCGGGCGTGACGAAGTTGTTCCACGAGGCGATGAACTGCAGCACCGCGGTCGCGACGATGATCGGCTTCGAGAGCGGGAGGAAGATCGAGCGCCAGATGCGGAACCAGCCCGCACCGTCGACGATGGCCGCGTCCACGAGCGACGCGGGCAGGTGCAGATAGAACTGCCGGAACAGGAAGATGAAGAACGGCGACCCGAAGAAGACCGGCAGGATCACCGGGTACAGCGAGTTCATCATGTCCAGCTGCTTGAACAGGATGAACTGCGGCACCAGCGTCACCTCCCCCGGCAGCAGCATGGTCGCCAGGATGATCGCGAAGACGACACCGGCGCCGCGGGCCGGGATGCGCGCGAGCGCGAACCCGACCAGGGATGCCACGAGCACGGTGCCGACGACGGGGATCACGGTGCTGAGCAGGGAGTTCAGCAGGTACGACCAGAACGGGAACGCGCCGAGCGCCTCCGCGTAGTTCGAGAACCGCCACTGCAGCGGGAACAGGCCGATCCCGCCCTCGGCGACGCCCTGCTTGGTGCGCAGCGACGTCGCGATCATCCACAGGAACGGGTAGGCGAACACGAACGACCCGACGACCAGGACGATCAGCGACACCGCCTTGCGCGGCCGCGACGCCTCTCCGGGCTTCGTCCTCCGCCGGCTCACCGTCCTCTGCGCCGGCGCCTGGGCGATCGGGATGACATCAACGGACACGGGCTGCCCGCCTCCTCTCTCGGGCCGGGCGGGCCGACTCGTAGTAGACCCAGAACGCGCTCCCCCGGAACATCAGGGCGGTGAGCACGAGGATCATCAGCAGCAGGATCCACGCCAGAGCGGACGCGTAGCCCATCTGGAACATCCGGAACGCGTTCTGGTACAGGTAGTAGACGAGGAACAGCAGGGAGTTGCCCGGCCCTCCCCCGTTCGCGCTCCCCGTGCTGGACGGCACCAGGTAGCCCTGGGTGAAGATCTGCATCGCCGCGATCATTCCCGTCACGACATTGAAGAAGATCACCGGGCTGATCTGCGGGATCGTGATGCTCCACACCTCGCGGATCCGCCCGGCGCCGTCGAGCCGCGCCGCCTCGTAGAGCTCGGTCGGCACGTCCTGCAGGCCCGCCAGGTAGATGATCATGTTCCCGCCGACCGTCCACAGGCTCATGATGATGACCGCGGGCAGCGCCCAGTTCGGGTCGCCGAACCAGCTCGGGCCCTGGATGCCGACCGCTCCGAGCAGCCCGTTCACCAGTCCGTAGCTGGGGTTGAACACCCACAGGAAGAGCACGGTCTGAGCGACACCCTGCACGAGGCTCGGGAGGTACCAGATCGTCCGGAAGATGTGGATGCCGCGGACGTCGATGTTCATCAGCAGCGCGACTCCGAGCGAGAGCACGGTCTGCAGGGGCACGCTCACCACCGCGAAGGTCAGGGTCACCTTGATCGCCTGACCGAGCAACGGGTCGCTCGCCGCCTTCGTGTAGTTGTCGAACCCGGCGAAGGTGGCCGGCGAGATCAGGTCCCAGTGGAACAGCGAGAGGCCGAGCGAATAGACCATCGGGCCCAGCGTGAACAGCAGGAACCCGAAGATCCACGGCGACGCGAAGAGCCAGAAGGCGGCGGTGGTGGGACGCATCCACCGCCGCCTCACGGCGATCCGGAATCCGATTCCGAGCACGGCTGCCACGACGGCGACGATGAGGATGAAGGCGCCGATCGGGCGCGCTCCCGGCTCGACGCCGACGAGTCCGAGAAGGTTCTCGAGTGTCTGGATGATGGGATTCACAGTTCGGTCTCTATCGTTGGTGACGCGCGGGCGGCGGGGTCACTCGCCGGCGTCGAGCTGCTTCTGGCATGTGGTGTTGAGGTCGGCGAGCACCTTCTTCGGGGACTCATGGCCGGAACCGACGGCCGTCCTGGTGCTCAGATCGGTCTCGATCGTGCCGTTGATGTTCGACTGCGTCTTCGAGAAGCTCGGTGCGATCGTGGACTGACTCACCGCCGAGAAGAACGCGGCGATGTTCTGGTCGGGCGCGGCGGCGAGCGCGCTCGCCTTGGCCGCCTCGATCACCGGCAGTCCGAGCGAGGACTTCGCCGTGGTGAGCAGCTTCTGCGCGGCAGGGTCTGTGGCCATGAACGTGGCGAACGTCTTCGCCGCCGCCTGTTTCTCCTGACTGGAGGACGAGGAGATGGCGAGTCCGTCGATCTCCATCGAGGAGCCCTTGCCCGGCACCGGCACCAGCGCGAAGTCGGAGCTGTTCGGCAGCTGCGCCAGTTGGGCGATGCTCCACGGCCCGAAGTCGGGGAACATGGCGACCCGGCCGGTGGTGAGCCACCCAAACATGTCCTGCCCGTTCGCCTCGGCCTGGCTGGGCGCATATCCGTCCGGCGATTGCGCGTCGATCACCTGGTCCGCGGCGGAGACGGCCGCGTCGGAGTCGTAGGTGCAGGTCTTGCCGTCGGCGCTGAACTGGCTGCCGCCGTAGATCGTCAGCCACTGGTCGAAGCCGAGGGGCGCCGCCCCGAAGGTCTTCGGCGAGCCTGCGCTCACGAGCGACGTCGCCAGCTTCGCGTAGGCGTCGGGGTTCAGCGGATCGGTGCCCGACGGCACGGCGACCCCTGCCTTCTCGAACACCGCCTTGTTGACCGCCATCGTCTTCGTCTTCACCGTGAACGGGATCGCGTAGTACTTGCCCTGGAACTTCATGCTCGCCGCGATGTTCTCCGAGTAGAAGTCGGATCCCTTCACCTCCACCGGGGCGAAGGTCGAGGCGAACTGGCCGAGCGACGAGTTGGAGATCTGGGCGACGTCCGGGGCGGTGCCGCCCGCGATCATCGTCTGCAGCTGCTGCTCGTAGTTGTTCTGCACCCAGTTCGCCTTCACGGTGATGTCGGGATGCGCCTTCTCGAATGCGGCGATCATCGCCTGCTCGGTGGCGTTCTCCTGGTCGTTGCCCCAGTGGGCGAAGGTGATGGTCGTGGAACCGGAGCCGGAGGCGTCGCCGCCCTGGCTGCAGCCGGAGAGTGCTGCTGCGACGGCGGCGGCTGTCGCCGCGACCGCAAGGATTCGCTTCCTCATTGAATGCGCCTTTCGTGGATGGGTGATGCGGGATGGGTGATGCGGGATGGGACTTCCGGTGTGTCGGATGGGTCAGGGGGTGAGCCGCACGGTCGCGCCGACGGGCACGACCGCGTGCCTGGTGCTGTCGGGGAAGTGCGCGCTCCAGCGGACGGGTTGCGTCCCAGCCGTGACGGTCAGTTCGCTCGCGTCGTCGCCGTCGTGGCGGACGGTCAGTTCCGCATCGCCGATGCGGACGCCGCGAACCTCGATCCACTCGCCCTCCGGGAGGTGCGAGCGGGTCTCCACGTCGCCCTCGAGAGTCGGCCGTAGCCCGGTGAGCCCGGCGGCGATGTGGCTGACGACGGTGAATGGCACCTCGGGGTAGTCGGCGCGCGAGGCGATCAGGTGCCGCAGCCAGCGCAGCGCGACGGCATCGTGGCCGTAGGCGCCGAACGCCTCCGGCAGGTAGGTGAACGCCTCGATGTTCGGCGGGGGCGAGACCTCGAGTCCCTCGGCCAGGTAGGCGAGATGGCGCTGCGCCCGCTCGCCCGCGGGGATCATCGACTTCACCGCGGGGAACCAGGACGGTTCGAGCGCGAACACGTCGACCGGCCCGCGGTCGGTGAACCCGGGGACGTAGTGGCCCTCCTGTTCGTTCCACCAGCGTTCCTCGAACAGCCTCAGGAGGCTCGCGGCACGGCGGTCCGCTTCTGCGCGGTCTGCGGGGTCCGGCGCCACCTCCGCGTACGCGCGGGTCGCCGCCCACTGGCTGGCCAGGCCGTCGCCGGCGAGCTGCAGGTCCGGTGCGGTCCGGATCTCGTTGTAGGTGGGGCTGCCCGCGAAGATGTCGTTCGCCGCACGCTCTCCGGCCGCGCCGATCCCGTGGACGTCGTGGGCGTCGGTGAAGAGGAACACCGTGTTGCGGTGGAAGGCGGCCAGCGCCGGGCTGTCGAGCCACCGGCGGTCGCGCGTCCAGCGGTACTGCTCGATGCTCTTCTCGACCAGCTCATAGGGAGCCGGGGTCTCGCGCACGAAGTCGTCGTCAGAGCGGTAGTCGATCGCGGCGGGCTCGCCGTCGAAGGTGAAGGCCCACAGCGGGTAGTAGCGTCGGCGCGCCGTCGCGGACTCCGCGAAGTGCTGGAACATCGCGAGGTTCTCCTCGTCGAGCCCCAGCAGGTGACCGCCCAGGGCCTGGTGGGCGAGGTCGCGGGAGTAGAACATCGGGCGGTCGGTGAGCCCGGCCCAGTAGGAGGGCATCGCGCCCGTGCGCCCGGTCTGCACCCAGGACAGGGCGAGCTCCGCGGCCCACTCGAAGCCATCGACGATGTCGGTGAGCGACGAGGCCACCGCGAGCTCAGTCGAGCGCCGGGTGCCGTCGGGAGTGGGGAGCGTCCTTGCCATGCCGCAATGCTAGAGAGAGTGACGGATCCGATACAAACTTTTTCACAAACACGTCAATCATGCGACATCACGAGGCTTCGCCGTCGACGCCCTGGGGATCAGTTCGGGGTCGAACAGGAGCTCTCCGTCCGCCATGCGGTCGCCGCGCACCAGCCGGGACAGGATGGGCGCGACCGTCTTCGCGAGGCGGTCTATGGGCTGGCGGACCGTGGTGAGCGGCGGGTCGACGAACTCGAACGGGTACGCGTCGTCGTACCCGATGACCGAGACGTCGTCCGGAACGGCGAGGCCGAGCCAGCGCGCGGCGCGGATCGTGCCGAGCGCCATGTCGTCGCTCGCGGCCACGACGGCGGTCGTCCCCGACTCGAGGAGCTGAGACGCCGCGGAGTACCCGCCCTCGATCGAGTAGTGGCTGCGGACGACGGACGGAGTCCCGCCGCGCTTCGTCATCGCGCGCTCGAACCCGCGGACGCGCCGGTCGCTCGGCCGGTTCCCGACCGGCCCCGCGATCAGCCCGATGCGGCGGTGACCGAGGTCCCAGAGGTGCTCCACAGAGATCTCCGCCGCCAGCTCGTCGTTGGTGGACAGCGTCGGCGCCGACACCCCCGCGAAGCCGCCATTGATGCACACGAAGGGCGTGCGCCGCTTCTCCAGCAGCCGCACGGCCGACGTGTCGGCGCCGTCCAGCGTGTTGCTCGCCGACACGAAGACCGCGCCGACGATCCCCGCCTCGGAGAGCGACGAGATGAACTCGAACTCCTGCACGGAGCCGGCCGGAGCGGAGCACACCAGCGCGCGCATCCCGAGCGGCGAGAGGGCGAGACCGAGCTGCTCCGAGATCAGCCCGAAGAACGGGTCGATGAGACCGGGGACGATCAGTGCGACGAGGTCGCCCGTGGCGCCACGCGTGTAGCCGACCCTGCGCATCGCCTCCTCGACCGTCCGCCGCGTCTCGGGGGCGACGATCCCGCGGTTGTTGATGACCCTGCTGACGGTGGCGGGACTGACGTTCGCCTCGACGGCCACGTCCGTGATGCCGATCCTGCTCACCGTGCCGCCTCCGGCGTCGCGGGGACGCGGTCGTGACGTGAAGCAACAATGCTTTTCATAGAGATAACATACCGTTCTCGACCCCGGGACACGACGAGGAGGCCGGATGGATGCCGCGGGCACGATCATCGACGTCACGGAGTTCGGCGCCGATCCGAACGGCAGCGCCGACTCGACCCCGGCCATCGCCGCCGCGCTCGCCGCGGCATCGACCGCCGCCGGCCCCGTCACCGTCGACTTCCCTCCCGGCCGCTACGAGCTGTGGCCGGAGAGCGCGTCGCGCCGAGAGCTCGACGTCACCAACACGGTCGGGGACGATGAGCGCTTCCGCGTCAAGACGATCGCCGTCCTCATCGAGAACGCCGACCGCCTCACCCTCCGCGGTGACGGCGCCCTGCTCCGAACCCACGGCCGCCAGACGGCCATCGCCGTGCTGGACTCCACCGATGTCACCATCGCCGGGATCGCGATCGACTACGCCGTTCCCACGGTCGTGGACGCCACGGTGGTCGAGACCGGCGTCGAGGACGGCCACGGGTACTGCGTGGTGTGCATCCCGGAGACCAACCCTTTCCGGGTCGAGGGCCGGTCCGTCGTCTGGACCGGCGGTGCGAGCCCCGAGACCGGGCAGCCGTACTGGGAGGGCCGCGACGGCATGGCGTACACGCAGATGCACGATCCGGTCGCGCAGCGCACCTGGCGGGTGGACGGCTCCCCGCTGTTCGAGGGCGTCGAGCGGCTGCGGCGCGACGGCCGGCGGCTGCGGATCGAATATGCGACGGCGGAGGAGCCGGACACGCGCGGACTCGTCTTCCAGATGCGCGACACGGTGCGGGATCACCCCGGGGTGCTGTTCTCGGAGTGCACGGGGGTCGTTCTCCGCGATGTGCAGGCGCACTACCTGCACGGCCTCGGCGTCGTCGCCCAGCTCTGCCGCGACGTCACCATCGACCGGGTGACGTTCCGGGCGCCGCGAAAGCAGGGCCGGAGCTCCGCTGCCTTCGCGGACTTCCTCCAGCTGGCCTCGCTCGAGGGCGATGTGGTCATCCGCGGCTGCGTCTTCGACGGTCCTCACGATGACCCGATCAACGTCCACGGCAGCTACCTCGCCGTCACCGCGGTCGGCGACGACACGCTCGCGTTGAGCTACCCGCATCCCGAGACGTCGGGTCTGCCGGTGCTCCGTGTCGGCGACGACATCGAGGTGGTGGACGCGCGCACCCTCCGGCGGGTCGCCGGCCCGCTGGCCGTCCTGACCGTCGACGGGCCGTCCGGTCGCGACCGCGACCACGACCCGCGCACCGCGACGATCACGCTGGCTGCGCCGCTTCCTCCCGGGCTGACGGGACGGGAGGGGCTCGTGGTGGAGAACGTGACGCGGACGCCCGCGGTGTCGATCGCCGGCAATCGATTCGTCAACGTCCCCACCCGCGGCATCCTCGTGACCACGCGCCGGCCCGTGCGGATCGAGTCCAACGTCTTCGACGGCATCACCATGGCCGGGGTCTTCATCGCCGGTGACGCGGTCGACTGGTACGAGTCGGGTCCCGTCCACGACGTCCGGATCCGGGGCAACCGCTTCCTCCGCGTCGACGCGCCCGCCGTGCTCGTCGCGCCGAGCACGGCGGGCGCGGGAGGCACCGGCGCGCGCGTCCACGGCCGGATCGTCGTCGAGGAGAACCTCTTCGAGACCGCCGCGGGGCCGGTCGTCGACGCGCACGACGTCGCCGAGCTCGTCGTCCGCGCGAACGCGATCGACGTGGCGGAGGGCGACGCGGTGCGCAGCTCGGCGGTCGATCGCAGCACGGTGGAGGGCAACGGCCCTCACCAGTCGTGGACGGTGCCGTCCGCGAGCCGGTTGTAGGGCAGGTAGGCGCGGATGTAGGGGTACTTCCCCGCCTCGTCCACGTCCAGCTCGACGCCGAGGCCGGGCTCGTCGCCGGGGTGCAGGAAGCCGTCCCTCCAGGTGAAGGACTGCCGGAAGACGCTGTCGGTCTTCGCGCCGTGCTTCATGTACTCCTGGATGCCGAAGTTGTGGATCGCGAGCCCCAGGTGCATCGCCGCCGCCATCCCGACCGGGGAGATGTCGGTCGGGCCGTGCATGCCGGACTTGATCTGGTACTGGGAGGCGTAGTCGAGCAGCTTCTTCAGGTGACTGATGCCTCCCGTGTGCGTGACCGCGGAACGGACGTAGTCGATCAGCTGCTCGCGGATGATCTGCTGGTAGTCCCAGACCGTGTTGAAGATCTCCCCGATCGCGAGCGGGGTGGTGGTGTGCTGCCGGACCAGGCGCAGCGCCTCCTGGTTCTCGGCCGGGGTGCAGTCCTCCAGCCAGAACAGGTCGTACGGCTCCAACGACTTCCCGAGCTGCGCGGCCTGGATGGGCGTCATCCGGTGGTGGCCGTCGTGCAGCAGCGGCAGTTCCGGCCCGAACTCGTTCCGCACCGCCTCGAACACCGTCGGGATGTGCCGCAGGTAGGAGCGGGTGTCCCAGTCCTCCTCGTTCGGCAGGCCGCCGCGCTGCGCCGGCTCGTGGTCGTAGCGCACGCCCGCGTTGCCCTCGTATGTGGCGTTGGAGGCGATGCCGTAGATCGACTTCAGGCCAGGCACGGCCGACTGGATGCGGATGGCCCGGTAGCCCTGCTCCAGATGCTCGTTCACGCTGTCGAAGAGCTCGGGCAGGTCGCGGCCGGACGCGTGCCCGTATGCGAGCAGTCCGTTGCGGGAGGCGCCGCCCAACAGCTGGTAGACCGGCATCCCGGCCGCCTTGCCCTTGATGTCCCAGAGCGCCATGTCCACCGCGGCGATCGCCGCCATCGTCACCGGGCCGCGCCGCCAGTACGCGCTGCGGTACAGGAACTGCCAGGTGTCCTCGATGCGGGACGCGTCCCTGCCGATCAGCAGCGGCACGACGTGCTCGGTCAGGTAGGCGACGACCGCCTGCTCGCGGCCGTTCAGCGTCGCATCGCCGAGGCCGGTCAGGCCGTCGTCGGTCGTCAGCTTGAGGGTGACGAAGTTCCGGTCGGGGCTCGTGACGATGACGTCGGCCTTGTCGATGATCATGCCTACTCCTTACTCCCTACGCTTCCTGGGTGGGCCCCGACGGGGCGGATGCGGCGAGCGCTCCGCGGAGCGTCCGCACGAACCGCTCGTCGGCGGCGAGCTCGGGCGACAGCTCGCGCAGCGCGTCGCGAGGGTCGGCGTCCGGCGCCTCGGCGGCGATCCACGCGGCGATCGCGGCAGCGCATCCCGCGGCCGGGCGTGCGGCGGACCGCTCGGCCAGCGCGACCGGGACGATCCGCAGCCGCACCTTCGTGCGCGAGCCCTCCGCGATCTGCGCGAGCCGGTGCACGATGCGTGGATTGGCGAACCGGTCGGCGAGCGCGCGCCGGTAGTCGACGGTCTCCACCGTCTCCAGCTGCGCCGCTGCCTCGTCCCAGATCCGGTCGACGGCCGCGCGGAGCCCGGGATCGGCGAACGCCTCGGCGACGGTGACGTGACCGCGGGCGGGGCCCGCGGCGGCGAGCAGCGTGTGGGCGCCGTTCAGCATCCACAGCTTCCGCGCCTCCCACGGCGCGATGTCGTCCACGAAGCGCGCCCCCGCCGACTCCCAGCGCGGACGCCCGGACGGGAAGTCGCCCGAGAGCACCCAGTCCGCGAACGGCTCGGCGACGACGGGCGTCGCATCGTCCCAGCCGGTCGCGGCGGCGATCGCTGGGCGGTCGTCCGGGTCGAGCCGCGGCGTGATCCGGTCCACCGAGGTGGAGACGAAGGACGCCCCGCGCGGGAGCCACGCCGCGAGGTCCGGCTGCACCTCCGTCGCCATCCGGGTGAGCGCGCGCTCGAGAACGCGGCCGTTCTCCGGGAGGTTGTCGCACGGGACGATCGCGACGGGAGGCGCACCCGCCTCCCGTCGCGCGCACAGCCCGAGCAGCAGCCGGCCGAGCGCGGTGGCCGGCGCTGCGAGTGCGGCCCCGGCCCGCGGTGCTCCCCCGCTCGTGCCGGTGACGGTATCCCGGAGCAGGGCGATGTCGGCCAGTGTCTCCGTGTCGCCGAGGTCGAGCTCACCGTCGGGGCCGAGACGGTAGCCCGCCTCGGTGATGGTCAGGGTCACCAAGGCGACCTCCGGCGAGCGGAAGGTGCGCAGCAGCGCATCCACCTCGTCGCCGGGGTGCGCGGCCACGATGCTGCCGATCAGCTCGAACCGATCGCCGTCGCCGCCGCGTTCCACCAGGGTGTAGACGCCCTGCTGCGCACGCAGCACCTCGGCCGCGCCGGGGCGCCGGCCGGTGAAGGCGGCGATCCCCCACCCGGCAGCGTCGTCCGCGTGCGCGGTGTACCAGGCCTGGTGGGAGCGGTGGAACGCGCCGAGCCCCAGGTGCACGATGCGCACCGGAGGGACGGGCTCGGGATGCGGCAGGGCTGCGCGCGACAGGCGCGGCGCACCGGTCACCGTCTGACCACCCGCGTCGGCACCATACGGCCATTCCAGCCGCAGAGCCGCCCCGTCCGCAACCCGGACGCGTCGAGCGGTCGCGACGCGCCGTCTCGCCCACCGCGTCGCGGCGTGTCGCGACCGCTCAACGCCGGCCGCGCAGAACCCCCCACAGGATGAGGCCGATCGTGATGACGGCGCTGGCGACGCCGAACCAGACCGGCCCGATCACGAGGATGATCGGCACGCTCAGCGCGGTCAGGATGCCGCCGCCGAGCAGCGGCTCGTACGTCAGCTGCTTGTACCCGTAGGCGCGGGCTGCGGCGGTGGTGCGCCCGGGGTCCGCCATGTCGGCGAGCACGAAACCGGTCGCCACGTTCCCCTGCGACTGCCCGTAGTCGGCGATCGCGTGCTCGAACCAGTGCACCCGGTGGATGCGCGGGCCGAGCCACAGCATCCCGATCACGCTCCAGCCGAAGGCGATGACGGTGAGGATGACCAGGCTCGGGATGTTCGCCCCGAGCGCGGCGAGCGACATCGTGCCGATGGCGGCCGCGATCAGGATGTCGAGCGCGAGCGTGGTGATGTCGTTCACGGTGCGCCGTTCGACCAGCTCCTCCTTGCGCGTCGCCGTGAGCACCAGCTGCACGGCGAACCCCCCGATCACGGTGAACGGGAAGAGCGGGAACGCGTCGAACAGGTCGGAGCCGAACGCCCGCGCGATCAGGCGCAGCACTTCGAGCACCACGAGCCCGAGCGCGATGGAGAGCGCGATCGCCCCGAAGCTGCGACTGATCGATCCCAGCCCCAGGTCGGTGCTGGCGGTGTCGCCGCTGTTCGGGGCGACGAAGTGGACCGCGTCGGTCGCCGGATGCACGCGGGAGGTGCGAGCGACGGTGATGCGGGGACTGCGGATGGCGTAGTTGACGAGGATGGAGCCGCCGACCACGCCCGTGATCATGCTGATCGTGGCGAGGCCGAGCCCGATGTCCACGACCTCGGGCGCTCCGGCGTTGTCGAGGATCTCGCCCATCCCGGCGATGGTGCCGTGACCGCCGGCGAACGACAGCTCCAGGATCGACCCCGCCGCGGCCGGCAGCCCGAAGAATGGCGTGAGGATGAACGCCACCGCGAGCGCGCCGAGCGCGAACTGGCCGAACGAGAACACACTCCCGAGGATGAAGTGCGGGGCGGACTCTCCCCAGAAGCTCTTCACCGACGGCAGGCGCTTGCCGAGCATCACCCCGGCGAACACGATGTTGATCATCAGCCCGGGGAGCCGCGAGAGCACGTCGACGGCCGCCCGCGGGATCAGGCCGTCGGTTCCCGTGAGTGCTCCCAGGATCTGCGGTCCGAGGATCAGGATCAGGAACCCGGCGATCACGCTCGCCGGGATGTAGAGGCGGTGCAGCGGAGGGACGTAGCGCCGCACCAGGGTCGCCACGAGCAGCGCGATCCCGAGCAGCACGAACGACAGGGCGACCCACTGCGTGTCGGAGAACTCGCCGAACACTCGGCTACCCTCGGTCTTCCCGACGCGTCATAGGCACAGGGTAGATGCTCGCGTCCCGGCTCCGACAGGGGCGGTCGGCAACCGGTCGCACCGGAACCGTCATCGTCCCTTCGCGTGGACGCAATCGTCCGGAAACATCCGGCCCGTAACGTCGGAGCATGGCTGAACTGTTCTCGCACCAGGCGTGCGGTCACTGCGGGCAGCGCCATCCCGTGCTCGCGGACGGGCGCATCTCCCTGCACTTCACCGACGGCGGCGACCGCTGCGCCGGGTCGGAGCGGCGTGGGGACGAGGGCGGGGTCTCGGTGGAGCAGGCGCGCAGGATCGAGGCCGAGCTCCGCCGGGTGCTGCGGCAGGTGATGGTCCGCCGCGCCTGAGCGCTACTGCTGGGGCAGTGCGATGGCGCCGGTGTCCGCGACGACCTCCGTCGCGGTGGCGGGGGTGCGGTCGGCGTCGCGGAGGGTGCGCTCGATGTGGTCGCGGAGCGAGCTCATGGGGTGGTTCCTTTTCGTGCAATGGACAACCGTGAAATCCTCCGCCATCCCACCTGAGAACTCGCACACAGCGGATTCAGCCGCGACCGGCCGCGACGGCCGGCTCGTGCGTGGCGAGCAGGTCGTCGTAGGTCTCCCGGCGGACGACGAGGCGGGCCTCGCCGTCCGCGACGAACACGATCGCGGGCTTCAGCGCCCCGTTGTAGTTGTTCGCGAGGGTGTAGCCGTATGCGCCGGTCGCGGGCATCACGACGAGGTCGCCGACGCGCGGCTGCGGCAGCACGGCGCCGTCCACGAGCAGGTCGCCGGACTCGCACTGCCGGCCGACGAGCTGCACGGACTCCGTGCACGGCTCGAGCATCCGGTCGGCGGCAACCGCCTCGTAGCGCTGCTGGGTGAGCGCCACATCCAGCTGGTCCGCCATCCCGCCGTCCACCGCGACGAACGTCCGCCCGGTCCGCTTGACGGACACCACGCGGTAGAGCGTCACGCCGGCCCTCGCCACCAGGGAGCGGCCGGGCTCGATCATCAGCTTCGCGCCCGCCGGGAGGGAGGCGCGGGCTGCCGCGACGATCGCGTCGAGGTACTCCTCGACGCTCGGCGCGACGTCGTCGACGGTGTACGCGATGCCGAGCCCGCCGCCGACGTCGTACACCGGGAACGCGCCGACCGTCGAGATCTTCTGCACCGCCTCGGCGAACTGCTCGACGTCGAGGATCTGCGACCCGATGTGCAGGTGCACACCCTCGAACTCCATGAGCGGGTGCTTCCGGATGCGCGCGATGGCGTGGCCGAGCTGGTCGATCGGCAGTCCGAACTTGGAGGTGTTGCCGCCCGTCGCCTGCGACGCGTGCGTCTTGGCCTCGATGCCGGGGATGACGCGCAGCAGCAGCTTCTGCGGGCGCCGCAGCAGCCGCGCCAGCCGGTCCAGCTCGTCCTCGTTGTCGACGATGATCGTGCCGATGCCGGCCTCCAGCGCCATCGTCAGCTCGGCGTCGGTCTTCGCGTTGCCGTGGAAGTGGATGCGCTCCGGCGCGACGCCCGCGGCGAGCGCGAGCCGCAGCTCGCCGCCGCCCGCCACGTCGATGGAGACGCCCTCCTCGTGGGCGAGGCGGTACATCCCGACGGCCGGCAGCGACTTGGAGGCGAACAGCACCTCCGAGTCCGGCCAGCGCTCCCGCAACCCGTCCACGAACCGGCGCGCCTGCCGGCGCAAGCCGGCCTCGTCGAACACGTACAGCGGCGTGCCGTACTCGGCGGCCAGCTCGTCGACGGCGACGCCACCGATCTCGAGCACGCCGTCGGCGCGCACGGAGCTGTTCTCGGGCAGGATGCGCTCCAGCGCCCCCAGCCGTGCCTCGACGCGCTCGTCGCCCGCTGTGATCGTCGTTGTGCTCATCTGTTCTCCACGACCTCCGTCGCCGAATCCGTCTGCTCGTCCGCGAGGTCCGCGTCCGTCTCCCGGTACTTCCCGTGCCCGGCAGGTACCAGTCTGCCGTCCGCGATCAGCTTCCCGATCACCGAGTGCTTGCGCGCCACGAAGAGGTACCAGAGCAGGAACGCGACCGTCCACAGGGCGAAGACGATCACCGTCACCGGCCGGAGGTCCTTGATGATCCACAGGCAGCCGACGATCGACAGGATCGGGATGACCGGCCCGAACGGGATGCGGAACTTCCGCTCGAGGCCCGGCTCACGCCGGCGCAGCACCATCACGGCCGTGGAGACCACCAGGAAGGCGGCGAGCGTGCCGATGCTGGTCATCTCGGCCAGGAAGTTGATCGGCAGCACCCCGGCGAGGATGGCGACGACGACCGACACGATGATCGTGTTCGCGACCGGGGTGAACGTGCGCGGGCTGACCTTCCGGAAGACCTTGGGCGCCATCCCGTCGCGCGACATCGTGAACAGGATGCGGGTCTGGCCGTACAGGACCACCAGGGTCACGCTGAAGATCGAGATGACGGCACCCGCCGCCACGATCGTGCCCGGCCAGCTGGCGCCGACGATGTTCTCCAGGATCGCGGAGAGCCCGGCGGACTGGTTCGCGAACGCTCCGGACGGCTGCGCTCCCAGCGCCGTGACAGCGACCAGCACGTAGACGGCGGTGACGATGACGAGCGCGGCGATCAGCGCGATGGGCAGGTTGCGCCGCGCGTTCTTCGCCTCGTCGCCCGCGGTCGCGACCGCATCCAGGCCGACGAACGAGAAGAAGATGATACCGGCGCCGGACATGATGCCGGTGAAGCCGAACGGCGCGAAGTTCGCGAAGTGGTCCGCGTTCCAGCCCGTGATGCCGACCGCGACGAAGAAGATCAGCACCGCGATCTTGATGAGCACCATGATCGTGTTGGTGACGACCGAGTGCCGGGTGCCGCGGATCAGGAGCAGCATGCAGAGGCCGATGAGGACGATCGCCGGCACGTTCACGATGCCGCCCTCCTCCGGCGCGTAGAGCAGCTCCTTCGGGAACTGGATGCCGAACAGGTTCCCGACGAGCTCGTTCACGTACTGCGACCAGCCGACGGCGACCGCCGCCGTTGACACCCCGTACTCGAGCAGCAGGCAGGCGGCGACGCCCATCGCGGGGAGCTCGCCGAGCGTCGAGTACGCGTACGAGTAGGAGGAGCCGGACACGGGGACCGCGCTGGACAGCTCCGCGTAGCAGAGCACGGAGAGCCCGGCGACGATGCCGCCGATGATGAACGACCAGATCACCGCGGGCCCCGCGACCGGAACGGCCTCGGAGAGGATGAAGAAGATGCCGGTGCCGATCGTGCCGCCCACCCCGATCAGGGTGAGCTGGAAGAGGCCGATGCTCCGCTTCAGACTGCTGCCGGACTCTCCGCCGTCGCGGGGGACGGGCTTGGTCCGGAACAGCTGCTGCCGCAGGGAGGGGGTTGTCATGTGCGTGTTTCTCCTAGACTTCGTTGTCCGGTTCGGCCGGTCGGCCGGGGTTCCCGCTACCGCACGACGCGGAACGACGAGACGTCCTCGTTCACCGCTCCGCGAACGTACCCGGTCGGCGATGCGGCGACCGCGCGCAGGAAGGCGACGCCCTCGGCGGTGATCTCCTCGCCGGGGATGATGTTGGGGATGCCGGGCGGGTACGCCGCGAGAGTGTCGGCCGAGACCCGGCCGACGGCGTCCGCGGCCGGGACCACCTCGGTCTCGCGGAAGAACGCCTCGCGCGGAGCGATCCGCAGGGCACCGGACGACGGGAGCTCCGGGAAGTCGCAGGCGGCCGCCGGCCGCCCGTCGCCGCCGTGTGCCGTGCCGCCCGCCGCCGCGGAGCCGACCGCGTCGACGGCGTCGACGAGCGCGCGGTGCACGAGGTCCAGGTCCGGCACCTTGCCCGCGCCGATCAGCGCGACCAGCGTCGTCGCGGTGGACATCTCGAAGTAGATGCCGTGGTCGGCGGCCATGCGATCCCGCAGCCAGTGCGCGTCGACGCCGGTGGCCGACACGTCGATCGGAACCCGGAGGGGGTCGACGGCGGCGATGTCGTCGTAGGCGCCGAAGCCGTCGCTGAGCACGTCGAAGCGCGGGTCCCGTCGCAGGGCCTCGCGGAAGTCGTCGGCCGCCGCGATCGAGGCCCCGATGTACTCCTCCCCCGTGACCAGGGCGTGCCGCGCGATGTCCAGGGACGCGCGCAGCAGTGCGCTGGTCGAGGTGGACGCCGTCAGCGTGAACGCGCGCTCCACCAGAGGCTCCAGCCGCTCGGCGAACGGGCCGTGGCCCAGGTGCAGCATGGCCGACTGGGTGAGCGAGCCCGCGAGCTTGTGGGTGCTCGAGACGACCAGGTCGGCGCCGAGCCGGACCGGCGACTCCGGGAGGTCGGGGTGGAAGCCGAAGTGCGGACCCCACGCGCCGTCCACGATCAGCGGTGCCCCGTGCGCGTGGGCGACGTCGGCGAGCGCACGGACGTCGGCGGTCGCACCGAAGTAACTGGGCGAGACGATGTAGACGGCGGAGGCCGCCCGCCCCTCCCGCTCCGCCTCGGCGAGCGCGAGCTCCAGGGCCTCGGGCGAGACGCCGTGCGAGATCCCGTGCCGACGGTCGACCGACGGGAACACGAAGGACGGCAGGAGCCCGCCGACCAGGATGCCGTCGCTGAAGCTGGAGTGCGCGCTGCGCTGGCAGAGCACGTGGCGCCCCAGACCGCGGACGGCGAGCGCGACCGTGCGGTTCGCCTGCGAGGCGCCGTTGGTCACGAACCAGGTGCGCCGGGCGCCCCAGGCGTCGGCCGCGAGCGCGAGCGCCTGCTCGAAGGGCGAGTCGCTGCCGAGGTCGACGTCGTCCAGCAGCATCGGCACGTCGAATCGCAGCGCGCGCTCGCCGATGAAGTCGGCGAGGCGGCCGCTCATCCCCCGGCCGTCGCCGCCGTGGCCCGGCACCATCAGCTGGACCGGCTCGCGTGCGACGAAGCGTTCCAGTGCGTCTGCGTACGGCGTCTCACGGTGCCGCAGCAGTCGCTCGGCGTCGGTCCGGGACGCGTGGCGGTCATCGTCGACCGGCGCGTGGAGGAGGAGGTCGTGGTGGAGCATTCCTCCATGCTGTCGCCCGCCCCGCGACGGCGGAATGCACAAGAGTTCTCGTGACTCACATAGCCTGTATGTGACAACGACCGTCCGAGCACCGCGCTCCCGGCGGTCGGGAAGGAGCGGATCGTGCTGGACCTGCGGCAACTGGAGGCGCTCGCGGCCGTGCACGCGGAGGGCTCGGTCACCGGCGCGGCCCGTGCTCTGCAGTGGAGCCAGCCGACCGTCGACTACCACCTCAAGAACCTGGAGCGGGCCATCGGGTCGGCGGTGCTCCAGCGCTCGCCGCGCGGCAGCGTGCTGACGCCCGTCGGGATGCTGCTGCTCGAACGCGGCAACGAGATCCTCACCCTCCGCGACCGCGCCCTGCGCGACGCGAGGGAGCTCGCGGAGATCGGCCGGGTCAGCATCCGGTTCGGGATGTTCCCGACCGCGGCGGCGAAGCTGCTGCCGGCCGTCGTCGAGCACCTGGACCAGCTCGGCATCGGCATCGACGTGGCCCTCGAGGAGATGCCGGTGCTCGTCGACCGCGTCAACCGCGCCGAGCTCGACACCGCTCTCGTCTACACCGTCCCCGGTTACGAGCTGCCGCTGCGGCCGCGCATCGTCACAACCGACGTGCATCCCGACCCGTTGCTGCTCGCCCTGCCCGTCGGGCACCGGCTGGCGGGCCGGACCTCGCTCGACGTGCCCACCCTGCTGACCCTGAGCGACGAGCGCTGGGTGTTCGGCACCGCCGTCGACGACCCGATGGACATCGTGGTGGTCGACACCTTCGCCGCCGCCGGTCGCAGCCTGGACGTGGCGTACCGCACCGACGACTTCCAGGTGATGCTGGCGATGATCGCCGCCGGGATGGGCATCGGCCTGGTGCCGAGCCTGGTGACGACCCACGCGCATCCCGGCCTGGTGCTGCTGCCGATCGGCGCGCCCTCGTTCAGCCGCACGCTGCAGCTCGCGTCGGTGACCGAGGGGCCGTCCGCGACCCCGTCGACCGCCGTCCGGCACCTCGCGGCGGCGCTGCGCGGCGCGAGCGCGGCCCTGCGGATGGCGTAGGGGCCGGCGACCTACACGCTGTCCTCTTCGAAGACTCGAGCGGCCACGTCGCTGGTCTCGTCCTGCAGCAGCGCCCACACCACGTCGAGAGCGGCGGTGAACGAGCGCACTCCCCGCCCGGCGAGCTCGACGACCGCGTCGGGCGCGCGCAGACTGGCCGCCAGCACGCTCGTCCCCGTGCCGTCGAGCAGCTCGGCCATGCGGCCGATCTCGGCGACCCCGTCGCGGCCCGCGTCGTTCAGGCGGCCGAGGTACGGGGCGATGAACTCGGCGCCGATCGCGGACGCGCCGAGCGCCTGGCCTGGCGCGTAGACCGCGGTGACCAGCACGCTCGTCCCCTCCGCGGCGAGCGCGCGACCGGCGGCGAAACCGGCGCGTGTCGCGGGCAGCTTGACGGTGAGGTTCGGGCCGAGCTCGGCGAGCCGGCGACCGCGCGCCAGCATCTCCGCCGCGTCCCCGCCCCAGGCCTGGAAGAACACGCGC